>CAJUBQ010000018.1 GCA_910584595.1 uncultured Eubacterium sp.
AGTTCATTTTTAGTGCCCTGTTTTGTAACAGTTTTAGACTTTACAGGGCACTAGTTAAGACACAGGGGTATCATTTATAAAGTTGTAAAGTAGTGTAAAACAACTAAACCAATTTATATTAAAAAACATACTGAACACCTATTTCAATAAAATAAATTAGAGCATTCATCTATATACTAAAGCTGAAACAAATTTGATTCACATTGTAAATTTAAACCGAAAAATAACCATTTTATAATAAAAATCCCGTTTATATCTTGCTTTATTTTGATTTATACACATAATATAACATCTCAATCTGATAGTTTACGATTTTTTCATACACAGTATTATACTACATATTATTCATCAGTATGTGGTGGTTAGATATTATAATCCGTACTATCTAATTAACTACACAATCACATAATCCACCACCACAAAATTACTTCTTTTTCAATTAAAATAACATCTATATAGGTGTTAAATCATTAATCTATTTAAATGAATCAATAATTTTTATCAATTCATCTTTCGTCGATATTCCAGACAATTCATAATATATACCATCTGCAACAAAAACTGCAATATACGCTTGTATGCCATTTTTATATACAGAATCACCTTTCTTAAGAATATTTACAGTATAACCCTGCTTTGACTGATATTTTTCAACAAATTCATAAATCCCCAAAAAATCATATCCAAAATTCTGTTGTTCTTTATCAGATATAAATAATATTTCCAAATCAAATGGTTTTTTATATAAATTACCTGCATTCCAAGTATATAAAGCCATATCACCTCTTGATTCGTCATCAAAAACAATATTCTGAGCATCTCCTGGTATATAAGCAGAAATATTTACAGAATTATATCCTGGTCCAATCTTTTGGTATCTTATACGACAAATCTGCTCATCCAAGGCATAAGGTGATTGCAGAAAATGAACCCCCAAAAAAGTCTCTAATTCCTCTATTGCAAAAAAAGTCTTTTTCAAATCCTCATATTTATTAACATGACTGTTAATACTAATCACTTTCATCTCATCCAAAACTAATGTTTTTTTATCATTCACGTTTATTTTCCAGTTGTAGATACTTTTCGCTGCTACAGGCATTGTACAAAGCAGAAGTAGAAATGTAATGAAAAATATTTTACTTCCTCTCCTTCTTCTCTTATAAACAGTTATCCTTTTACTCACGAATTGTTCCATTGCTTCCTCATCCACTACTATATCTTCCATTGCATCATCTATCAAAGACTTTATTTCATTCATAGTCTAATACCTCCTTTAACTCAGGTTTTAATAATTCACGCGCCCGTTTTAACCGAACTTTTACAGTAGATTCTTTCAGATTTAACATACCGGCAATTTCTTTTACAGACATTTCCTGATAATAGTATAATAAAATCACCTCTTTATAGATCGGTTTCATAGCCATGATCTTTTGAATAATAATTTCCCTGTCATATTTCAAATCCCCCGGAAAGTCATTTGACGGCTGATCCGGAACATCTCTAAGTTTTATCATTTTAAACCAGCGTGTTCTTATCTGATTTTTGCAAAGATTCATTGCTGTTTTTAAAATATATGGTTTTTGCAGTATTTCCGTATTTTTTGTTTTTTCATAATGAAGCAGCAATTTCAAAAACGTTTCCTGTACAATATCCTCTGCTAATTGAAAATCGTTCAGATAAATCATACATATTCTCATCACCTCCGTCCCATATTCCTTTATGAAATTCCTAATCATTAATTCATCCTTTTCTTCCATCAAAACCTCCCTTTTCCTGGAGCAAAAATCTCTTTTATCGAAATATCTTCCCATACATCCTTTCATAATAAATAACACATAAACTCCAAAAAAAGTTACAAAATTTTTCCTGATTTTTATCAATATGCAAAAAGCCGGTTTCACTGATAAAATTTACCAGTGAAACCAGCTTAATATTTAAATCACTCATTCCTGTTAACAGATCATTCGTTTGATAAACTGTTTAGATAACCCGCCAAATCGATATCTTTTTTCTGCTTTCATTCATCCATATTCTGAAACATCTCTTTCAGCCTTGGATAAATCTCATGAAATGTCTGATAACGCTTTTCATACAGCGCCGCCAGCTCTGGATCCGGCTCCACCGTATCCGTCACTTTCACAATTGCCCGGGCCGCCTGCTCCACACTCGCATACTCCCCGTTTGCAACTGCTGCCAGCATTGCACCGCCAAGCGCAGGCCCTTCTTCGTTTGCCAGCGTGTCTACCTTGATATTCAAAATATTCGCAATCATTTTTTTCCAAAGCGGACTCTTTGCACCGCCGCCGCAGATCTTTGTCCGTTCGATTTGAATGCCAAGCAGCTTTGCAACTTCCAGTGAATCCCGTAAAGCAAATGCCACTCCTTCCAGCACTGCCTGTGTCATATCTGCACGTGTCGTATCCATCGTCATACCGATAAATGTCCCCCGCGCTTTTGGATCATTATGCGGCGAACGCTCTCCCATTAAATATGGCAGAAAATACACATGATTCTCTCCAAGCTTTGTAATGCCTTCCTGCTGCGCTGCAAAGTCTTTTGTTTCCAAAATATCTTCCATCCACCATTTATTGCAGGATGCTGCGCTGAGCATACATCCCATCAGATGATAATGTCCGTCGGCATGAGCAAACGCATGCAATGCGTTATGGCTGTCCACCGCAAACTGATCACTGGAAATAAAAACCGTACCGCTTGTGCCAAGCGAAATATTGCAGCTGCCATTGCCAACGGTGCCTGTACCTACTGCCGCGGCTGCATTGTCCCCGGCTCCTGCAGCTACAATGACTGTGTCCGGTAACCCCAGCGTCTGCGCCACGTCCGGCAGCAGCGTTCCGACTGCTTCATAGCTTTCATAAATATGTGCCAGCTGTTGTTCCTGAATGCCGCATATTTCCAGCATTTCTTTTGACCAGCATTTCTTTTTTACATCCATCAGCAGCATACCGGAAGCGTCCGATACATCTGTGCAGTGAATTCCCGTCAGTTTATAGGCAATATAGTCTTTTGGCAGCATAATCTTAGAAATCCTTGCAAATAATTCCGGCTCCTGCTTTTTCATCCAAAGCAATTTTGGCGCCGTAAATCCTGCAAACGCAATATTAGCCGTATATTGCGACAGCTTATCCCTGCCGATCACCTCATTCAAATACTCTGTCTCTTCCATCGTCCTGCCGTCATTCCACAAAATCGCCGGACGAATCACCTGATCCTGCGCATCCAACGCAACCAGGCCATGCATTTGTCCGCCAAAGCTGATGCCCGCCACCTGGCTTTTGTCCGCATCTGCCGTCAGTTCTTTGATGCCTGCCACACATGCCTGCCACCAGTCAGAAGGATTTTGCTCCGACCAGCCCGGTTTTGGAAAACTAAGCGGATATTCTTTTGATACGATTTTTTCTATGGCGCCATCAGTCCGCATCAAAAGAAGCTTTACCGCTGATGTGCCCAGATCAATACCTATATATAACATTTCGTTCTCCTGTTTTTATTCAAATGGATTTTCTGTCCGATAGCGCATCTCTTTTGGCTGATTAAATCCTATCTCTTGAGGATCTACTCCGATCAGCTTAAACACTTCATACAGACTCTTTCCAAAATGTCCGAACGCAACCGCGCCGTGATGCGGATAGTTGCCTTCGATCAGTACATGCCGATAAAATCTGCCCATCTGTGGAATTGCAAATACGCCAATGGATCCAAACGATTTCGTTGCAACCGGAAGCACTTCACCCTGTGCCACATAAGCGCGCAGCTTTGCATCCGCTGTGCTCTGAAGTCTGAAAAACGTAATATCACCAGGAACGATGTCGCCTTCCAGTGTTCCCTGCGTCACTTCTTCCGGCAGTGTGCGCGCCATAATCATCTGATATTTCATAGAGCAGGCAGACAATTTGCTCGAACATGTATTTCCACAATGGAATCCCATAAAAGTATCTTTCAATGTATAATTAAATTTGCCTTTTATGCTTTCTTCATACATATCCGCCGGAACCGTATTGTTAATATCCAAAAGCGTCACTGCATCCTCACTGACGCATGTGCCGATAAATTCGCTCAATGCCCCGTAAATATCTACTTCACAGGAAACCGGAATCCCTCTTCCTGTCAGACGGCTGTTTACATAACACGGCACAAACCCAAACTGTGTCTGGAAAGCCGGCCAGCATTTTCCAGCGATACATACATATTCGCGGTACCCTTTATGCTCCTCAATCCAATCTAATAAGGTAAGCTCATACTGCGCCAGCTTTGGCAGAATCTCCGGTTTCTGGTTTCCCGCACCCAGTTCTTTTTCCATATCGGCTACTACATCCGGAATCCGCGCATCGTCTTTATGCTTATGAAATGCTTCAAATAAATCCAGTTCTGAATTTTCTTCGATTTCAACACCCAGATTATACAGCTGTTTAATCGGCGCATTGCAGGCAAGGAAATTCGTAGGACGTGGACCAAAGCTGATAATTTTCAGGCTGCTAAGCCCAACTGCCGCACGCGCAACAGGCAAAAACTCATGAATCATATCAGCACACTCTGCGGCCGTACCAACCGGATATTCCGGAATATACGCACGTACATTGCGCAGCTTTAAATTATAGCTCGCATTGAGCATACCGCAGTATGCATCTCCGCGCCCGCCAATCAGGCTGTCGCCGGATTCTTCTGCTGCTGCCACAAACATCTTTGGCCCTTCAAAATGCTTCGCCAGCAATGTTTCTGATATTTCCGGCCCAAAATTGCCCAGATATACAACAAGTGCATTACACCCTGCCTTCTTTACATCTTCTAATGCCTGCTGCATATGTATCTCACTCTCTACAATACAGACCGGACATTCATAAATATCCGCCTCATCATATTTGGCACGATACGCTTCTACCAGCGCTTTGCGTCTGTTCACTGACAGACTTTCCGGGAAACAGTCACGGCTGACAGCTACAATGCCGGCTTTTACTTTTGGAATGTTTTGAAACATAAAAAAACCTCCTTCGCTTTCTACATGTATTTGATACCTACATTATAGAAACGCAAAGAAGGATATGCAATCGAAAACTTGTCGCAGTTATGTCACTTTTTTGTCTTTGTTACTTTCCAACCGACTTTTCCGATATTCTGCCGGCGGCGCCCCAAAACGTCTCCGAAATGCTTTTGCAAAGCTGCGGCTGTCCGGAAATCCACACTCCATGGCAATCTCACCAACCGGCATCTTCGTATTCATAAGCAGACGGTATCCGGCCTGTGTACGCAGATCAGACACATAAGTCTTATAATTAATGCCTGCATATTTTTGAAACATCTTAGATAAATAGGCCGGAGAAAATCCAAAAATATGCGCAACGCCTTCCAAGGTCAAATCTTCTCTGTAATTTACCTGGATGTAATTCGTAATTTTAGAAAGCCTGTCCAGATTTCTGTTTTGCCTTTTTCTTTCTTCGTCCACTTCCAGAATCCGGTAGTCTGTAACGAGCAGGTACATAATCTGATAAAAATCACTTAAAATCTGCAGCAAATATCCGGTCTGCCTTTGCTCATACGCTTTCTGCATCCTCCGGATCAGGCAAGCCAGCGCCTCATCTTTCTGACAGGAGCGAGAAAACAGCAAATGATCCACATCCCCGATATAAGCATCAAACAACCCTCTTGGAATCTGCAGGACAAGTGTAAAATTAGGCTTCGGGCAGTCTATGCTGTGAACCTCGTTAGAATTCACTAAAATAAACTGCTCCTGTCCAAGCCGGTAAAGGCTGGAATCAATATAAAAGTCAATACTTCCTTCCAGTACCAAAAAGATTTCAACAGAGCGGTGCCAATGCTTGGATACTTTGTAACTGCCATCTTTTCCTTCAAACACAAACAGCCGAAACGGCAGATCTTCATTCGGCAGAACAAGCTCATGTCTAAAATCCATGAATCAGGACTCCTTTGAAAAAGCATTCAAAACATAACTACACTGCAATGGTCATCATTCCTTTTGTATGCAATTTTTTTCGTTTGCCTGCTTTGTCAATATAATTGATGTAATATGGATATGTTTCAATCTCCAGTATCTCTCCCTGCTCTTTTCCCTGTGTTTGATTATCTTCCATACAGTCCATGTCATCCAGATCTTTTTCTCTGAAAATCTCTCCTACGCGCAGTTCGTCTCTACAGTAAAAGCCGATTGCTTCCAAATACTGATTTAACGCGGACAGGAGATTTTCTTCAAACTCGGCCTTCCCGGACTTCATCCTGCGGTACAATGCTTCCACCATCTTTCCAATCAGGTCTTCCTGTACGACCTGAACAAATGCCCGCAATACATCCTCCAGTTCAGATTTAGGCGTAAACTGTCTGGCAGTTGTGCGAATATCCTTTTGATAACGCTGATACATTTTCTTATACGGATCGTAATCCGGTACAGATTCAAAAAAGCGGTCCAAAACGATGGTATTCGCAAATCTGGTTACCATAATCTGAATATTTCCGGCTGTAATTGTATATTTCTCCTTATTCTGCGTAATCATAAACGGACTTTGAACTTCATCCTTCTGCAGCATATTTTCCAGGGAACGATCTTTTACCCGGTCCAGTAAATCACTGATCTTATCATTTGCCTGTACCAGCTTTTTCGATAAATTGAATGCTTTACGCTTTTCTTCCTGAAAGCTTTTATCTACAGCATCGTACGCTTTTTTCGTCTCATCTAATTCTTTACTTACCGCTGCAAGTCTGCTTTCGTATTCGGCATTCTTCTGTTCCAAAGTATCTATTCGCGCCAGCAGATCATTAACATTCGGCGCATCCGGATCCGGTTCGTTTACAGCTTCTAAATATGCATATACTTCCCGAATTCTGGCAGCTAACATCTGATTGCCTTTTTTGATCTCTTCCTTTTGTTTCTCAAATTCCTGACCGATGATCTGCTCGATCTCCTGCCCCCTGGACGCAGCATCGGTTTCCATCTGGCTAATCTGTGAAATCATCGTTTCGCACTGGGAAAAAACGGACTCACATTGCGTGGATACCTTTTCAACGGCATCTTTATTTTCCCGAAGTTCCTGATAGGAATCGCTCATATTACTGTCTAATACTTCCTGTGCATCCATTGTCTGCTGTACTTTTACGAGAATATCCCTGATACTTTTTTCATTTTTTTCGGATCTTCTGTTATAATGATCTACCAGCAGACGCAGCAGCCCATTACATTCATCCGATAATACATATTTCAGGTTCTTCCAAAATCCCATTTTATCATCCTCGCTTTCTTATCTGCTTATGTTCGACATAAACTGCATTCATTATATCGGACAATCTGCCCAAAATCAATATTTTTCATACATTTTTGCAGATTTATGTTTACAATAACATATTTCGTAGTGAAACTGTTCTGATAGCCCATGGAACTGTTTTAAAATATTAATTACATTTTACATTGACTTTGTGTCCAAATTGGATTATTATAATAGTGAACTATATTTATTTGCAAAACGGTTTGCAGCAAACAGACGCTATTTTGCACAAAAATAAAAAAAGAAAAGAGGTCCTCATATGCATCAAATAACGATCACCGTGGAAACAATGCTTGAATACGGATTTGTAGCTTTTTGTATTATCGGAAATTTTATCTGGCTGCTTCAGAGTATTCATAAGGCAAGAAAATGCAGAAAAGAACATCCGGAATGTTCGCAAAAGTTCCGTTATTGTCTTAAAGGCTGTAAGAAAAGAGACATGCTTTCCGAAGAAGAATTTATCAGACTCAGACAGGAAATTTTAAATCTGGATTGATGATTTTATTTTTGTATTTTCATATTTCAACAGCAAGAGGCCCAAACAATGTATAGATACATGTTTGAACCCCTTTGCTTTTTCCTGTTATCGTTTACATTTTTTATGGAATCTCTCTTTTCTGCCATATTGCATTCTTCCTCCCCTTTTTCATGTATCATCTACCCACATGTATCATCTACCCATAAGAAGAAACCCTTTTCCTACCGGCTCTAATTATGAGAAAAAACTATTTACACCCGGAAAACCCGCAAATCCATTCGCCCCAGCTGAACGGCTATATCACGATTCCCATTCTTTTATCTTTATAATGACCTTTGCATGGTAACAGTTCAGGTAGGTCTGCACATTTACTGTGCTGACCGTATAAAAATGTAGCGGTTTCCAGGTATCCGGCCCATCGCAGAGCGATTTCTAATGGCTGGATACGTAACAGTTCAATGGGTTATCTGAACTGTTACTTTGCATGATATCATTCTGATATTTTGTTTTTGCTATCATTGACTTTTTATAAAAAAGAAGATATGCTATAACAAATCACATAATTGTTGAGATATTTTTGTGTGGATTAATAGAGGTTTAATCAATGCTTGAGGAAAAAGTGATAGATATTGTCAGAAGAATTTTTTTTGACCATGATTCTATTATGACAACCGCTGAACTTAATTCTTATAAACTATATTATGCTGATATTCAGAAATTGTCAGATGAAAGACTGATTGAAAAGATAAAATGGGGATATACCATTGGGTGAATTCTTTTGATGGACAGGATGTTAAGATCATCAATCGGCTTTTTCCAGATGCAGTCCTTTGTATGGAAACAGCTCTCTTTTATTATCAATATAGCGACCGTAATCCTGCCGAATGGAATATTACGGTTGATGAATGAAACATCAATATTGCATCACTGTCTGGTATAAAGAACCAGAAAATCATTTGCACAAATCTATGCATATCGCGTTATCACGAATACTTTTCAGGAAGCCATAGAAAAACTTAAAAATGAAGGTGTGCTTTGCTCATTGAGGAGGTGATATCATTGAATAAAAAGAAAAGACTTTTGTTCAGAGACGGTCTTGCCATGTCCATGGAACCCATGCAGAGGAGCAGGCATATGGAAATCTGTATGGGCGTAAAAAATGTTTAAGCATAATATGACACACTGCCATATGCCCTGCTGTTTTCTGTACTGAAACAATATTTTAAATTTTAATTATATATGAATGAGGGTACAGAAATGAAATATATAAATGCAGCAGAAATATTACCTGAGCGATTACTGCAGGAATTACAAACTTACAGCGGCGGAAATATATTATATGTTCCCAAAGCGGGAACAAAAGCTGGCTGGGGAACAGAAAGCGGTTCTAAAACCTTTTATCAGGAACGGAACCGGAAAATAAAGACGTTATTCAAAGAAGGGAATTCTGTTGACGAGTTGGCACTGCAGTATGGATTGTCAAGCAGTACAATAAAAAGAATTATATACAATTAAGAAAAAGGTGTCTGCCTGAAGGGGCAGGCATCTTTTCTCATGTTTGGTTATAACTGTTTTGCCCACTTGCAGTTGTAATATAGTTCTTTTACAATTAAGAAAATATGTATGAATTCTTGCATGAAAGAGGGCTTATATAATGACTGATTTATCATTAAAGTATATTGTCGGATGGACGTATGAATATCTGCGAAAGTATCTGTCGCATATGATTTTTATTTTGTTTTTGTCTTTGGCGCTGATCATTTTAAACCTGTATCAGGTTAATTATATCCAGCGTATCATAGATGCTGCTTTACAAAAACAGTGGATTTTTGTGTATCATACTATTTTCGGATTTATTTTCATCAATCTGTTCAAAATGTTGAGGATTTATCTTTTCGGATATTTTTCAAGCAGATTGGAGTCTGAGGTTTGCTGCGATATTAGAGGAAGACTGGTTCGAAAATTGTTTGCAACACAGCTGCAGGAAATAGAGAGCGTCAGCATGGGTCAACTGCTAAACAGATATCATGACGATGTTGAAAAAGTTTCAAAATTCATGCTTACGGGATTTCAGACATTGTTTTTCAGCCCTCTCATGTCCATCTGCGGTTTTTTGTATTTGTTTCACTATAGCTGGAAATTGAGTGTCGGTGTTTTTTTGCCAATTCCCCTGTTTGCTGTAATATTGAATTTTTATTCAAAACGTGCGGGCAGCATATATGAGGATGGATGTAAAATAAAATCTGCATATGTAGGAAGTGTGTATGACATTACAAATGGAATGGAGACCATTATCGCAAATCAGATGACAGACAGGATGCAAAAAAAGCTGAAAGGAATCACAGAAAATATTTATGATAATGAGGTAAAGTATTACAAAAACGGATGTTCGTCTCTTGCGTTTATTATGTCCACAACATATGTTCCCAATATTATTATTTTCATTTATGGCGGATTACTGACAATTAACGGAGAAATACAAATTTCTTTACTTTTTGCATATGGGCAGTTGATGAATCAGATCAGTATGCCCGTCATTGATCTTTTCAGCTCTCTGAATGAAATGCGTGAAATAGAAAAATCCATGAGACGGCTGGATGATTTGCTTTTGTTGGTGGAAGAAAACAGCGGAACAGAGACTAACATCATGGATACGAAAAGTGTTGTCAGATTTCAGAAGGTGTCCTATGCATACGGAATGGAATCAAAACAGGTATTCAACTGTATTTCCATTGGCGCAAATTTTTACCAGTTTTTCCGAAAAATGGCTGGTGAATGCCGTTGAATACCATGACATCCTATATATGTACGGTGTATATATACTCAGTGCGATGATTTTTATTCTGATCTTTTTTGTAAATCCGTTGGCGGAGTATTACAAGGAAAAGAATGTCAGTAAAATGATACGAAGTTTAAAGGAACGGATGGCGGATAAGCTGTTGCATTTTCCGTTGGAATATTACACGAATGTGGACAGTGGAAGAATTATAGTACAGATGACTGATGATATTGACGGGGTAAAAAGTCTTTTTTCATGGTCGTTTCACAGATTTTTTCTTGCAGTCTTTTATGGACTCGGTTCGATTGCTTTGATGGTTTGTCTGTGCTGGCAATTGGCAGTTGTAATTCTGATACTCACGTTTTTCGAGATATTTTGCATGTCAAAAGTATCTGTAAAAATCAGGAAGCTGAGTAAAGAGATTCAGGAAAGGAAGGCTGGCAGCAACAATCTTTATTCTGCCATTCTCAAATGTTTGAAGTGTATCAGGATGCTTTCCCTGCATGATATTATGTATAAAAAGTTTTCAAGGATCAATACGGAAATAGCAAAGTTACAGATAAAAAGGGGTTCCCATATTGCCGGAATGAATGTTGTAAATGTTTTTTTCAGTGCCGTTAATCTGCTGGGGATACTTTTTGCAGGAATCATTTTATATTCCGGGGGATATGTCGATCTGGGATCGGTAATGGCTTTTCTGGTTGTGCAGGACGGCATCACATATATGTTTGATAACTTGAAGGATTTTTTTGCCTCATTGCAGCAGTATATCATAAACATGAAGCGTGTTTATGAGGTGATTGACAATGATCTTGCGCCCAAAAAAACACTGCACCGACCGGCGACTGCTCTTTCAGAGATTCAATGTAAAAGTTTGCATTTTAAATATAATCAGGAATCTGAATACATTTTGGAGGATGTAAATATAAAAGTATCGAAAGGAGATATTGCTGCTGTTGTCGGAGAATCCGGGAATGGAAAATCAACATTGGTAAAGCTGATTATGGGATTTTACCAGCCAACAAAAGGGAATATCTGTTATGATGACATCATAAATACAAAGATTACAAAAGATGAGATATGCAGGCTTTGCGCTTATGTGCCGCAGTTTCCTTATTTATTTTACGACACGATTGCCGAAAACATCAAAGGTGGAAATGAGACGGCTACTTTTGCTATGGTAAAGAATGCAGCAGATTTGGCGGGCGCCACTGATTTTATTACGTCCAGGGAGCAGGAATTTGATACAATAATCATGGAAAGAGGGGCAGAGTATTCTGGCGGTCAAAGGCAGAGAATAGCTATTGCGAGGGCGATATTGTCAAACAAGAGCGTGATCGTATTTGATGAAGCGACAAGCGCTCTTGATTTGGAGGCAGAGAAAGCAATATATGATTATCTGCAAAAAGAGGCGAAAAAAGGAAAAATCATTATCATCGTTTCCCATAGGGAAAGTGTGCATGCTATATGTAATCGATTATTTCGGGTTGAGAATGGTAAAGTATATGAGTTAAGGAACCGTAAAGAAATAACTTGCAAATAGTCCACAGGATTTTTCTTCGAGAGCGCTGCTCAAACAAAATTCCTGTTTCACAACGGCTCCGTCTTCCTTTGCAAAATACTTTTTGCCGTCCGGTGTTACCGTCTGACTGACAGCAAAATGTTGAGGAATTTAAGTAAGAAGATTCCGGATAGACTTGATATATCCTTCATTTCACGTTATTATAGTTATATCTGAAAAGAAGCGCGATCACAATGGATACAATAAAATTAAATGAATTCGATAAAAGAATTTATACAGCAGACGATATTAGCAGTATTTTTTCTTTAAAAATACACTTAAAATAAGGATGTGAAATTATGTCATTAGAAACAAATGAACACTGGAAAGATGAAAAAATAAATGGTATTATTTATGATATGTCTCCTGCTCCTGGATATCGACATAGTATTATTAATGGAAATATATACGAAATTGTCAAACGTGGATTAAAAAATAGTTTATGCCTTGTATTTATGGAAAATTTGGATTTTAAATATCAACCTGATATAAATGATGATTATTTGTGTCCAGATGTGATGATCGTATGTGATAGAAAACAATTAAAAGGTGGATCTTATTATAGTGTTCCAAAATTCATTGTAGAAACTTTAAGTCCATCTACAGCTAAGAGAGATAAAACAGTAAAAAAAGATATCTATGAAAATGCAGGTGTGGAAGAATATTGGATTGTTACACCACAAGGAAGGTCTGTTGAAATATATTATTTAAAAGATGGAAAATATACAATGGAACAAAATTATATTTTAGAAGATGATCCTGATGATGCTCATTATAATGCAGAAATTCAACTTAGTTTAAGAGCATTCCCGCATATTACAATGGAATTAAAAGATATATTCGAAAATATTTACTAGAGCGTGTTTGAAAAATGCTTTCTGTGAGATGTGCTTCACAGTTTGTGGAGAATTTATCCCAAATTTAGGAGTCATAGTGGGCTATGTTGACTAAATTTGGGATAAATTCTTCGCAAAGTGGAGAGTGCAGATCGAGGGAATGATTTTTCAAACACGCTCTAGCGCTCCATCCGTTCAGCATAGACATTTATGGCGATACTTTCATATCGTATCGCCTATTAAAATTACAGATTAAAAAACTCGATGACAAAGAGGCACAATTGTGAGTGAGCGCATTCAATAGCGTATGCAGCAGGTAAAAATGTGTAAAATGACGATATTTCAACAGCAAAAGGCCCAAACAATGTATGGATACATGTTTGAACCCCTTTGCCTTTTCCTGTTGTCGTTTACATATTCGTATTACCACCGCCGCTGCCGCTGGTATCACCACCACCTTCTTCACCTGTTTCTTCTGCCGCCGCTTGCACAACAGGCGATAAAGCGATTCCTGCACTGGATCCTACTACTGCTGTTGCTACTGCTGCTGTTAAAAGTCTTGTAACTGCCATGTTTCTTTTCTTCATATTTTTTCTCCTTCTCCTTTTTAATGACTTACAAGTTTCAATTACTATTACAACGTTTATAGCTTTTTTACAGGCCGTCAAACATTACTGTAACAGTCTCCCCCATAAATCTTCCCGGGTGAGCTGTTGCATACCATTTGCCTGAATGGAGCAACTATCGTCTGACACTGCCCGCCCAAACAAAGTATTTTTTCTCCACTATTCTAACATCTTTCATAAACAGCAGAAAATTTTCAGACATCTCTTTGTTCATTGTCAATTATAACAATACTATTGTATTTTGCAAAGATACTTTTGCAGTTGTTTTTTATCTAAAATATAATTATTTTTCTATAAGACTTGCTTTTCCACATTTTACCTGCTTTACTAAAGTATTTTGATACTGTTTTTCCCAAAAACTAAAGTAAAAATAAAAGGAGTACAATAATGCTTGGCCAACGAATAAAAGAATTGCGAACGGCAAACAACCTAACTCAAATTCAGTTAGCAAATATCCTCGGCGTCACCAAACAAAGTGTCAGTAATTGGGAAAACGATAATATACAGCCTTCTGTAGATATGTTAAAACGTATTGCTCAGTATTTTTGCTGCACAACAGATTATCTCTTGGAATTAGAAGAAGCAGGAGAACGCATCTTCTTAGAAGTCGACGATCTTACAATTCAGCAAGCTGCACATATCCAGCATCTCATTCATGATTTTCAAACTGTAAATCGCAAATTAAAAAGTCTGTCATAATACAACACATTCAATAATCCGGCGCTTCGAAGAGAACTTCTAAAGCGCCGGATTCGTACGGTAAGTATCAAATTAAGTATTGTACATTTCAGCAAATCCGCTATAATGTAAATATGGCAGCAAATCGGCAGGAAAAACTTTATTTATCTGCCGGCAATGTTGATTTGCATATGTTTAGGAGGTAGCTATACATGCTTTTAAAAGATATCCAAAAGGGACAAAGCTGTATTGTTGAACAGATCCGCCTGCCTGCTCAGATGGAGCGGCGGCTGGAAGCTCTTGGAATGACAAAAGAATCTGTCATATCTGTTTTAAACCGAAAAGGCAAGGGGATTATGATTATCAAACTGCGCGGTACACGGTTTGCACTTGGATACAATATGACTAAAAATATTACGGTACGTGAAGTGAGGTGAACTCCTTGAAAGAGAATTTAACAATCGGATTTATCGGTAATCCCAACTGTGGAAAAACAACACTATTTAACGCCTATACCGGTGCAAATTTAAAAGTAGCCAACTGGCCCGGCGTTACGGTAGAAAAAGTAGAAAGCGCTATCCGCGATCACGATTTGAATATTCGTCTGGTAGATCTGCCCGGCACTTACAGTCTGACCTCTTATACGATGGAAGAAACCGTATCCAGACAATTTATTTTAAGTGATGAAGTTGATGTGATTATCAATGTCGCAGACGCTTCTTCTTTAGAGCGGAACCTGTATCTGACTCTCCAGATATTAGAACTTGGCAAACCTGTCGTGCTGGCTCTTAACATGATGGATATTGTAGAAAAACGGGGCATGGAGATTGATCTGCACCGTCTGCCGGAAATGTTAGGCATCCCGGTCATTCCGGTATCTGCAAGAAAACGTACCGGTCTGGATTCCCTGCTGCACGCAGCCGCTCATCATAAAGGACAGGCAGACCCCGACAGTTTGATCCATCATCATAAAAATCCTGCCCACCATGCCCATGACCATCATGCAGAATTTGCCATGGTTTATTCTGATGTAATAGAAGATAAAATTGACCAGATTATCTTTGCTCTGCAGGAAAAATACCCGCATATTACCAATTATCGCTGGCATGCCATCAAATTGCTGGAGCATGATACTGAAGTTTGCGATAAATATCCCATTGATCTGCCGGACGTGTTAGATAAAAATTATGAATCACAAATTATCAATGAGAAATATGATTTTATCGAAGAAATCATTAGCGAAACGCTTTTACATAAAAAAAGGCAGGATCAATTTACGGAACGTGTAGATAAAGCCCTGACACACCGTATTTTTGGCATTCCAATTTTTCTTGGAATTATGGCAGTTGTCTTTTTCTTAACCTTTACTGTCGGAGACTGGATCAAAGGCTATTTTGAAACAGCTATCGACTGGCTTTCTTCGATCTCGATACAGGTTCTGGAAGCTATGCACACACATACCGTATTACAATCGCTCGTAGTAGAAGGCATGATCGGAGGCGTTGGCACAATCATTACATTCCTGCCAAATATTTTTATTCTGTTTCTGGCTCTTGCTTTTTTGGAAGACAGCGGTTATATGGCGCGTGTTGCCTATATTATGGAAGGGCTTATGAGCCGGCTTGGACTATCCGGCAAAGCATTTATTCCAATGCTGCTCGGTTTTGGCTGCACCGTTCCGGCCATTATGGCCTCTCGCGCTCTGGAAAGCAAACGAGACCGTTATAAAGTTATGCTCGTCACACCTTTTATGAGCTGCAATGCCCGTCTGACGATTTATATTCTGTTCTCAGAAATGTTTTTCGGCAAACATGCCATGCTTGCCGCCTATTCCATGTATCTGATTGGTATTATAGTAGCAATTTTTGTATCGGTGCTTCTGCATCTGATAGACCGTAAAAAAAGCGCCAACTATTTGCTGATCGAACTGCCGGAATATAAACTGCCGGATGCACGCACTGTCAGTATTTATGTATGGGATAAAGTAAAAGATTATCTCGGAAAAGCAGGTACAACGATATTTCTTGCAACACTGCTGATTTGGATTCTGCTGAATTTTGGCCCGCATGGTTATGCCCCGGATATGTCGGAAGGATTCGGCGCAACGATCGGAAAATTTCTTGTACCGGTCTTTGCACCCGTCGGCCTTGGATTCTGGCAGATTGCCGTAGCGCTCATTGCCGGAATCTCCGCAAAAGAAGTTGTCGTATCCAGCTGCGCGGTATTGTTTGGCATTGTAAATGCAAACTCCGAGTCTGGAATGGCCGCTTTTTCACTTGTGCTACAAAAGATCGGCTTCGGCCCGCTTAACGCATTCTGCCTGATGGTATTTTGCCTGCTTTATGTGCCATGCGCAGCCACCTTGGCAACGATACAAAAAGAATCCGGAAGCTGGGGATGGACAGCATTTGTAACAATATTTCAGCTTGCTGTAGCATGGATCGTTACTTTTTTCGTATATCAGATCGGCCTGATGTTTCTATAGCCGACCGCTCACCTGCTGTTGATTATCACGAAAACCAGAAAGGAATCCAAGGATGAAATCCATAAAAACCAACGCTGAATTAAAAACTTCCAAAATCATAGCTTTTTTGCTTTGCGCTGTATGCATCTTGTGCACACCTGTCGCTTTGTCTGCAGCGCCAATAACAAAAACGGTTCATCCTTTTAAAAGTTATCAGGTGTCTTTGACCATAGACGCCACAGGCAAAGCCAATATAAAAATTTCTGCACAGGCCGTAAGCAAACGGACAGCTATGCGGGCAGCCGTAACCCTCCAAAAGAAAAATGAAAACCTCTGGACAGATGTAAAATCATGGTCTGGTTCCGGAACCGGCAGTATCCGCCTGTCAAAAAAATATACAGTATCTGACGGCTCCTATCGTATCAAAGCTGCTTTAAAATCCGGCGCTGTTCAAAAAAAACTGTATTCCAAAAAAAGCATATACAAATCACAGCCCACAGAGCCTTCCGATGACCCGACAACATCTTCGAATCAAATAGAAGCAGACGGACAGATCTCCGTCTCAGACCACCCGGCATATAACACTGCCAGCGATCTTATCAATGCCTCGGATCTGGTATTTACAGGAACCGTAGAATCCATACAAAAAGAAATGCTGAATGTAAGACACGAGCCGGAAAAAGATTCCGCAACAGGTATGGAAATATCAGATTCACTGCCTTACATTGTATATACGATCCGCGTATCGACCGTTTATAAAGGAATGATTGAGACTGACACCATCCGTTTAAAACACATAGATACCTCGATGACGCTTTCAGCAGATCCTATACTGATTGCAGAAAACAGCAGCTATTTATTTACTGCCGCCGCATTTGAGCATTCTTATGCCAGCCTTTTGTATGCCTCTGATCTGAAACAGGCAGATGAAGCCTCTGAGAACGATACGATTACGCCTGCGCAGATAATCGCTCTCTTTGAGCAATCATAATCATATACATCAAAACTGCTTTTTTTTCATAATAGCAACTGATACTACATAAGAAACCGCTAATAATCCAATGGCTAAAACGCTTACGGCCGCAGCCACCTCTGTTGCATCCGCCTGTAAAAACGGCTCCATGGCTGCAGATAAATCAATCGAAGCTGCTTTTACAACCTGCTGTATCGTATAGCCTGCCACTGCGACACAAATAAATATGGTTGCCGTTACGATCCGGCCCTTCTCCGCTCCAAATTTTAACTGGAGCGGAAGGCTGCCCGACAAAAGCGCCGATGCCGTAAGCAAAGAGCCAAGTCCCGCGCTAAGCCATTCCTGCATCGTATAATCTGCCGATTTTGCCAATGACACAATCATCAGTATCCCGCAACCCGCTGCCATTGCTACTGCTGCCAGTATTATTCCAAGCAAATATTTCTCCATTACATAAATCTTGCGGCTTATTGGAAATGTAAACAAAAAACTCATTCCGTTATCATGATCGTCGAAACTGATCGTACTTATTACAAGCATAGCTAATATCATCGTCGTATAAATCATTCCAAACTCTGCTTTTCCTGTCGCCAGCAGGTAACAGCTAATGACTCCTACAATGAATAGAAACAATTTCTGTGTCATGATAAGTTTTAAATCTTTAATCAACAGTCCTTTCATTTTCCCTCACCTCGCACCATCATCATAATTACTTCATCAATGCTGCCTTTTTCAACTGTAATTTGCGGATAATTTTCCATATAAAACTGCTTCTGGTTTGTCAGACAGCTCACTCCAAAAGGTTCTTTCCTGTATCGCAGCACATACTTTTGATCCAGATTCTCATACTGGCGTTCTGTCATTTTTAACAGTGCATATTGTCCCAGCAATATATCTGTCTCCTCATGCAGTATGATCTTGCCGTCGTCAATCATATAAAGATCATCGCAAAAACCTTCCAAATCTCCGGAAATATGCGAACTAATCAGAATCGAACGTCCTTCCTGTTCCATATATTCCCGCAGCAGCCCAAGCAGTTCATCTCTGGCAATCACATCCAATCCTGCTGTCGGTTCATCCAAAAGCAGCAAATCCGCTTCATGAGAAATCGCCACCAATACCTGCAGCTTGCGTTTCATTCCGGTTGAAAATTCCTTGATCTGTTTCTCCAGCGGCAGCTGAAACTGCGTACATTTCTTTAAAAAATCATCCCTGTGGAAGCTTTGGTACATGCCCGCCAGTACAGAAGCAATGTCTTTGATCTTAAGATATCCGCTGAATCCCGAATCAGCCAGAACAACCCCAATCTTTTCTTTTTCCCGTCTGCCCAGCATGTTTGCAGGCTTTCCCATCACTTCGACCCTGCCTCCATCCGGATAAACCAATCCCAAAATGAGCTTAAAAGCCGTACTTTTTCCGGCGCCATTTTTTCCAATCAGTCCGGTGACCGCCCCTTTTTGAACTTCCATCGAACATTTCATGCTAAAATCTTTATAGTTTTTTTGTACGTTATCTAATTTCACCATCTTTCATCCTCCAGCACAATCTGAAATAACTGCGTGAGATCCTCATCACCCATCCCACAGCTCCTGCCTTTTCGGATGGCCATTTCCAAATCAGCTTCGACCTCTTTCTTTTTCTCCTCCAGCATAAGCGCCTGGTTCGCAAGTGTAATAAAGCTGCCTTTCCCATGCACAGTAACTACGAACCCTTCTTCCTCCAGCGCATCGTATGCTTTTTTTACCGTCAGTGCACTGACTTTTATTTCCTTTGCTAAAGCACGAACTGAAGGGAGCATTGTTTCTTCTTTTAATTCTCCATTCATAATTTTTGCCTTTATCTGTAAAACAATTTGTTCATAAATGGGCTGCATCGAAGAATTGCTGATAATGATATCCATTGGCATCCCTCCTTCGTTATAAACAGTATATAACAGTGTATAACTGTTGTCAACTGTTTTATACTGTTTTATGCTGTTTATTATAAAATATACCGTAAATACAAACAGTTCGCTACAGGAATCCTTGTGCAGAATTTTAAGCTATGATAAAATAACAGCATCTATATTCATTGTTTCAAAACAAGTACGGAACTGTATGTAAATAACCCATGATCTTTGCTTGTCTTTTTCTCCGATAGCCCGCTATGCGCCTGATTTTTGCATAGCTCTCTCAAAGAAAAATCCTGCGCAAATATCACAGGTTATTTATATGCAGTTCCTAATCAACGATTCAGGAGGAACGCATATGGCGTCTGAACATTACACAGAAGAACATAACAGACACTTTCAGCTCAGAGATATTCCCAGATACATCCGGAATGTCCTTATATTTGTAATCTTTCTTGCCCTGATATGCCTTATCTGGAACAAGTTTATAAGCAATCGTACAGAAAAGCAAACAACTACTATCGATACATCATCCCGTTTGGAAAAAACTTTGAAAATCAGTGAGCTTTCTACCTATCAGGTTACTTTTAACGGTGTAGCAGCAGTCAGAAACGACGATAACCGAGTTCTCTATTATGCAGCCTACAATGCCAAAATAAGTATTGGACTTGATATGGAAAAAATAACGGTTTCTATTAAAAATAATAACCGTCATTCAAAAGAGCGCACAGACAAAACCAACGATAAAACCGGAAAAGAACTCCTTGTAACGCTTCCTGCCGTTGAAATTACAGATATTGCCGTAGACCCCGGCTCTCTGGATTATATATTTAAAGACGACAGCGCCAATAATGAACACGTTTCCATCACAGCGCTCCCGGCCTGTAAGTCTGACGCTTTAGCAGAATGCAATTCCAACACCCAAATGTTTGAGCTTGCACAGGAAAATGCCATAAACACCGTTCGTGCTCTGACACAGCCATTTTTAGATCAAAACAAGGAATATACCTTAAAAATAGTCGGTGAAGGAGGATATGGGTATGAATAACCGGAAACGATTGTGTACAGTCTTTTTTATTTTATTGCTTTTTTCACAGATTGGATGCAGCGTTGCCTCTCAGTCCAATCAGGAACAGGCAGACAAAAAAGCAGAACCGCTCAACCTTGGACAGCTTAAGTCTGTCTGTGAACTGGCTACTTTAGAATGTTATTATCATAATACCGCAAAGTCCAGCACAGATAAAAAAGTACTCTTTTGGAATACAAACAAAAAGTTATGGATGGAATATTCAGGCATCGTAAAAATAGGAATCGATATTAGCCGGCTCGATCTGGACATTTCCGGTCAGGTCGTTACGATTACCCTACCGGAAGCTAAAGTTATCAGCTGTAAAGTAGACGATGCATCTTTATCCAAAGATACTTTTTATACCGAACAAACCGGATTCGGCGCCGATCAGATAACCGCCCAGGATCAGACCGACGCATTTGCAAAAGCACAGCAAACAATGCTGGAAGAGGCAGAAAAGGATGAATCCTTATTGTTTCAGGCTCAGGAACGGGCACGAACATTACTGCTTCATTATGTGAAAAATATTGGGAATACCATTGGCGTCGAATATGAAGTAAAGTGGAAAACATTCAAAGACTGATTTCTCCATGTAAAAATCAGTGATGTTTGTAAATTTTGCGCCTTCTGCTTGATTTTACCAGATAATTCTTATAAGATTTGGACAGACGCACACCTTGCTGCAGCTTTTTTCATCCATCTCTGTCAAAAAGCGCAGTATTATTCTAAATGCCGCAGGGCGTCGGCGGCAGAAGGAGACGACTATGCAATATGGTTATTTTGACGACTCGGCAAAAGAGTATGTGATTACCAATCCAAAAACTCCGCTTCCATGGATTAATTACCTTGGAACTGATGGATTTTTTTCTCTCGTGTCCAATACAAGCGGCGGCTACAGTTTTTATAAAGATGCCAAGCTGCTGCGGCTGACACGTTACCGTTACAATGACTGCCCGTTAGACAGCAACGGACATTATTACTATATCAAAGATAACGATACGGTCTGGAATCCCGGCTGGAAACCAACGCAGACGCCATTGGATGATTACAGCTGCCGCCATGGACTTGGATATAGTATTTTTACATCAGAAAAAAACGGCATTACAGCCAAACAGGAAGTCTTTGTCCCTCTTTCCGACGCGTGCGAATTAACACGCATTTCCTTGAAAAACAACACAGCTGACAAAAAAGAACTGCATCTATACAGCCTTGTAGAATTTTGCCTGTGGAATGCCCAGGATGATATGTCTAACTTTCAGCGCAACTTTTCAACCGGAGAAGTGGAAGTGGCGTCAGAAGGCAGCGTAATCTACCACAAAACAGAATACCGTGAGAGAAGAAACCACTATGCGGTATTTGCCGTAAACAGTCCGGTCAGCGGATTTGATACAAGCCGGGATGCATTCTGCGGCGCTTACCATGGTTTTTCTGATCCAGAAACCGTATTTGGCGGAACATCAGCTAACAGTATCGCTCACGGCTGGTCGCCAGTCGGCAGCCATCATCTGGAACTAACACTGGCTCCCGGAGAGTCCCGCTCCTTCATCTTTCTGCTTGGCTACATAGAAAATCCACAGGACAATAAATTCAGCTCGCCAGGAATCATTCGAAAACAACCTGCGGAACAATTGCTTGCAAAATACCGTACACCGGAACAGTTTGATACTGCATTCGAAGAGCTTCAGCGTTACTGGAATGCTCTGCTTAGCAAATTTACCATCCAAAGCTCAGATGAAAAATTAAATCGAATGGTTAATATATGGAATCAGTATCAGTGTATGGTCACCTTTAACATGAGCCGGTCTGCCAGCTACTATGAAAGCGGTCTGGGCCGGGGCATGGGCTTTCGTGACAGCTGTCAGGATTTGCTTGGTTTCGTGCACCTGATTCCGGAACGTGCCAGAGAACGTATTTTGGATATTGCCAGCACACAATTTGAAGACGGCAGTGCCTATCATCAATATCAGCCGTTGACCAAAAAAGGCAACTCGGATATCGGCAGCGGTTTTAACGATGATCCGCTCTGGCTCATCGCCTGCGTAGCCGCTTATCTGCGCGAAACCGGCGATTATGCCATTCTGAAAGAACGCTGCGCCTTTGATAACGATAATAGTAAAGCCTCTTCTTTACTGGATCATCTGCGCTGCAGCTTCCGCTATATTACAGAGCATAAAGGCCCACACGGACTGCCGTTAATCGGACGAGCGGACTGGAATGACTGTCTGAATCTAAACTGCTTTTCTGATTCGCCTGGCGAAAGCTTTCAGACTTTTGGCCCAAGCGACGGCCCGGTAGCAGAATCCGTATTTATTGCAGGCATGTATGTAAAGTACGGACGTGAATTTGCCGAAATCCTCACAAAAACCGGCCGTAAAGAAGAAGCGGATACCGTCCTTACTGAAACCCATCGGATGTATCAGGCAGTCCTGGACAGTGGTTGGGACGGAGCCTGGTTTGTACGCGCTTATGATGCCCAAAGCAATCCGGTTGGAAGCCACTGCTGCAAAGAAGGTCAGATCTACATTGAGCCACAGGGCATGTGCATCATGGCAGGCATCGGCATCCAGGAAGGACATGCAGCGCAGGCGCTTGAAAGCGTTGAAAAACATCTGGATTCCAAATATGGCATCACATTGCTTCAGCCCGCCTATACAAGCTATCAGCTAAATCTTGGAGAAATTTCTTCTTATCCTCCAGGATACAAAGAAAATGCCGGTATTTTCTGCCATAATAATCCATGGATCAGCATTGCGGAAACAGTTTTAGGCCATGGAAACCGCGCATTTGAAATATATAAAAAGACCTGCCCGGCCTATCTGGAAGAAATCAGTGAAATCCACCGGACAGAGCCTTATGTTTACTGTCAGATGGTAGCCGGAAAAGACGCCCCGACTTTTGGCGAAGGGAAAAACAGCTGGCTGACCGGAACTGCTGCATGGACATTTACAAATGTCAGCCAGCATATCCTTGGCATCCGTCCGACTTTGAACGGACTTTGCATCGATCCATGCATCCCGGACACTCTGGACGGATTTGACTGTGACAGAACTTACCAGGGCGCAGTATACCATATCCATGTAGATAATCGCGCTCATGTGCAAAAAGGCGTGTCCTCCCTGATGGTAGACGGGCAGACGATCCAAGGCACAATCATACCGATACAGGATGGAAAGACAGAATATGAAGTAAACGTAGTACTTGGCAGGGATTCCTGATTGGCAGATCAGAAACACTCTTACCGGAAAATACGAAAGGCGCTTCGGATACCACCAACCCAAGCGCCTTTTGTCTGCAGGAATGATTCAGTCCATAGGAATCTCAATCAGCATTTGAAACATCTTGTCATCATAGTCAATACTCATATCTCCATCATGCTTTTGTACAATATCATTCACTATTTCCAGGCCAATCCCATGTATCTTATCGTCTTTTTTACTTGTAAGAAATATTTTTCCCTTTTTAGAAATCGTTCCAACATAATTATTTTTTATCTTAATCATAAATGTTGCATTTACCGTTTTCATCCAAATATCTATGACTCTCTCATTTTCATTCCCCTTCTCAGACGCCTCTATCGCATTATCAAGAATATTTGACAGCAAACTATTTAAATCTCTGTCCGGTATACTTATTTTTTTAATATTCGCCTCCAAATTTACTGTTATCTTTTTTCTTTGCGCCTGCATCATCTTTGTATTAATAATAAAATCTACCATTTCATTACCGGTGCGGCACATCATTTCCTGCACGACAAACGGCTGTCTGATGCCCTCTATATATTCCTCGGCCAAAATGACATCTCTGCTTTTTATATATTTATACAGCATATTTAAATGATTATTAAAATCATGATATGCTTTTGCCTGCTGATCTGATACCCGTTTAATATTTAAATAATTCTGCTCCAACATCATATTTCTGGTTTCAAACAATTTACTTTTCTCAGAATCCTCTCGTATACGCAAATAAAATGCAAAAATTACAAAACATAATAAGAAAAAAACAGTATAAGACAGCCAATTTACAACAACGTCTGATGTAATCTCTATCATAATATAATTCATCAAAAACAGCAAACCTACATAACTGACAATATCTGCAAGAATAATCAGTTTCCAATGCTCATATATAATTTCTTCCAATTTCTTAACATTTACTATGTATTTTCTGGCAAAGAAATAGCTTGCAGCCTGTACTGCCTTAACAAATAATGCAAAAGCTGCTCTTATGACAGATTGTTCTGTCACAATCATTCGTCCTATCGACTCCTGACCTAAAAAGATTGACCAAACTACAAGTCCGCTCAATTCAATAAATGCTACAATATTAATGAAATACGTAGCGCTGACTGTCAGCGCAATCCTGAATTTTACTTTATATATGATATATACAGCAACAGCAACAAAAACTGTCGCAACAAAAACCATATAATTGGAATACAATTTTTGATATTGCAAAAAAATCAGCAATAACGACTGCACCAAAGCCATAATATAAGGATACTGCGCCTTGCACTTCTTATTCAGCACAAATCCAATAAACTGATACCCGATAAAAGCTTCTGCAAAATTAGCAGCAAATTCAACCGCAGTAAAAAAAACATTCATTTATTTATCACTCCAAAATTCAGCAATACTTTTTTTAATTTCCGAATAATAAGACCTGCCAATATGCAGCGTTTCTCCCGACATTAATAAAACTTCTCCATTTTGAATCTTATTAATTTGCATAATATTCACAATGTATCCTCTTTCAATAAATATAAATTGTCTTTTTCCAAAGCCAGCCAGATCATCATAAACTTCCTTTAAGCTTTTTCTTACTTTATAAACACTTTCTTTACAGTTGATAATGGCATATTTTCTGTCTTTATAAATATACAGGATATCGCTATATTTAATCTTTTCATACTTTGTAGGCGTTGATACAATATAAAACTGCTCCGTCATTTTCCCTAATTCCGATGACGCAGACTGCAGCGCCGCAACCAGCTTCTCTTTTAAATTTGTCTTTGGAATATATCTGAATATCCCCAATTCATAGCCAACGATAGAATATTTTAGATAGGAGGTAATGAATATAATAATGGCCTTCTCATCTTCCTTCCTTATATCAGACGCTAACTGCAGCCCGTTTATACCAGGCATTTCAATATCTAAAAAATAAATATCATAAATAATTTTTTCATCCAGATCATACAAAAGCAGTTGACTGCTATCGTATGTTTTTATCATAACGGGAATGCGGCACCGATCAAAATATGATTTAACAATTTCATAAACTTCCTTTAAAAACTCAGCATTATCATCTATGATTACAACTTTTATCATTTATATTTCATTCCTTTCACCAATTTGTCCATGTTCTGATTCCAGACAAATTGGTTTGCATACCAATCAGTTTTTATTTGTTATTTTACTGTTTATTTCATTACACCTCCCAATATAAAGTCACCCATGCGTTCATAACCATTTCCTCTTATAGTATACTACAATATTTTTTAAATTAAAAGTGAAAATATAGGATTCTTGAAGTTTATCTTCACATATTTTATATATTTGCGGTCAAAAAAACGCTTTTCACAGTCTAATATCCCTGTTTTTCAACTCCTGCCATATACTTTATACCATGTAAAGGAGATTACCTATGTTAAATTATTTATCAACCAAAAGCGCTTTATTTTTATACAAAAAATCAGCATTTCCATCTTCTGAAAAACCAATATACGTATATGGATTTTGTCTTTTCTACTCTTCCTGTTTCATTATCCTAAGTATATTAACAATTTCAAGTATATTGAATCATATACTAGATGGCATATACTTTTTACTTTTCTTTATATTGTTAAGGACTTATACGGGCGGGTATCACTCTAATACCTATGGTGGATGCTTTATAATAAGTAATCTGTGTTTCCTATTTACTTATTATATTGCTCAAATCCTGCTAACTGTTCCTTCCATACCAAACATGGTGATCGCATTTTTGATTTCGGTCTACATATACATAAAATGTCCAATTATAAATTCAAACCATGTCATACCAGCGAACCTCATCCCTGTTTATAAACACAGGGCCGGTATCTTATTAACAATGATTATTTTCATCATACTGTTTTTACTTATTACCGATCATTTGAACAATTTATCACGGATGGCAATCGCAACACTTATTACTGTTGCATTACTAATATATATTTCAACAAAGAAAGGGAAAAACAAATGAATACTAAAAACATCTGCAAATTTATTAAAACACTTTCAATTATGGGAGCCGGAAATGCATCAGCATTTGTTGTTTATCAACCTCCTACGCCTGACATTCTTAAAAATATGTATCCACTCACTCTAAACCAAACACTCGCTCTAACAGTACATAAAAATAGGAAGAATAAATAATCATTTCGATGCAGTATTGACTGTACAAACACGAACAACTGCTACTGCTTTGAAATAATACAAAATAAAAAAGACGCAATGGAAATCTTTCTCTGATTTCACATTACGTCTTTTTTGTACCTTTGCCAGTTTTCAGATTTTTACTTATTAGCCCAGTATTTTAATGTTGGGAAAAATTCTTTCATCATCTTTCTTGCTTCATCTTCAGTCATCCCTTCATTTGCCTTTACCACATTCGGTACACAGAATTCAATCATCTCATCCATGGTTCCTTTAAATGTAACTTCGCCATTATGATAACAGTATTTACAATACCCACTGTTCTTTGTTCCATCTTTTTCTGTTCCATACAATTCATCTGTTTCTCCCATTGGCATTCCACATACCTGACAATATTTTGTTTCCATGATTTAAACCTCCTGTATCATTCTTTATTTGTTTAACTTATGAGTATATGATAGCATATCAAACCTGACATAAACCTGTCATGTTTCAAAAACTCTGCTAATTTTTTTACAAGCTTTCTCATTTCCTCTTTCAGCCAAAGTGGCTTTAAAATCTCTGCATCGGTTCCATAACTCAGTATGTAGGTTATGATCCAGTTATCTTTATGAAATCAGAAATTTTCTTTAATCACAGCTGCAATTTTTTTATAGGCAATGTCATGTACATAATGAGTACAATCAAGATTAATCTTCTGACCATGTCTAATCTGACTTATAAAATTTGCCTGACATTTTAACCAATGCTCAACTTCAAATCCTGTACCACGTCCATTGGAGCAAAACAATATCACCGGAATTTTAATGTCCAAATAGCTTCCCAGTTTTTTTACATTATCACTAATCTGCTTAATTTCATTAATCATATTTATTGTCTGTGTTTTTTGATAAAAAACAGCTCTATACATATTTTTTTCCTCATCAGAAAGATTACCGTACTTTATGGCATCACTTTCAGACACTCCAGGTAGATACCTCAAAAACCCGGTTCTTGCAACCAAAGAACTTATTTCCAACACCGTACTGCTTGGTTTAAAATTATCATATGTACCTTGATATCTGATTTCCTTGATGCGCTTTTTTTCAAAGGTCTCTCTTTTAAAATGATTATATTTAGTAGTAATTTAATTCTGTAGTTTATTTAAATTCATACTTCTGACTCAAATACCTGTCTACACAATATTTTTAATGTCATCATTGTAAACGATGATGAATTGTAGTAAAACGCTTGCATTTCCTATTATTTATTATAGACGAATAATAGGAATTTAAAAATTCGATGGAATACCAAGCACTTGCCTATTGTCTACACGATAACAAAAATGGCAACTACAAGGCCAAATAATACTACTTGTCAGTCTAGCTATAGCCCGTACTGTAGCAAATATTATCCTCGCACCAAGGTAAGATACATTCGCAAAAATAATATAGGAACTAAGCACCTACCTTTGCCTCTATCACATTCCATTTGTTTTCAATATAATATAAAGCTATATTTTCTCCCATTTCTTTTGGAACTTCATTGATAAAAAAGTGTCCTCCTTCATAAAAATTATATTGACATTCTTCAGTCGAATAATTGTCCCACAGTCTGATATCTTGATAAACGTCATCATCATATCCACAATGAATACTAATCGGACATTCTATTTTTTTATCACGTTTTCTATATTCATACGTATTTAGAACCTGAAAATCAGCTCTCATGATTGGTAATATCAATTCCATTAATTCTTGTATTTGTAAAACTTCTTCGCTTGTACCTCCCAAACGGACCATTTCATCGATAATAGATGCATCATCTAATTTCCTATTTCGAATGCTTTTTTCTGGCACACTAGATGCACAGAAAAAAATGGTTTCTGGCATTTTCCACTTATTTTTCATGATTTCATAATATAATTCATAACATAAGACACTCCCCATACTGTAACCCAACAATGCATACTCAACATTATCATATATATACTTCTGAATTTGATCTAAAACATCCTTTAGTTGTTCATCAAAACCTGTAATCAGACATTCCCCAAACCTTCTTCCCCTCCCAGCTAATTCAATTGGTATCACTTCAATTTCTTTACTGACATTGTATTTCAATTTATTAGCTATAATTTCCGCAGAACCTCCCGCATAAGGTAAAACTAATATTCTCTTCATTTTATCATTGTAGATCAAACATTATATCATATTGACCATTTTTCCCTTTCTTTTATCTTGTTGTAATCTGTAATGCATATCTGCAAGCAGTATACACCATTGAATTAAATAATTAGCTAAAGTACTCTCTCTTCAATTTATTACGATCTAACTTTTCATTCTGAGTCATTGGTAACGAATCTACTTTAATGATCTCAGTTGGCACCATGTATTCAGTCAAGCTAGCCTTTGAATAATTTATCAGTCTATTTTCATCTTCATTTGATTGATAAATTACAAGTGCACATAAATAAGCAGTTCCATCTTTACCTTCTTTAATGCCGACTGCACAGTTTTTGAGAAGTCCTGAATTCATCATGCATTTTTCTATTTCTTCTAATTCTACACGATATCCTCTAATCTTAACCTGATTATCTACTCTTCCTAAACATTCTAGTTCACCTGTTTCTAGCTTTCTAGCCAAATCTCCTGTTTTATAATACCTATTCTGGACATACTCAGATTCAGTAATAAATCGCTCTTTTGTCAAATCCTCCCTTCCAATATAACCTCGAGCTACACCTAATCCACCTATACACAATTCTCCTACTTCACCATCTTGAACTGGACTTCCGTTTTCATCAAGAATATAAAGCTGTGTATTTAATATAGGTCCTCCGATATTTACTTTTTCTTCTCCAGTCAATTCTTTAACCGTCGACCAAATTGTTGTTTCAGTAGGACCATACATATTGAATACTTTCATTCCTTCATATTGTTTCAACCTTTGAAGAAATCTCTCTGGAAATGGTTCTCCACCAACCATCAAAACTTTAATCTGATGAAATATTTCCTCGTTTTCGCAAAATAACAACTTTAATCTTGATGGTGTAATCTGCATCATATCTACATTCCTAATTTTAATCAACTTCTTTAATGCATACGGATTCACCTGTTCATTTTCATCTGCTATAACAACTTGTAGCCCTAATGTAATTGGTAGTAAAGTCTCTAAAAAGAAGATATCAAAGGAAATCGTTGTTAAATTTAAAATTACCGAATTTTCATTGAATTCTATTTTTTCTTTCATTCCATAAACAAAGTTGACTATTGCTTTGTGTTCTATCATAACACCTTTAGGTTTTCCAGTTGAACCTGATGTATATATTACATAAGCAAGATCATTCCGGTCAATAGACAGTTCCACTTCATCATCAGAAATATCGAATTGATTCAGTTCATAATCAAATAATTCACAATCAGTATCTAATTGCTCTAACATTTGCTGATTACTTACAATCATAACCGCTTTACTGTCTTCTAACATATATTTTACACGTTCAGCCGGATATGCCGGATCAATCGGTAAATATGCTAAACCAGCTTTTAATACACCTATAATATAAATAATCATCTCAATGGAACGTGGTACCATAATGCCAACTATACTATCTTTTTCAAAACTCTTTTGTTTCAAAAATCTCGCCACACAATTAGACATATCATCTAATTCCTTATATGTCACCCACCAATTTTGAAAAATGATTGCTTTTTTTTCTTTATTTTTTTCCACCTGCTTTTTAAATAAAATAATAATATTTTCATCCATATATATTCTCCTATGACGCAACTATCTGCCCATCAACTATACGAATAACTCTATTTCCATATCGTGAAGCTGGTTCTGAATGAGTTACCTGTACAATTGTCTTACCTGCCTCTTGATTTATTTTCGAAAAAAGTTCCATGATCTCTTGTCCTGATTTACTATCCAAATTACCAATAGGTTCATCTGCAAGAATAATATCTGGTGAATTGATTAATGCTCTAGCAATTGCGACTCTCTGTTGTTGACCACCTGATAACTCCCTGGGAGTATGTTTACTTCTTTCTTTTAAACCTACTATTTCAATAAGCTCATCAACCTTATCTTTATAGTCTTTTTCCTTTTTTCCATCCAAGTAGATTGGCAACAAAATATTCTCTTCTACACTTAAATTTGGTATCAAATTATAAAACTGAAAAACAAAGCCAAGTTCTTTTCGGCGCATACAACTTTCCTGACGATCCTTCATAACAGTAATATTTTTATCATGAATTAATATTTCTCCTGAAGTAATACTTTCAAGTCCACCAATCAAATAGAGCAATGTACTTTTTCCTGATCCGGAAGGCCCCATAATAGAAACAAAATCGCCTTTGTTTACTTCAAAGTTTATATTTTTTATTATTTTGATTTCTTCTTCATCATTAATCTTATAATTCTTACACAGATTCTTTACTACAATAACACTTTCCACAGCTGCATTCCTCCTATTCAAACTTTAATGATTCAACAACATTGATTTTCTTAAACTTTCTACACATATTGATTGAGCAGAACAAAGTAATGGCTACACTTGCTCCTAAGTATATGAAAAAATCTGATTCTGTATATTGAATACTAATCGGTATACCAATACCTGCTATTAATTTCTGTACTATAAACGACATTACATAACCAGATATATTTCCAAATACACCTGCAAAAATAGCTGAAAACAAAGCCTCTAATAATATCATTCTCATACAAGAAACATTACTCATTCCTACAGATCTTAAAACTGCAAAACTCTTTTTACGTTCCATGAAACTGATAATGAAATTATTAATCGTACCAATACAACCAATGAGAATAGTCATTATACTAAAGAAAATCAAAATCGTATATATCTGTTTATTTGACTCTAATACTGAATCTTTCTCTTCCTCCATACTAGTTATCTTTGGATACTCAATCATAGTTTGATCCCCTAACGTAGTCTCTAGATTATCAACATCCTGTATTTTGATATCAATTTCTGCGTAAAAATGCAAATCCCCATCTTTCGCTAAATTGTCCTCGGATATCAATGCAAAATTGCCATAGTTTATCATAGTGTTGAATAATCCAATAACATGATATGTGTAAAACTCATCTCCAAATTTGAGTTCGATCCCATCTCCAATACCAACATCCAACAATTCGCTGACAGAATATGTCAACAAAATATTACGATCTTGCTCCAGCTTTTCTAAAACATCCTCCTGCTTACCATAATCAAGCATTACAAATTCATCAAAATTTGTATTATTCGCCCCCCAGATCATTTTAATTTTTGAGTCTTTTCCTTTGACTTCAACATTTGAAACTTGATATAAACCAAAGGCATCTTCAACAGATTCTATTGCACAAATCTCTTCAAGACTATCACTTTGTAATTCATCTGCAGTCAATCGAACTGAGTAATCTAAGGCATCATAGATATTTACGATTGCACCAAATACACCTTGTCTCGCAGTATTTATAATAAAGACACTTGAGATTCCAATAATAATAAGAATAATATTATTCTTAACACTTTTATTATCTCTTAAATTTAGTATAGCTATTTTAACACTTCCACATTTTAAATTTTTCGTAATCGCCATAGCTATTTTCACAAACAGGTTCATACATACTGGTATACATAAAATCATACCAACGATGCATAATATAAGTCCTGCTGCATTCACTAATATAGCAGATTTCAAAGGTGTTATAATTGATAATATCAACGATGCTGATATGAATATAATACCAATGATAAACTTAGCAACCTTCTTTTCGCTCTTATTATTAAAATCTTCAAATAATAATCTTCTTATAGAATACTTATTGGATAGCAAAATCGGAACAATGGCACTTAATAGTGTAATACCTAAAGCTAATAGCATCGTCAAAACGAACTGAAAAACATTCAACTTTAATTGAATACCTTTTGCTTCTAACAACCAGACAGGTGTGGACATACGAGACATCATATAATCTATTCCCACACCTAACACGCACCCTAGTACCCCACTAAATAATGCATAGGTCACCGCCTCAACCAACAAAATCAAAGTTGTTTTTGCTTTTGTTGCACCAATACTACGAAAAGTTGCAAGTACTCCCATTCGTTCTGTCACTATAATCCTAAATGATGTATATATAATAAAAATACTGATAACAAGAACCGCAATGAGCATTAATAGGAAAGTTCTCGTGATTCGATTTGTATAAGATTGTATTTCCTTCTTCGTAATTGTCTGAGTAACTTGTTCCTCTGGATAAACTACTTCTAATTCATCCATAACTTTTTCAATTGAAACTCCATCCTTATTTTTCACATAAATAAGATTTACTTTTTCTTCAATATTAAACTCATCCTGTAAAGTTTTCTTAGGAACGATTACAGCATTGGAACTATTATTTTCAAATATTCCATAATCATTTGATATTCCCCAAACTTCAAATTCTAACTCAATATTCCCAATAGTAATTTCAAACACATCACCTATCGTAACATTAAGTTCATCAGCATATGATTGAGAAAGAATCAAACGTTTTCCTTCAAATGAACATTTATCCTGCTCAACCATAATGATAGGATTCATTTGATCTAATTCCTCGAGATCATAACCGCAAAGTGTTATTAACTCATTTTTGTTTGTCTTTGCATATCCCTCCGTAACAACACAACCAATAGAATAATCTATATCATCGCTCTCAATATTATTTTCAAAAAAACTATATTCCTTTTTTTCGCCTTGTGTAACAACAATTTCTGCGGTTCCTATTTGACTACGGATTTTCTGAACATAAATATCTTCAATTGTTAAAGAAATTGCTATCGTTCCAAAAAACAAAGCACAACATATACTAATTGAGAAAATAATCAAAAAAGTACGTGACTTTTTTTCCATTATACTTCTCCATAAATAACTCCAAATTATCTTCATCTATTATTCCTCCTCAAGAGATAAAACAAATTTCTTAAATATCTTATGATTCTTTCCAAATATACATAATGCAATCAGAATCAGACCTGAAGCAACAAGTACGACCATCCAGCTGTTATCATTCAATACAACTCCATAAATCAACATTCCTAAAGGCGTAAACAACAACAGCGAAGTAGTAAATACACTGAATAAACGACCTCTTAATTTTTCAGGAGTCGCCACTTGGAAGTAGGTAATCAATGGTAAATTCTGCATAACATTAAGCAAACCAATTAACATCATGATTACAAAATAAATGACTGTAATTTGTATATTTGTAAATCCGACAACAACACCTGGAATAATCAAAGCCAAAATCAATACCCCCTGTGCAGCCAAAAGTACAAAAAATCTCTTTAAGATAATATTACTCTTCTTAAAAAAGATAATAGTTAATGCACCCAAAATTGTTCCAACACCAGTAGCAGCCTGAATAAATGAAACATTGATTTCAGAAAGATTCAAAATATTATAGCTCAAATATGTTATTACGCTATTTCGAATCGGATAGTATACTAAATTAATGGTCAATGCCATACCCAGAAAGAAGAAAATAATTTTCTCCTGTTTGATATATTCAATTATCGCTGAAAAATCTTTTTTTAGATCAGAAGCCTTTAATAGTTGTTTATTATCCGTTTTGTATTCATAATACATGCTTTGAATCAATGCAAACCCAATTATAAACGAAATACTATCAATAATCATAACCTCTACCATTCCAAATTTCAGATAGGCAACTGCACCCATAATCGGTCCACAAATGGTAATCATTGAATCACAAGCCTGCATTAACGAATTTGTTTTCGAAACGTTTTCTTTCAAAACCAATTCTGGTGTAGAACCGTTCATTGCACTATTTGAATATGTTTGAAATACTCCAATGATAAATGAATACGCTGCAAATATGCCTAATCCTAAAAACTGGATTTTGAATAACAACATAAATATACCTACGAATACTCCCGAAAGTAAATTACTATATGCCATTACCTTTTTTTTGTTATGCCTATCAACAAAAATGCCTGAAAAAATTCCTAAAAGAACATTGGGTAATATACCACAAACAACAATTACACTATATAATAGTGAAGATGAACTCCTATTTAAAACATACATTGCCAAAGCGAACTTATACATATTACCACCAATTTCTGTAATCGCGTTCGCCAAAAGTAATTTATACATATTACATTTTTTCTTCTTCTCCATCGTAATTTCATATGGTCGATTTATGAAACAAACGACCACCTTTTCCTTTCTTTTATTTCGTGTAACAATACAACTCAGATATGATAACTTATGTCTTTTCTTTACTATTCCAAGAAATGTATTGTCTTTATTTCCATATGAATAACTCTTAATTTGCTTTTTGCAAGTACTTTTTGGCAAAAGTTGCAAAGTACTTTTGGAGATGCAATATTCCCCATTTTTTTACAACTTTCGTTATTTTATTTTCAATAACACTCTTATTAATCAAGAATTACTCAATCACTTATTTAACAAATTCCTACTATTCACACCACCACCTCATAGCAAGATAATAGGATTTTGTAAATAAACAAAACGCTAACTATCTTTTGTTAGAGTTTAAAATGTTTCATATAACTCTCAATCATACAACATATTTCTTTTTTATCCTTAAAATGAATCAAATCAACATTCAAACTAAGTCTGTTATTAATGGCATACGCAACAAAATTTACGTTCTGTAAGTTTGTTTTTCCTATTACATCTTCACTATCTGTTTCATAATATCCTTGTTCAACAATTTGGTTCTGGAAATTGAAAACGACTCCACCTTTGCTAATACTATCCTGTATCATCTTTGAAACCTTAGGAAAATCAACCAATTTCTCATACGCTAAAGTTGAAAAGTTAATATTATGTATAGCTGAATCATTCACTTTTTCAGAAACAATATCCATTATATCTTTACAGTATTTTTCAGTATAATCCAATAGAACAGGAATATAATCTATAAATAATCCAATTGAATCAAAATATGTTGAATTTTCATATCTTCTTCCTATTCCAACTAATTTCATTGGAATCCTATCCATGTTATATAATTTACCTACTAAAAAGATACATAAAGAATATGCTAATTCTTGCATTTGGCTTTCATATTCGCTAGTCACTTCAAATTCCATTCTGATTTTTCTCTGCTTGTAATTTACATCATTTACATGAATCTTATCATTCAATTCCAATGTATCCTGTACAAATCTACATAAATCAAATTTTTCGATTAATTCATCCTCACTTATTCCTACCGGCCCCATAATAAGTCGTTCTGAATAATCTTTATGACAGCGTTTTATACTCATGAATTTATCATTTCTAACGCTTTCAAAGAATGCCCGTTTTAAAACATCGATACTTGTACCATCAAACATACAATGATTAAATGGAAATGCTATCAAAAACCTTGCTCCATCCAATCGCACGATAAATACTTTGTATAAAAGATGATTTATGATTGAACCTTTCATACTAAATACCTTCTTAAGTAAGCTTTGTACAATACTTTCGACCATTTCTTGATTATATTGAGATATATCATAATATGGAATCCTTAAGTTCTCTGGTAAATGATACTGTTTCATCATTTGATTTTCATCCACAATAGTACCAAACGCTTCATATCTTCTCATAACATTTGCAACAGCATTTATAATTGCTTCATCAGACTCATTTCGTTCAAATATAAAATATTCTCCAGAAGTCTTATTCTCATTTAAATAATACTTCTGCATCGCTGTTGAATGATATGTTTCTGCAATTTCAGATGATAAAATCTGTTGTTCTAAAATGCTATTCTCCTCCAGATAATGAGAAAAAATTTCTTCTAAGATGACCTCAATATTACCATCTTTTTTTTCGAATTTCTTCTTCGATTTGTCATTCATTTCATCAGTCGTTTTATTCTGTATTTCCGCATTATGGATTTCAATGATTTCTGCAAGCCCATGAATCGTATCGTATTTTAATATATCTCCAAGAAGAAGCCCCTTATCTATACGCTTAAGCTTATTAAAAATTCTAACCGCTTTCAGTGAATTACCGCCAATATTAAAGAAACTATCATAAATACTGATATTCTCAAAATCCAATTCTTCCTTCCATATTTCTAAAATCTCTTTCTGAATTTCAGTCTCTGGCAATACAACATCAACAAGAATATTATCCACAATCTCTGGTAAAGCTTTTATATCTATCTTCTTGTTAACATTCATAGGTAACTTCTCAATTTGTAGCATTTTTAATGGGATCATATAATCAGGTAAATGTTTCTTTAATTCTTTATAGATTTCCCAAATATCCATTTCACGGTCTGCAGCAAAATATCCATATAAATTCTTAACATTGTAAGAATCCTCTCGTGCAATCACGCAAACATCTTGAATATGCGGAATCTCTCTGAATACATTTTCTATTTCTTTTAATTCAATTCGGAATCCTCGAATTTTTACCTGATTATCAATTCTTCCAAGATATGTAATCGTACCATCATCATTCCATTTTGCTAAGTCTCCAGATCGATATAATTTACCCTCTCCGAACGGATTCTTAAAATACTTTTCATTAGTAAGCTCCTCTTCATTCATATATCCGATTGATAATCCATCACCACCTAAGCATAATTCACCTACTACACCTACACCACACAAATGATTACCATCCATGACATATGCTGTAGAGTTAGCAATTGGTGAACCAATAGGAATGATATCATTAATATGATTCCAATCGATTTGATATGTCGTACTAAATGTTGTATTTTCCGTTGGACCATATCCATTGATCAGTTTAATTTTATGATTTTCCTTTTCTTCTGCCATCATTCGAATGAATTTTTCGGTTATTTTTTCACCACCAACCATCACATATTCAACCGAAGAGAAGAGAAGTCTATCTGCAAGAATCATCTGATTAAATAATGTTGTAGTCATGAAAAGTGCATTTACTTTTTGCTTTTGAATCGTTTCTTTCAATCGTTCTGCATCTAAAATAACTTCATTCTCTTCTAGGCACAATAGACCACCATTAAGCAAAGGCCCCCAAATCTCCATGGTAGCTGCGTCAAATGCTAAAGATCCTGTTTGTAACATAATAGTGTCTTGATCAAATCTACAGAAATTAGTATTTTTTACCAATCTTATAATATTCTTCTGCGTTACTACAACACCCTTAGGATTTCCTGTTGTACCTGATGTATGCATAATATATGCTGGTAAACTACTGTCTGAAACAGGAAGAGTAACCTTTTGATACATTCTTTCCATATCCAAAACACTCAAGTCAAGTTTTTCCGTATCTACATTAATACTGTTTTGATACATCAATAGTAATTTACTGCGCGTATTCTCAATAATGAACTTGATTCTTTCTGTTGGGTATCTTGGATCCACCGGTACATAGATTGCACCCAACTTAATGATTGCAACAATTGCTGCAATGATCTCTATTTTTTTCTCTGCAAATACAGTAACTGCATCACCTTGTGCAATAGAATGATTTCGTAAATGCATTGCTAAACAATCGCTCAATTCATCTAGCTCTCCATAATTTAAACTCCTCTCTTTATAACAGATGGCTATTCTATCCCTATTGCGGCTTACCTGTTCAGAAAAAAGTTCAGCCATTGATTTAAAATGAGGATATTCTATGGCAGTATTATTCCATTCATTGAGAATACGATGTTCCTCTTCTTTAGATATCATATTGATACATTGAATGGTATTATCCAAATTATATGCGATTTCCCTCACTATATCTGTGTAATGCTTGATCATATATACAAGTGTTGTTTCTTCAAATAGTTTTGCATTGTATTCGATTCGAATCTGATACTTTCCTTCAATCAAAGCAACCTGAAAAACTAAATCAAATTTAGAGCTCTTTTTCTTTTGAATATTCAGTTCTGTACATTTATTTATTCTCTTAGTTTTATTGCTTTGCATAGAAAAGAGAGTATTAATCAATACATTATTACCGTTCAAAGTAATATTCTTACATTCATGAACCAAGTCTTCAAAATAATACTCTTGATTTTCAAATGCAGATATACACATTTCTTTTATTTCATGTAAGAAATCCTTATAATTCTGTTTTTTATCCACTGTTGCTTTTAGTACAACAGTATTTACAAACATACCTACCACATCAGCTAATTCTTTATTGGTTCTTCCTGACACAGGACCTCCTATTACAATCTCTTCTTGATTGCAATATTTTGATAAAAGAATAAACAAACCACTCAGCATGACATGATACTCTGTGCACCGTTCAGAACCTGCAATTTTCTTTATTCTCTTGACGATATTTTCGTCCAAGCAAGCATTTACTTCTCCGCAAACATTTTTATCCATATTCTGAGGAACATGATCATATGGTAGTTCAAGCGGACCAGTTATATCTTTCAACTGATCTATCCAATAATTCTTCTGTTCACTAATATCTTTATAACTCAACCATTCGCTAAAATCCTTATACTGAACTTTCGGTGGATTCATTATTTCTCCACGATATAAACGTAACAGTTCATTTTTGATTAGTTCTATTGACATTCCATCAGCTATAATATGATGCATATCAACAAAAATGATTTCCTGGTCTTTCATTCGAATTAATTTAAGTCGAATTAATGGTGCTTTATCTAACGCAAAAGGCTCTACCAATCTACTCAGTACGCCTTCATCACATTTTTCATACTCCAGTACATCGATTGTTACTGAAACTTTTTTTTCAATTTTCTGGACAATATCTCCTTCCACATTCAAAAATGCAGTGCGCAAAGCTTCATGTCGATGAATCAGCTGGTTAAATGCTGCCTGCAATTTTCTATAATCTATTTTTTCATCAACCTGTAAATAAAATGGAAGATTATAAGCTATATCTGCATTAACAACTTCTGTCGACATAAAGATACTTCTCTGTGCCGGTGACGCCAGATAATACTCTTTATCTTCTGCAACGGGTATCACTTCTTCATTTGTTCGTAGATGATTTTCCAAATAATCTGCGATCATCTTGGGAGTTGACCTTTCAAAAATTAATCGAAGAACCATACGAATTTTTGTCTTCTTTTCAATTTCGTTCATCAACTTGACAGCATTTACAGAATTTCCTCCCATCTTGAAAAAGTCATCTTGAACTCCAACTTTGTCAACATCTAAAATTTTGCCAAACAAACTGCAAACTAATATTTCGTATTCAGTCTGTGGCATTATGTAAGTAGATTGTCTCTTTTCAAAATTGTTAGGAAGACTTTTTTTGTCCAATTTTCCGTTTTTGTTCACAGGAATCTTATCAATCTGCATATAATATCCTGGAATCATATAACCTGGAAGATATTTTCTAATTTCATCCTCTAATTGATCAAAATCAACGGCTGTATCTGAAATAACATAAGCATAAAGTTCATCTTCATCATGCTCATCCTTTCGTGTTATTACAACTGCCTCCTTGACAGGCTCATATTTTCTGATAACACTTTCTATTTCGCCTAATTCAATACGATGGCCACGAATCTTCACCTGTTCATCTTTTCTTCCCAAATATAGCAGTTTGCCTTCTGAAGATATTTTAGCCAAATCCCCTGTATGATAAATGGTTTCTCCTAATTCATCACTATAAACAAATTTCTGACTAGTAAGTTCTCTCTTATTCAAATATCCGCTACTTAATCCTTCTCCGCCTATACACAACTCACCAGCTATATCAATACCAGCTAGTTTCTCTTCTTTCATAACATAGATTGTGGTGTTAGCTATCGGCTTTCCAATAGGGATATTCTCCTCATCTTGTTCAACAATCTGCATAGAAGACCAAATTGTGGTCTCAGAAGGTCCATAAACATTGACCAATCTCGCATCTGTATTCTCTCGAATTTTTTTAGCCAAAGAGCTACGTAATTTCTCTCCTCCAACTAATATCACTTTTAGTCCAGACATAAAATTACTCTCTTCCAAAAGCATATTTATTCTACTTGGAGTAGTTTGAATTACTTCAATTCCATTTTTATCAATTAATTCTTTTAATTTTTTTCCACTTTCCTGCTGTTCCGCATCAGCAAGATAAACTGTCATACCATTAAGAAGAGACATAACAGTTTCTGTATGGAAGATATCAAAAACCATATTCGTAACAGATACAATCTTAGTATATTTTGTATCGATTGCTCCTCCCATAATGTTTAATGGGTTTGCATTACAATAATTTACAATTGCACTATTCGGAATCATTACACCTTTTGGATTTCCTGTAGTACCAGAAGTATAGATCAAATAAAAAATGTCAGTTGGTAAAATATCCGCGCTCTTAAATTCAGCAGATTCTACTTGGAAATCTATCGTCCCCATATCAATCATTTTTATATCAGCATCTATACTTGAATGATATGTCAGAATCACTTTAGGCTTGCAATCATCAATGATATACTTGATACGTTGTGTTGGATAATTATGATCAACAGGAACATATGCTGCACCACTCTTAATAACACCATATATGGCAATTATCATTTCAATACTGCGTTCTGTCATAATGACAACATAATCACCTTTTCCAACGCCTTCTGTCCGAAGTTTCTCAGCCATTACATTCGCTTTTCGATTCAATTCAGCATAAGTGATTACTTCATTGTGAAAGACTACTGCAGGTTTTTCACCCATACGCGATACAGCCTCATCAAACAAACCAGATATAGTATCATTACAATCATGATTGATCTCAGTCTGGTTGAAATCATGCATAAGAAAAAACTTTTCTTCATTTGAAATCATATTTAACTGCTCAACAGTTTCCCATGGTTTCTCAATAATATCATGTAATAATATAATAAAATGTTCCATCATTTTCTGTATTGTACCCGGATTAAACAGTACCTTACAATACTCTATACCTAGCTGATAAGCATTTTCTGTACATTTTACATCGAATGTAATATCGAACTTAGCCGCTTTATTTTCATAGGAAATATATTTTACTTCAGCGTTATCCAATTGGTAGATTTTATGCTCTATATCCTGTTCATTATCTTGAAACATAAACATAATATCAAAAATAGGATTTCTGTTACTTACACGTTCCACTTTCAAGTCATCGATTAAAAGTTCAAATGGATATGTCTGATTTTCCATAACTTTCATATTATTTTCTTTTATCTCTTTAATAAATTTGATAAAACTCTTTTTCTTTTCCGGTCTTCCATATAAAACGACTGTGTTTATGAAAACACCCTGCATTCTGCTAATATCTTCTCGTTCTCTTCCTGAAACGACTGTTCCCATCACAATATCTTCTTTATCGCTATACTTAGACAATAAAATCATCCATACAGCCATCATGAACATATATTCAGTAATATTATATTCCTTACAAAATTCTTGAATTTTTTTACGAGTACTCTCATCAACTGCTCCAGTGACTCTTTCTGAATGATTATCTCTTTCTTGAGGTCTTTTGTGGTCTAAAGGCAGTTCGAATGTCAGCTTATCTTTTTTCAAAAAAGAATTCCAATATTTTCTCTCATTTGTAAAATCTTTATGTACCATCCAATTTGCATAATCCTTATACTGCAAAGGAGCAATATCCTTTTCACAAGATGGTTCATTATAATAGTTAAACAATCTTTCCATCATAAGAACATTTGATAAGCCATCGGAAATAATGTGATGCATATCTACAGCAATCAAATAGTTACCTTCATTATGCTTTACGATATTTATCCGCATAAGAGGTGCATCCTGTATTGAAAATGGTTTAATCATAGATTTAAGAAAATCATATAAAACTTCTGCCGATTCATCCATTTCGCAATAATCAATCAGTAAACGAGCATTCTCATGTACTTTCTGGACAATTTCCCCATCTACCATATGAAAACTTGTACGCAATATTTCATTTTCACTAACCAAACGATCAACAGCTGACTGCATTCTGTCTATTTCAAATTGGCCATCAACCTTCAAAAATACCGGAATATTATAAGCAGTTCCATAATAATCCATAGTGCTTGCTAAATAAATTCTTTGTTGTGAAAAAGATACTGGATAATATTCTTTTTTTTCTACTTTAAGAATAGGTTCAATTTCTATCTTTCCCTTCTGTTGAATAATACTTTCAAGTTTTGAAGGCGTAGCATTTTCGAAAACGGTTTTAATGGATAATTTCACTTTTAATTCTGTTTCAATACGATTAATCAATCTGATAACTTTAAGCGAGTGTCCACCCAAATCAAAAAAGTCATCCTCTATACCTATTCGTTCAATACCAAGCACTTCACCAAACAGTCCACAAATCACTTCTTGTAGTTCGTTCATTGGAGCAACAAATGCACCTTTTTCTTGTATTTGAATTTCTGGCAACTGACTTTTATTCACTTTTCCATTCTTGGTCATTGGAATTTTTTCAACACGTAACATATAATTTGGAACCATATAATATGGAACTCTCTTTTTGATATGTTCCTTTAATTCTCCAATAGCAATATCTGTTTGGGAAACAAAATATGTATATATATACTGATTGTTATCCTGATCTGTTTTAGCAATCGTTACAGCATCAGAAATAGCTTCATGCGAAACAACAGCTCCACTAACCTCTCCAAGCTCAATTCTGTAACCTCGTATTTTTACCTGCTCATCAAATCTGCCAGCATACAATAATATTCCGTTTTCATTCCATTTAGCCAAATCACCCGTTCGATACATATAACCTTCTCCAAATGGATTTGAAACAAATCGTTCCTTATTTAGTTGTTCTTTTTTGAGATATCCCTTCGTAACACCTTCTCCTGTTACACAGAGTTCTCCCCACATTCCTATACCGAGCAGATCATTCCCATTCATGATAAAGACCTTTGTGTTAAGAATTGGCTTACCGATAGGCATAGTACATTCATCACTATCTCGATCACCACTACATTCATAAATGCAACAACCAACAGTTGCTTCTGTAGGTCCATATTCATTATAAATTTTGATATGATTTCCAAAAGTATTTAAGGTATCCGAAATCGTTTTGGTTTCCAATGCTTCTCCACCAAGAATCAGACTTTCTAACCCTGACAAAGTTTCTGTATGCAATAAATCATTAGCAATCTTCAAATGTCCTGGCGTCAATTTAATTACGGTCAATTCCTTATTATGAAAAATATGATCAATCATAACATCAATATCATCATTGTAAACAACGATCTTACCACCATTTAATAGTGGATAGAATATAGATGTTACTGTTAGATCAAAGCATAAATTAGAAAATAATGGCATTACAACTTGATCACTTGCATAAGTTTTTTTACAAAAATCTAAATAGTTAGTCAGAGATCTATTGTTTACCATAACCCCCTTTGGCATTCCAGTAGTTCCAGAGGTATAGATTAAATAGAGTGTATCTAAACTGGTATTATTAACAAAAAAATTAGCTTTATTAAAAGACTCCATTTTCATGATTCCAGAAATAGACTCGACAATAATGTCATCGAATGAAACATTTCTTTCTGTCAAGAGTACTTTCAATTCGCAATCCTTGATCATATATTTAATTCTATCTTCTGGATAATCCAGATCAATTGGCACATACGCAGCGCCTGACTTAACAACACCAAGTATTGCTATTACCGTTTCTATACTTCTATCGGAAGAAATTCCAACAAACTGATTTGGCTCAATCCCTTTATCCACTAAATATCTTGCGATTTTATTACTCAAACCATTCAATTCAGCATAAGTTAATATTTTCCCATTTTCTTCAACAGCTATTTTTTGTGAATATAATTCAATATTTTTTTCAAAAAGCTCTTTAAGCGCAGAATTTGAAAATTCACTAGTTTCATAATAACCCATCTGATTCAATATCAATTCTTTTTCACTTTCACTTACTACTGATAATTGTGATGATATTTTCTCTGGATTACGGATTACATTCTCTAAAAATGTGATCAGGTGCTCTTTTAAATACTGTATCTGTATCTCTGATACAGCATTTTCATTATAGTTCAGACAGCACTGAATCTTCAGATTATCCATAGGGATAAATAAAATGTTAAAATCATAGCTAGTCTGTTCAAATGAATTAGTCGAAATAAGCTTAAAGTCATCTGCACTAAACTTCTCCTTAATCATATCTTCGCTTCCACTGTAATTTTCAAATGTAAATAAATGGTCGATCAAGCTTTCTTTCGCTTGCGTAGATGCTACAATATCTGCAAGTTGTAAATACCCTTTATCGTATAACATCAAATAATTCATCTGAACTTTCTTTACAACATCAATAAATCTATCTCTATTTACATCACATTGTACTCTAACTGGTACTGTATTAATAAATACACCTACCATATCCTCAATTCTGTTGATTTCAGAAGGACGTCCTGACATTACCATACCAAATATAACATCATTCGTATTTGTATACTTCTGAACCAACATTCCCCATACTGTTTGTAGAATAGAATTGACTGTAACTTTATACTGTCTTGATAATGAATACAACTCATAACATACTAATTCAGGAATATCAAACTTATAGTTCTTATTTGCATATTTTTTTTGTTCTTGTATTTTATTACCAAGACCAAAAATTCCTTCTGATTTGATATAGCCATCTAAATACTCTTTATAAAAGTTTTTCGCATATTTTTTATTTTGTTTTTGAATCCAGGAAATATAATCTTTATACGGAGCTTCTTTTTCTTCCATCACACTTTGACCATTACAAAGCTTTTGATAGTTTTCAAACAGTTCCTTTAATACGATAGTCTTTGACCATCCATCCATTATAATATGATGAAAACTAAAAATCAGGACAAATTTATCCTTCTCTGTTTGAATTACATGTAATCGAATTAGACTTCCCTTGTCTAATATAAAGCCTTTCTCTCGATCTGCAATCTTAAACTTTTCTATTTCTTCTCCCTTATTTGAATAAGCACTAAAATCATAGTATGCAATTTCTACTTCTCGTTTATCCCAAACAACCTGCACTGGTATTTTGGCTTGTTTATTGATAAAATTGCTTCTCAATATCGCATATTTTTTTATAAGCAAGTTTAATGCTGTCTGCAGCTGGGGAACATTTATGTTTCCCTCAAAATTTAGCTGCATTTGCTCAAAATATGCGTCACTATACGTATCTAACATACTATTAAAAAACATAGCTTCTTGCATTGGAGACATTGCATATATATCTTGTATTTGTTTTTTCTTTTTGTCCATTTACTATATAACCTCCTAATGAAAAGAAACATAAGAATATTTTATCCTAATCTTCCAACATCACACGAATGGCATCAACTTTGGACATATCAATCAAATCTTCTTCCTCTTCTGTTATTTCTTCTTCCTCTTCTATCCATTCTACTTTATTCTCTAACTCTTTAATTGTTGGATAAAGAAATAACTCTTTCATATCAAGCTTAATATTACGACTATATAATTTTGATATCAATTTTAAAGCTTTAATAGAATCTCCGTCTAAATCAAAGAAGTTGTCCATAATACCAATCCTGTCAGCATTGAGTAATTCCTCCCATACTTCAACAAGAATTTTCTGAACTTCTGTTTTAGGTGGAATATATTCAGATCCACTTTTACCATGATTTACGAAGTCATCACATCTTGTAATATACAAAGGAATTTGATCTACTCGTACAAAATATGCATTCTTGTATTCTGTCGTCACTTCTTTCATCATGCTAGGCACCGCACCCTTACATAGAACAAGGTATATAACAATATAACTTTCCTTTTTATCATTGTATGCAACTGCTTTTTTCTTTTTAATAAATCCATAATGGTCTAAAGCATTTTCTAATTTCCTAAGATTTATGATTTCATCATCAATCAATGCATGTTCTGTATCCATGGAAACTACTTGTATTGATTTATCCTCCAGGATTCTCACTTGTACTCCGGTATCAACCCATCTTGTCTGCTCATAGTCATACCTCAAGTCGCATACCGATATATTATCCTTGAAAGAAGTTGCTTCTAAGCAAAGATTTCCTACCACTCCATCATCTACACGATAACCAGCTGAATTAATAACTTCAAATTGATATGACTGAAAAAAACTATTTATACCTTCATTAGCTAACATTGGTTGTACATAGCGATATATGCTACTCAGTAATTTGGGATCTACTCGATATTCAGAAAGATATCTCTGTTCTCCACTTGAAACGCTCAGCACAGTATTCTCCACATCTTTAATCTTTGATCCAATGTTGTTTTTTACAATTTGGAATACCTGTTCAAATGTGGTTATCACTTTTTTAATAAATGTTTCTTCAAAAGCATTCTGATTATACTTCAATTTGACAACCATATCCTCTTCTGGAAGAACAGTGATATTGAAATCATAGTTTGTCTGTTCAAATAGAGTGATCTTATCTCCAATCCATATTAATTGATCACTATGATCATCTTTACTCATCTTTTCAATCGGGTAATTCTCAAATGCAATAATGTTATCATAAAGTGGGTTCTCAAGAGACGCTGCTTTTGCGATATCTGCCAATGATAGATATTGGTTTTCTTCTAATTCAATAGACTCTGCCTGAATTCTCTTAAGTATCTCTCCCATTCTCTCATCTTTTGTATATGAAATCCTAACAGGTACTGTATTGATATGAAGCCCAACCACATTTTCGATTCCCTCTAATTCCATATTTCTTCCGGAATAAACGGAACCAAAAACATACTCTGTCTTATCATTTACAATCCCCATCGTAACAGCCCATATCAACTCAAGCATACTATTTAATGTTGCATGATTTTCTTTTGCCAAATCTCTTAATTTAGTCGTATCATCCACACTAAAGTGTACTGTTTTTATTGCCAACGAGTAATCACTATTCTCTTTATTTGGAATAACTCCGTTCTTTGTATTACAACCACTTAAATAATCTTTCCAAAATGTCTTCATAGTATCTGTTTCTAAGTCAGAAATCCATTTTATATAATCGCTGTATTGGATGATTGAATCATATACAACACCACGTCCATTCGCAATCATCTTATACATGTTAAAGAAATCCTTGATTAGCAATCCGATACACCATCCATCCATTATCAAATGATGGAAACTCCAAACAATTCTATACTCATCATGATCGAAACAAATCAAACTAATTCTGGTCAAATTACCTCCATCGATAACAAAGCCCTTATTTCTATCATCCTCTAAATATGAATCTAACCAATCATTTTGCTGGTCAATTGGCAAGTACGTCATGTCAATCTCACAATAATCTACACATGGCTCAGTGACTACGACCTGCTTTGCACTCTGTAACCCTTTATAGATTACCTTAGTTCTCAGTGCATCGTGCTTGTTACAGATAGCTTCCAACGCAGTCTTCACTAATGAAGAATCTACTTTACCACATAAATCAAATGATACTTGCTGAAAATATGTGGAAGTATTCTGCTGTTCTAAAAGATTGTGGAATATCATACCTTCTTGGGTATGTGATAATGGGTATACTTTTCTTGCTTTTCCTTCTGTAATGTTCATTATCTCTTGAAGTTCATCATCAGAAAGTGTCATATCTCCAAGATCACTCTGTGTTACTTCTTGTTCTTCTTTTCCATTGCAATATTCTACAATCCTCTCTAAACACTTACAATACTGCTCAAATAACTTTTTCGCTTCATCTGAATCAATCTGTAATTTATTATAATTTAATTTAATCTGAAGCTTTCCAGATACGATTTTCAAACTAAAATCAAATACATAAGGACGTGTAGACTCGATATCTACTGGACTACCAAATGAGTAATTTGACAACCCAAATAAATCATTCTTTACTTCATGGTCAATCTGTCCTAAATAATTAAATCCAATCTGTGGCTCATATTTAATCTGTGCATATTTTTCATCTCCCATGTAACGTAGCATTCCATAACTTAGGTTGATATCTCTAACTTTTCTAATTGATTCTTTTGTAGTTTTAATTAATTTTCCTAATTCGTCACAACCTGAATGTAATAAAAATGGATATGAACAAGTGTACCATCCAATATTTTCTAATAAGCCAGGTTTATCTACAAACGCTTCATTTCTTCCATGTCCCTCTAAATTAATCACACATTTATTTACCCCATAAACGTGATTAATTGTCATGGCGAGCGCTGAAATCAACAAATCATTTGTTTCTGTATGATATACTGTATTTGAAGATTTCAACAAATCCTGTGTTATATTTTCATCTAATTCATTCTCGATAAATCCGTAGTTCGAATAAGTCGAATCATAATTCTCAGAAATATTGAATACCGTTTCTGCATTATTTACAGTATCCTCCCAATAATAAAAATATTTTGGAGCCCAATCCTCAGTTCTCTGCAATAAAATCTGCTGCCATTCTTTATAAGTAAACTGTTCTTTTGCATACTCATTTGAAGAATCTTCATTGTCAACGTACCTTTTGTACCCAATATAGAATTTTTCTAATAAAACTCGCAAAGATACTCCATCTACAACCAAATGATGTAGTGTAAATAAGAGGTGATCTCCCTGATTAGTCTTAAAAATGATTGCCTTTATTACAATACCTTTACTGATATCCAAACTATTTTGCAAATCTTCCGCTTCTTTTTCGATTTTCAATGCTAGATTATCACAATTTCTCAGATCCGATACAATCACTTTTGTATCGATATCTTTTGCATCAAGAATTTGCTGAATATACTTACTATCTTTTTTTAAAAACTTCGTTCTTAATGCACTATTTCCAGAAATCAAATCCGTCAAGCATTTATTACAGATATTCAAATCAAATCCTTCTTTTCTAAATATCATAATTGACTGGTTCCAATAATTTCTGTTTTTGAAATTTTGTTCATAAAACCAACTTTGAATAGGAGTCAAACCATACTCTTCTGAATGATTCATTGTTGTCCGCTCAATTTTTGTATTATTATTTTGTTTTTCAACATAGTAGAGTAAACTTCTAATCGTTGGATATTTAAAAATTTCTTTCATTTTTACCTTGATATTAATCTTTTGAAGTCTAGAAATAATCTGCATAACCTTAATCGAATCTCCACCTAAAGCAAAGAAACTATCCGTCACACCAATATTTGATATACCAAGAACTTCTTCCCAAATCTCTGCTACAGCTTTTTCTTGTTCTGTAACAGGTTTTTCTGAATTATCCTGTGTTAATGATGGACTTTCTAACTTCGTATAATCGATTTTTCCATTCTGATTCATCGGGATTTCACTAATAGAAACGATTCTCTTAGGTATCATATATGAGGCCAATCTCTTTGACAGAATATTTTCTAACTCTAACTCGCTTATATTAAAATTCGATGTAGGAACGATATATGCACACAAATACTTATCGCCAGTTTCTTGTGTAAAGCATTTTACTACTGCTTGTTCAATCCCTTCAATTTCTGCGAGACACTGTTCTATTTCACCAATTTCAATACGATATCCTCTAATCTTCACCTGAGAATCATTACGCTCAATAAACTCAATATTTCCTTCCTCATTCCAACGTCCAACATCACCGGTATGATACAATTTCCCATATCCTGTGTATGGATTGTCTACAAATTTTTCCTTTGTCAGGCTCTCGTTGTTCACATATCCAAGCGCTAATCTTGAACCACCAATACAAATTTCTCCAATACTATTTCGGGGTAAAAGATTCAAGCGCTTATCAAGAATATAGACTTCTGTATCATCCACTGGTTTACCAATCGTAACCCGATCAGCTTGATCCATATTTCGTGCAATTGTTGCAACGACTGAGCATTCTGTTGGTCCATATTCGTTTACTAATTCAAGATTTCTATTTACTCGTTTTGTTAACTGTATCAAATTTTTCGAAACCTTATCTCCAGCCAATGTAACAATTCGAAGAGAAGTAGCATCCTGTTCATCCATAGCATCTAAAATTGCAAAAAACAACTGTGGAACGGAAATAAAATGTGTAACCTTATTCTCTCGTATATAATTTCGTAAAACAACTGGATCATTAATCTCATCATCATGAATAACGAATGCTTCAGAACCAGATGCCAAAGGAGTAAACATACTCGTAAGGAATCCATCAAAAGCATAAGAAAACAGCTGCAATATTACATCGTTGTCATTCAGCTGATATTCATTTGCACGCCATTTTATCGTTCTCGCTACTGTATTCTGACAAATCATTACTCCCTTTGGATTACCAGTGGTACCAGAAGTGTAAATGATATATGCCAAATCCGATGGTAAAACCTGATCAAATTCAACATCCGATGGACAATCCTTCAAAATGCCATTCATAGATAATACTTTTCCACCAAAATCTATATCGAATTTGCTTTCATTCAAACATAAAACTGCTTTAGCATTACTATCGTCAAGAATATATTTTTTTCTCTGAGCAGGATATGCCGTATCAATTGGCACATAGGCCGCTCCCACTTTCATGACTCCTAAGATACCTATAACCTGTTCCATGGATCTCTCAATCAAAAGAGCAACTTTATCACCATGTCCAATACCATTTGCTTTTAAATATCCTGCAAGCGCTTCAACACGTCGATCCAATTCACCATAAGTCAAATGATATTTCATCGGATATCGATTATCCCGCACCGTATATCGTTCAAGTATCTCATTGATCTTTACATAATGTTTCGAAATCATCTTATTTTTACTGTCGTCATCAAATTCGATAAAAGGATAAAATGTATTAGAAAGATCTGGATATATTTCCATCTCAGTCACATTCATTTTTGAATATTTTAAAAATTCCTCATATGTTCCAGCCGAAGAATGCATATCATATTTATCTGCATCCATAGCGAGTTTTGCTCCTGGCTGTGCATGTAAACGACCCCAATCAATGCCTCGAAAACAAGGGAACTGTGATGAAAGATATTGCACCATCTGTTCACTCGCCTTTACATCATACCCATTAAAATATGGAAGACCTGCAATCTGATTAATAGTGATTTCAATATTATCATATTTACTACATGATTCGAAACACTGAATGATTTCCTGATCACTAGGCTGTGGTTTTACAACATGAAGATTTGTTAGTTGATTTCTATGACGTTCTGACAAACTGGCAATATCGATATTAATATATACATATTTATATCTTTTACTTACCATTTGCAAAAATTCTTCTGATGGCAACTTCCAAAAATAGAACATACAAAAATGATTTGTTAAGTCTATTCCATCCCACAACTTATTATAATAATCAAGAGAATCATAATTTGGAAGATCAAAATCGTACATGAATACACCAGTATAAGGCATCATTGCTTTAATATCCTGGCGAACATTTTCAATATCTCTCATAAAAGGAATGCTTCGATTAAATGTCTTCTCCTGACTTTCTCTACAACCTGCACAATAACAACAATTCATCGAACAGCCTTTACCCGTATACAAAAAAAAGTATGCAGCTTTGTACACATCATCCTTATAGACAAAAATCTTGTCTAAATCTGATAAGTAAACGTCTTTAGAGTTATCCTTATTCTGTACATACGTAATTTCATTTTTGAATAATTCTCCATTTTTAACATAGGTACAGTTTGGCAAATAGTCTGCCTTTTCACAAATTCTAAGAAATGGAAGTTCTCCATCACCTTTAATAATGATATCTATATTTTCTTCAAAAATAACCTTATCACTATAATAAGATGCTGTATTTCCACCCAAAACAACTTTTATGTCACTGGAATACTCCTTTACGATTCTTGCCATTTCTAAAACTCTATAAATATGAATAAACCATTTCATACTAATACCAACAATTGTTGGTTTAACCTCATCTAGCATTTTAATGATATTCTCTTTAAGATTTTCATTTATTCTATCATTAGAGTTCCAATTACAATATGCTTCTATTCCATGTCTACGTAAATAGGAAGCGATATACAATAATCCAGTAGTTGCTGAGCCAGGTGTGTCACCGAACAAAAGGACTCTACAATCTGGCTTATATAAAGGTACAACAGTATCAGTAACATTATTCATTACTGTATTATCTAATGAAGTTTTTTTATATTTATACTTAAATTTTTTCTTCTGAATCTGAAACTTGTCATAATCAAGTAAACCTGTTTCTGTCAAAAGATAAATCAATTTGATAAAACCATAGAAATCTCCCTTTACTTCTACATGGTTCAAAAGAAACTGACCGGAAGTATTGCTTTCTACTTTCCAAGCATCCAATGACAAATTATTTTCTTGAACTGCTGTGTAGATATCTCCGATACTATATTCACAATTGATATGGCATAACAAATCGTAGGTGATTTTGGTAAGCGCAACAAGTTTATGCGTTTTTGAACGAAAAAGTAGTACATCGTCAACATAGGAAGGGTCAATTTTATCAACAATCATATTTATACTACTATATTGGTATATGTATTTGCTTTTCTGAAAACATGCTTCTTTAATTCGTTCTTCCTCAATCTTACTTAAGCTGTTCTCTCCCAAACTTTCCACTATATCCTTAAAATAGTAAGTATAGGAAAGAGCGGTTTTATCTCTATATTTTTTTACACTATCTTCATAAAGACCAAATAAAGTCAATTGCTCAGAATCAGATGAACATTTTCCTTTTCCTATATCTATCAATTCATTCTTTTCTTCTTCACTTAGATAATCAATTTTAGAAATCAACATTTCTGGATAATTGATTACATTTTGAATCAAATTCTCCAGGTGACATGATAATCGTTTTATTTCTCCTGGCTCAAATGCATTGTTATCATATCTAATCCTAATCGTCACTGTATCGCCAGGTACAAATGTAATTCCAAAATCATAATTTATCTGCTCATTTGCTCGAATGTTTACTATTTCAAATCCTGTAGATGCATCTCCCTTTTCAATTTCAGGATAATTCTCAAAAGCCGTCAAATGATTGACCAACCCCTTCACTTCGCTCATACTATTCTGAATTTCAGTAAGTGGAACGTAGCTATACTGCATTAACTCGTTAATTTCTCTTTGGACTCTTACTACCAAATCAATAAACATATCATCATCATTCGAACGAATTCGTACTGGAACACTATTGATTAATACACCAACTGTACTGTCAATCTGTTCAAATTCACTATTTCGTCCAGACACAACCATACCAAATACAACGTCATTTTGATCATTATATTTTTGCAACAGAATTCCCCAAATGCTCTGAAAAAATGCATTGACCGTAATATTAATTTTCTTAGTAATTTCCCTTATTTTGTTATATCTTTCCTGATCAATACAAATCACCTCTTCTTGAGGATCATATTTCTCAACTGTTCTATTCGTAACAGTTCTTAACCCTACACTCTGACTATATCCATCCAGATAGTTTTTCCAAAATGACAATCCCTCATCCATATTCTGCTTTTCTATCCATCTAGCATATTCAGCAAAATTATCAAGATTCTGAGAATGATAAGTAACTCCTTTTCCTAAACATGCATAAATCTTGTAAAATTCTTTCACTAAAATAGATCTACTCCAACCATCTAAAATAATATGATGATTGGTCCAGATCAATGTGTACTTATCCAAAGAATACTTGATCACGCTCATTCTCATCAAGCATGATTTCATCAGATTAAAACCCTTTTTACGGTCCGCATCTATCAAATCCTTAATCTTGCCATCTACATTGCTTTCTTCTGAAAGATCGTAATATTCAACTTCTGCCTTTTTATGTTTTAATACGACCTGTCTTGTTTTTGAAACACCTTCGCTAACAAAATTAGATCTTAACGAATCATAATTATCAAAAAGAATCTGAAAACTATCTTCTATCCGTTTTTCATCAACCTCACCCTTGATTTCAATAATCATCTGCTCGACATAAGCCGAATTCTGTTTATCATTCATCCAAGAGAACATCATGTTCTCTTGCATGGGTACTGCAACAAATATTTTTTGTATATCTTTCTTCTCCATATGTCTCCTCTACATAGCTTCTTGCAAAAGATTTAATATTGCATCAACCTCATCCATAGTTAATTCATCATCTCCAAAATCACCTACAGACACGATTGCAGAATCCTTTTGACTACATACATCAAATAAACTATGTAACGTATCGATTAATTTGTCAGCAATTTCTCGTATCGATTCCTGCGAATATTGTTTTTTTGAATAATTCAATCGGAATTTCACATTATTTCCAACAATCATACATTCCAATGATAATGTGTACGGTCTCTTACGTTCCTTATCAACGTGTAAATCAACCTCTTGTCCAACTTCTTCGAAATTCTCCAAATTCATAACATTGTTAAAATCACCCAGATAATTAAATGCTATCTCATCTGTGTCATATTTACCCTTTTCGTAAATATATCGTAAAATACCATATCCTATACCTATATAAGGAACTTTCTTATTTTTCTCTTTCACCTCAATTACTAAACCTGATATATCATTATGTTCTACGCATACTGATATTGGATAAATTGAAGTAAACCAGCCTATGGTGTTAGAGACATCTATATGCTGCTCCAGTTCATCTCTACCATGACTTTCAAGAAATACACTTATACTATCTTTAACTGCAAGATTTTTAATACTGTTTAAATAGGCTGCCAAAAGAACATCAGAAACATCTGTATTGTATACTCTGTTTAATTCAGCTTTAAATGTTTCCATATTGTTTGTCTTATACTCAAACTCATACACAATATTGTCATCATATATTCCATTTCCATTATTGTAATCCTTATAAAGCATATTTGCTCTCAATGACATTTCATCATTCTTATTCCAAAATTCAACAACACTTTGAGTCTTATCTGATTCATATAGTCCCTCACTCCATTCCTTATATGAAAGGCTCTTAGCGCCAAGATTGATTTCTGATCCATTTATAATTTGTGAACAAGCTCTATCTAAATCTCGTATAAAGATTCTCCAAGATACCCCATCAATAACAAGGTGATGAATAGATATATAAATGTATTCTTCTTTCCCATGGTTCATAACTAGTTGTATCAAATTACCGGTTTCCAAGTTCATCTTCTCTTCAACTTGTTTTATTCTTTCTTGAAACCCGATAGATTTAACTCCCTGAAATTCATTCATATTCCATTCATGAATTTCCCAGCTCTGACACTCTCCACGATCGATTTGAACTACATTTCCATCTGAAATCTCGTATCTCATTCTTAACGCATCATGTTGTCTTGTGATAGCCTTCATGGCCTTATGTAACACTTCCTTTGTGATATTATGACGACATTTCATAAGAATAGACTGATTATACATATCCACACATTCCAATTCACTAAAGAAACGTTTTTGGATGGGTGTAAGTTTTACATCACCAGTAACCAGTCCCTGCTCTACTGTAACAACAGATTTTTTAATCATACCCAACAATAACCTTGCGGAAGAATATCGAAGTACATTATTTACCTCTAATTTGATATTTCTTCGACTCAACTCGGAAACAAATTCCACTGCTTTTATTGAATCTCCTCCTGAAATGAAGAAATCATCTGTATAGTATACTTCCTCCTTAACGAGAACCTTCTTCCACGCTTCAATAAATTCAGATTCCATCTCGTTTTCAGGAACAATTACTTCCGAATCTATATCTTGCAACTGAATAGGAGGTAATTCTTTTAAATTCACTTTTCCGTTTTCCGTTATTGGCATGCTATCTATTTTTATAAAATAGGTTGGAATCATATAAAACGGAAGTTTATTTGCAACCTCTTCTTTTAATACTTCTATAAAGCAATCACAAACAACATACGCACATAATGCTTCTAAAATATTCTGTTCCGTCAGACTAACAACTACAATATCTTGAACACCTTTACAGGTTCTAATTACATTCTCAATCTGTAAAATCTCGATACGATATCCATGGATCTTAATCTGGTTGTCAATTCGATTGATGAACTCGATATCTCCATTCTTATTTATTCTACATAAATCACCTGTATGATATCCTCGAATCAGTTTTCCCTTATTTTCTACATCAAAAAACTTTTCTTCTGTCAACTGTGCATTGTTGATATAACCTTTCGAAACACTCTCACCAATAAGTACCAGTTCTCCAGCAACTCCTCTCGGTACAATAAGATTATTATGACTACATATCTTTGCACTCATATTATAAATTGGCCGTCCGATCACATTAGTCCATTCTTCTCCGTGAATGGTATCCTGATTCAAAATCTTATAAATGGTACCAATTGTAGTTTCTGTAGGACCATAATGATTCATAAAAGTAATATTTTTATACTTTTTACTAATCTCACGTACGTCTTCAATTTTTAGGCTTTCTCCACCTAAGACAATGAGTCTAACACTTCTTAATATATTCTCTTTTTCATACGCGCTACTAATTTTCAACATATGCAGTAGAGATGGAGTCATTTTCATATAGGTTATCTGTTCTTGTTCAATATACTTCAAAATATAATCTGGATCATGATATTGCTCCCTAGAAAGAATATGTAATTCTGCACCTGACAAAATTGAAGAAAATACAGCTGTATATCCCAAATCAAAACAATGTGAAGACATCAACATTGTCTTATCTTGACAAGATATTCCATTCTGTGAAACAAACCAATTGATATAATTCGAAAGATTATAATTACAGATTTTAACTCCCTTATGTCTCCCCGTTGTTCCAGACGTGTAAATCGCGTAAACATCATGAAATAGATCATGCTTCTCTGCAACATCACCTACGTCATTCCACTCATGTTCCTTAGTATCCTCGACTAGAATATGAGGATGGTTGAGGATCTTATTTTCATATTGTTTTTGGACGATTGTTATCTTCGCACAACAATTCTCAATAATATCTTGTATCAATCCTTCAGGATAATCTACATCTACCGGAACAAATGCATTGCCAGATTTCCAAACTCCTAAAATAACTGGAATCAAATCCAGATGTGTATTCATTATGACTGGAATATATCCATCTTTTCCTATACCAAAGCTTTGCAGATAGTCAGCAATCCTATTCGCTTCTCTATCCAATTCTGCATAAGTAAGTTGGTTTCCACCACATACAATTGCTTTTCTATCCGGATACTGAGATATCACATCGTTGTATCGTGAAAAAATATCAACTTCTTTATCATTTTCCGTTTTACCCAGAAGAGTATGGTTGTCGTTTAGAAAGACCTGACTTACACCCTCCATCTTCTCTTTATAACAATGTGAAATATACCGAATAATATCAACGAAGTTCTCAGACATCTCACGTATTGTAGCTGAATCGAAGCAACATCTTCTATATATAATTTTTATCTTTAGATTATCTTCAGACGGAAAAACTTCCATGCTCAGATCAAATTTGGCATCCTTCGTTTCCATATCATAAACTGACAATACAGAATCCCCCAATCGGAACTCAGGGATCTCCATATTCTGTAAAGTAAATAATGTATTATAAATCGCATTCTTTTGCTGATTCTGATTCACATCATTTATATTTTGAAGGATTTTGACATATGGGTAATCCTGATAATTATAAATTGATAATAATATCGCTTTTATTTGTTCAAAGTACTGTTCAAATGTTGAATCATAGTCTAGTGAACATGGAACAGGAATCGTGTTAATGAAGACTCCAACAAGATCGAACAAGTCTCTTTTGGTTCGAGCAGCAAATGGGGATCCAATGATCATTTCATCTTGATCAGAATAAAAAGATAACAAAATCGAATATGCTCCCAGCAAGAAATGATATAACGTTATATCATTCTTACTGAGTAAACATTTTATATCATTATATAAATCTCCTTCGATATAAAAGACATTAGAGGATGCCTCATCAGTAAGTTCTGCATTCTTCTGCTTTGTTTTAATTTCTAACTGTGGTGGAATGTTCTGGAGTAATTCTAAATAGAACTTTCTCTCTTTATCCATTTTTTCAACATAATTCTTTTTCCATTCTGCATAATCGAAATATGAAACGGATAAATCTGGTAAATTGCCTCCACTATACAATTCAGATATATTTCGTATCATTATGCCACAAGAACTTCCATCACACACGATATGGTGAAAATCAAAAATAACATAATGATCCATATTTTTATCTTCAACATATGCTACACGAATCAATAAATCTTTTTCTAAACAGAATGGGCGAACAAAATCATAATAGATTTCTTTAATCTCTTTATTCTGGTCTTTCAATATCTCAACATGAAACGTCTCAATATCATTCAGATACTGGTATGTTGCATCACCATCTCCTATATAATTAGTCCTTAATATATCTTGATGGTAAAGTAGTTCATGGATTGCTTTCTCAAATCTTGGAATATCAATTTCACCAGCAACTTTAAGTACAATCGGTACATTATAATTTGTACTCATCGGTTTCATTTTGTGTAAAAGATACATTCGCTCCTGTTCTGGAGACAATTCATATTTATCCTTTTTCCCAAGCTTCTCAATTATATCCGTATTAGAATTGGTATGATTCAGCGTCTGCTCAAATACATCCTGCAAAGTCTTTGCACTGTATAAATCTGAAATACCTATATCGCTATGAAATTGGGAATTCAATTGAACACTAAATTGATATGCCGTCAATGAATCTCCTTCTAATTCCCATAACCGCTTATTCATTACATCCTCATCGATATGATAAAGCTCATTTGCGATATTTACAAACTTTTCTCTATTTTCATCCCTAACTGTTGCACTTACATTTTGGTTTTCACGAAGAACTTTCAATTCTTTTAATTTCTCGTTCATTTCACCTTTGCAATAACTTTCAACCAAGCGATATCTTTGAATTTTACCACTAGTTGTCTTAGGTATTTTCATAACAGGTATGATTTGATTAATCCTGATACCAAATCTATTCCATACTAAAGCACTTATCTGATCTGCCAATTCAAGAAACTTATTAAGCTTTCCTCTATATACAAGAAAGACTATTATATCTTCTTTTTCTGTTGTGTTATTGTGATAACCCGCAACAGCAACTTTACCATTCACAATGTTACAATCATTTATAATGATTTCTTCAATATCATGTGAAAAAAAGTTCATACCATTGACAAAAATAATGTCTTTTGCTCTACCAGTAACAACTAATTCTCCATTATGAACAAATCCAATATCACCTGTATCCAACCAACCATCAAAACTCATTTTACTACTTGTTTCTTCTGTGTTCTTATAATATCCTTTGGTTACATTCAAGCCTTTGATTTCAATATGTCCAATTACATCCTCTTCTGTAACATTTCTCTCATCATCAGTTATTCTAAAATCACAATGTTTTACGCTTCTACCTTCAATTACATAATCCACTTTATTTGTTTCCGAAGTAAAGCAAACTTTTTCACCAATACCCAATCTGGTTCCGTCTATTTGAACATGCCTGATTTCTTCTTTCACTTTCGGAAAAGCAACTGCTAAACTTGCCTCTGCGAGGCCATAAACACTAAATATGGTATTTCGATTTAATCCATATTGTCCCATTGTATCTAAAAATTCATTACATGTTTTAAGCGAAATTGGCTCTGCTCCATTGAATATTGTCTGTACACAGCTTAAATCTATCTGTTCTGACTTTGCTCTTCCCAATGCCTTTAAATAATAAACATATCCAAAATTAGGAGAAGCCAAAACTTTGATTCTATGTTCTGACACCTTTCTGAGCCATAACAATGGAGAACGAATAAATAGTGATGTTGGCATCAGATATTGATTGATTTGCAATCTTAATGGTGAAATATGAAATCCAATCAATCCCATATCATGTGTCAATGGCATCCAACTAAGACAAGTATCTTTCGTTGTAAGTTCTAATCCTTCTAAAATACCCTCTGTATTTGCAACCAGATTACCATGCGAAAGCACAACTCCCTTTGGATGTCCAGTAGAACCTGATGAAAACTGAATAAAAGCAATATCCTCACTCTTACATTTCACAATAGAACCTTCCAGATCTCCATCTATAAATTCATCATAAAACATAATTTGCATATGTTCTTCATACTCTGAACAACCTTCCATTCGCTCTGTATTCTTTTTAAACTGTTCAAAACCAGCTTCATCAAATAATACATATGGTTTTCCCAAAATTGAACATATTTTATCTATTTTATCATAAGAATCTTTAGATGTTCCAAGCGCTACCGGTACTGGTATCATTTTCCCTAGAATACATGCCCAAAATGCTGTGATAAATTCATAATTTGATTTAATCTGAAAAACAACAGCCTCATTTTCTTTAATTCCATGTTTTTGAAAACTACCTAACAAGTAAAGCACCTTAGTATATAACTCTTTATATGATACAAATATTTCTTTTGTATCTCCATTAACAAAGGTAATACCTCTCTCTTCAATTTTTCCAATTTCACTAAAAATATCCTGTAAAGTTTTTTGTTCCATTTTTCCTCCTTGAATACATTTAGTACAAAGCATTCTATTTCATTTTTCGGTACACTCTTCTTTTTCTTTCTCTCAATAATATATTTATCAAGACCCGTAACATCTACTTTACCGTTTCTGTTTAAAGGTATTTCTGTCGCCTGATAAATATGCGAAGGAATCATATAATTCGGCAATTTATTCCGTATGTAAGTAATAAGTTCTTCATAGCACAAAGCGTCATTAACTACATTTTGCCTGTATTATTCATTTTGAAATGGAAAATAATACAAAGAGATTCTATCTATGCCACTAAGCCCACACCCATTTTGACCGCTATAAGACGTATGGAAAAGCCATATCTGAATCCCACCACACAGAAGAGGACTTTGTAATGGCAGTAGTTCGCACTTTAATAAGTAGAAACACCCCGGGCATCCCGGACTTTCGTATGCAACGGTTTGAATACACATAAATCGGAAAGTCTGGTATGATTTGTTGCTGAGCAGCACTGCACAGAAGGTAAACTTGGCCGCAATGAAAAAAACGGCATTCTTAAAAGTCTGGCAAACCGCGCGGATTTTCTTCATGACAATTTATTTTTATGTAATATTGTATCATTATATATTTTGACATAATAAACATAATGCCGTATTATATCCACCATTTTACAAATCACTTATTAATTTATACTTATTAGAAACTTCTGGAAATTCAGATTGATGAGCCAGCCATATACATGCTAAGTTTGCAGTCTGCACAACCACCAATAACAGCAAAGCGCTCAAGCATTTCAATACACCTTTGCTCAAAAATTTTTTACTTTCATAAGTTTACCATCAAATTCACCATTGTATCGGTTTGTGTCATTCCATAAAGAGGATAAGCCATAGTGTTAAAGATCTCTTTGATTGCTTTTTGCTTAGACGTACCTTCTCCTGCACATAAAATCTTTCTTACTGCAAAATCTTCTTTTTGGATTCATGCTGTTCTTGCAGACATATATATCAATCCAATCCTCCCTCCAATTATAACTTTTCCTACCTCGTAAACTTTAGAATCATTTTTCCTTCTCATGTTCACCCAAAATGTTATTTCTTATTTGATTTTCTATATTATATTACATAAAAAAACTCATACATATATTTGTCTGTTAACCGCTTTTTTTAGACCTCATAATATTTCATTAAAAATCAGAAACCAAATGGCTAACAAAAAAACAACCTGATTATTTATCAGGTTGTTTTTCCTTGGCTTTCGTCATATATTCAATTATAATAATAAATGCCTATAGCAATCCCATAAAAACTTATAATAACTTAAAATATTTATTTCTTTTAATATCATGAAAATACGATTCAAATTCATTAATTACTAATGCATAAACATCATCCGATTTTGGATTTTTAGGATTTTGATTACTATGATAATAATATATTCCCATTGATCTTCGCTCTACCTTATCTATGATATCCTCAACTACTTCATCTTTTGTTTTTGTATGATATTTTGATGAAGTCCACCGTCGTATCATACTTCTTATTTCACTTTTACTTATTTTTTTTGCTGATTGATTTTCACCTGATACATTACGATATATTTCTTTTTTGCTAACTCCCGCCAACGTCAAAACAAAATCAAATTGACGCTTCAATTCATCATATACAAACCCCAGTTCTATATACGCACGCATATGCATTATAGCGATCTCTAAATACTTTTTTTCCAGCGTTTTTTCATAATATATGCAAAGATATTCCATAACCTTTTTCATTGTATTTATAACCGAAATACCCTGATATGGTAGTGATCCTATAATTAATTTTATAGCAGCTGTTGTTTCTTTGTTCTCGTTCATTATCTATCCTCTCATAATTTCTATTTTTTGTTTCTGTTATATTACTACAATAAATTTTATCGCTATCTCAAATGTAAAATGCCAAGTGGACGGCATGCTAATTATCTGTCAACTTTTTCAACATATGATTCTTTATTCAGCATATACTTTTTATTTTTAGTTCTCAATGTCTAACACATAACTAATGATTCTGAAAGAATAAATAATAATTCCACTTTGATTTATCCAATTTTATAATTCTTCTAATAAATTAATACCCTAGTGTAGTGTCTGCTTGGTATTTAGACTAATTGTATCAGGGGATATTTACTCC
>CAJUBQ010000019.1 GCA_910584595.1 uncultured Eubacterium sp.
AATTTTGTGACAATCAATCAAATTTATTTGAAGCCAGAATAAATGGTCAGCAACATCAATGGAATCCGGGTTCTGCGTATACCCGTAAGGCGCATGCACCTCCTCAATCCGGTAACGGCCTGCACCCAGGTTCTGCGGAAGGATCAGGTATCCGTTCTCATCCGTAAAATAGGATTTATGCAGTACTGTCACCGGATAGGTTGTCACCTGTTCCACATACCTGCCGCGGTCAAGATCATAAATTTTAAATTCCGCACCCTTTACTAGCACCGCCTTTTTTGTTTCATTATCCTGTTTGATAATTTTCAGCTTTGCCGTAAATTCTTCATCAAACAGCACCCGCCACATCTGCGGCGTGTCCGGGCTATTTTCCGTAATCCGGACTGTAAAATCTTTCACCGGCTTGTAATTATGCGGTGTTGTCGTCTCACGGACAATATAAGTTCCATAAGGCAGTGCTGCGCTGCAGGCATATCCTTTTTCGTCCGTAAAAATTTCCGTCTCCCCGTGCTTTCCAATTACCGCCGGCTGTGCAGAGCTGAAATCATAACTTCCGTCTGCATTTTTTGCCAGCGAAGATTTCAGATAGGCCGTAAACCCGGCTCCTGCCAGAAGGCCCACATCCGTATCCCCGTTATATCCGGCTTTAATGATCTGGAACGGCTGCTTCTTCACCTGCTCCAGTGAAGTGCATTCCCGCTCCACCTCGGCTGTCATGTCCCCTTCATAGCTGCATAAAAAGTCATATTCCTTTGTATCTGCCAGATAGCCAACAGGCGGAGTAATCTCTTTAACAAAATATTTTCCAAGATAAAGGTTATCCACAGATGCTTCCCCGTTCCTGCCGGTCGTCAGTGATGCTGCCTGTTCCCCGGCCCTGTAAGCCGTTCCTGACCCGTCCGGGCGCATGATGTCCTCACGTGCATACAGCCCGTAGACTGCCTTTTCCAGCGATGCATCCCCCTGCGGGACTGCACGCCCTGTTTCCGCATCCTTTTTGTGAACCGTAATCTTTGCGCTGGCACGCTTATTTGTAAAAGCATGGCTGAAAGATACCTCCGCTTCCTTATCACTTGTGTAAGAAAACCGGAAATCATACACATCCGTGCCCAGCACATACCCTGCAGGCGCCTGTTCTTCTTTCACGCTGTAAGAAAAACCCACAGGAAGGTCAGACAAAAATTCTGCCCTGCCGTCTGTTCCAGTCTGTACTTTTTCGATCAGTGTTCCCCTGTCTGCAGCTGCCAGTCCATCCACACTTCTGATGCTCTCCGCCGCATACAGGCCAAAAATAACGCCTCCCAGCGGCGCATCCGTATCCCTGTCTTTTTTCAGTATGGAAACCTCCGCTTTCTGGCGTTCATCCGTAAATGTTATTTCTGAAAATGCTGCTTCCGCATCCTGCCCCGCTGCAGAGACCGTTACCGTCTTTTCCTCACCGGCATTATAAAAATTCTCCGGAGCTTTTGTTTCCCTCACAACGTATGTCCCGGCATGGAGGTTTTCCATAGATGCTGATCCATCTGCGCCCGTCACCAGGTTCTGCCTTACCAGGTCGCCCCTGCTGAATACTTTTGTACCGTAAGCGGTAACAATATCCGCTCCGGCATAGACACTGAATACGGCACCCGGCAGGCGGCGATTTTCGTAACGGAATACCGTCCCTTCCGCACTGGAATCCGCACCAGACAGCACCTGGCCTTCCTTATAAACAGTCAGGCCGCCGAGCAGCTCCTCATCAGGCACCGTTGTTGTAACCGTCCCTCCATCGTCCAGCTTTACCTTATATGCTGACGTGTTAAGGCCGTATCCCTCCGGCGCTGTGATCTCTTTTAAATATACGGTATCCTGTGTCTTTATCATTTTCACGGCATCAGCCCCGCTGCTGTTCGTGGCCGGCATCCTCGTAATAAGCTTCGTGCATTCCTTATCTTCATATACGCCAAATACAGCGCCGGACAGCCTTGCGCCCTGGTTTTTGGAATCCACTTTCACCACCCGTACCTTTGCAGGTTCGATCCAGCTGACAGAAAATTCCACGTATTTTTCATCCGTCACGCCTTCCCCGAATACAAGGGCCAGATCCTGGCTCCCGCTGCCCGTTGAGATCTTATATGCAGAATAATCCTTTGTGATGCTCCCTTTCATTCTGGCTGACCATTCGGCAGACACATCTTCCGCCTGTGTCAGCGGCGCAGACAGATAGAACCTTGTGCCGCCAGTGACTTCTATATCTGCCCCGGCCCTGCTTGTTTTCCCCGTATCCACGTTATGGAACTTCACGCCTTCCGGCAGCTTCATCGTGACAGACTGCAGCTCGTCCCCTTTAAATACGATTTCTTTTGTCCGCTGAATATTTCCCTCCACGTAAGCAGTCACGCTGTCACTGGAAAACGACATCTCAACATCCGGGATTTCCGGCTGTGCCATGCAGTATTCATACAGCTCCATAGCAAGCTCCCTGCCCGTGCTGCTCGCCCCGGAAAACGCATCCTCACTCCCGTTTGCATGGCTTGCTGCCATATGCACCAGAATAAAACGCTTTGCATAAGGGAAATCTGGATATTTTTCTGCAAAAAAGCCTTCCTCCCCGCTTGCTTTTGTGCCATAATAGCAGACCTTAGAAAGCCCTTTTTTATCTTTCAGCTTTGTAATGCTGAATGTCCCGCTGTCCGGAGAATCCTTAGACGGCTGGACGCAGTAGGCGGTTGCCGCCACATCCCCGAACCGTACCGTATACCTATATGTCAGATATGTGCCCAGCCCGAAATCAGCATATCGGAAACAGTCACCCCTTGTGACTGTTACTTTTTCTTCTGCCCTTCCTCCTGCAGATGCATAAAAGACTGCGCTTTCTCCTTCGTCCATAGCCAGAAGGTCAATGCCCTGTTCCCCTGCCTGGCTCATGGCTTCCTCCACTGTCAGCCCGGTTTCTGTATCTGCCTGGCCAGCGGCTTCATCTGCAGCCGGAATGTCCTCTTCCCCAGTCTTATCAGCATCATTCCTGCCATCCAGATCAAGCCCGTCTACTGTAAATGTCTCCAGGCCATAGGAAAGTTGGTCTGAACCATCTTCTTCATCACCGCTCCCGGCATCTTCCTGCCTGCCGGATCTGTCAGAACCATCCGGATTCTTTTCCGCCTGGTTTTCTGCTACAGGCTTTTTCACCACAATGTTCCGGCATATATGATAGGATGGATGACCGCTGGACGGCTTCACGAAATAAACTGCGCGGTAGCTCCCCGTGCGTTTCCCGTCAAACCTGCTGCCAGATCTGTCTGCTGCTTCATGGAATTTCACCTTCACCTTTTCAGCATCAAATGTTATACCAGAAAAATCATTTTCCGCATCAAAGCTTCCATCAGCTTCAACTTCAAGATCTTCCACTGTGACAGCCTCATCCGCATCCAGCCGGTCTTTCACCTGTTCAAAAGCCGGAAATTCCGCTTCATATCCTAATGTGCCCGTTTCCAAAGCATAAACAGGTGCAGGCTGGACGGCAGAGGCCAGCAGCGTCATGACAGAAAGAACCCCTGAAACGATCCTTTTTACTTTTCCTTTCATTAATTTCCTCTCTTTTTACTTTTCTCATTTAAAATACTGAAACCATTCTGCTGCTCTATCTTCCTGACATTCCAATTGCCCCCTTTCTCCGTTTTTTGTACTGCCTTCATTCCTGATAACAGCACATGGATGCAGGGAAGCCCGTCCATATAAGATATCTTCCCTGCATAGTATCTGCTGTTATTTTTTGAGCGTTCTGCCTGTTTTCCCCCTGGATCCGTTCCAGCCCCGGTTTTATTCCGCAGCGTTTTCTCCGGCATGGCACGCAGAATGCACACTCATTGCCAGGTATCTATCCAGGCAGGCTATGAAATTATCAAGGTTCACATGAAGGGATCTGTGATCCGGCAAAAAACCATGAACCACTGCCCTTCACTCATCACACATGGGGAAGGGGATAAATTAACCGTTAGGAATAAATTTTTTTGAAAAAAAGAAACTGGCCGGCCAGCAAGGAAAATATACCCACTAAAAAAACAGGGTAGCCGTACAGACAGTTAAGCAGTATAATTACAGCAAAGAAATATAAAATTATTTTGAAAGGGTGAAATATGTGAAAGCAGCAATTATTTATGCATCCATGCATCACGGAAATACAAAGAAAGTATTACATGCCATGCAGAAAATGAAGAAATTTGATCTTGTAAAAGTTTCCGAATGTAAAGATTTTGATTTTAAGGATTATGATATTATCGGCTTCGCTTCCGGGATCTATGCCGGGGATTTCCACAGATCCATCCGTTCTGCCGTAAAAGATATCCGTCTGGAAGGAAAAAAAGTCCTGCTGGTCTATACGTGCGGCATGAGATACCGCGACCATGCAAAACACATGAAAAAGATCATTGCAAAGAAAGGCGGCACTGTCTGCGGGGAATTTTACTGCAGGGGCTTTGACACGTTCGGGCCTTTTAAACTTATTGGCGGCATTGCAAAAAAACACCCATCATCCAAAGATCTGAAACAGGCAGAGGTTTTTATAAAAAATCTTCCCCTGGAATCCGTCATATAGTCAGCCATCTGTTCCCAGTGCAGGTCTTTATTCTCAAAAGAACTATTGGATAACGGAATGCCTCCAAAGTGACAGATCATTATATTTAAACTGTCTGCTTTAGAGGTATCCTATCCCCATCGGATGATCCTTACTGATCAGTTCTGCTAATGGTTCCGTTCTAAATACTGGAACCTGTTCAAAAATTATATCCCTTCCCGCCAGATACAAACTTCTATCCCGCCCTCACACCTTCCATAATCATACATTTTCATAGCCATCAATCTTGTAATCTTCTCCATACCGTCCAGAATGGTTTCTATATCCCTGTTTTCATCCTCCTCCAGACGACTGCACAGATTCTGTTTTGCCTGATACACACTTTCATACAAAACACAGCATTCCTTTCCCTCTGCAAATTCATCCTCAATAAATGTTCCTTCCAACATAAAATAAATCCCATCTGCCAGAAAACCATTTATTTTGTCATAAATCAGTTCTTTCAACATGCTGTATCCTCCTTTTGTCTCACTTTTACAACCGATTTTAATATGGACATCTATTAAAATCAATAGTAATGGTGCAAAAAGTGAGACAAACTTCTCGACAAATCTCGACAGTATGGAGGATGCCATGCCAAAACCAAGAACTTCGTCCGGCGAAAAGAACCTGATCAGCAGCCGGCTTATCAAACTAAGGAAACAGCAGAACCTTTCCCAGCGTGACCTTGCACATAAGCTGCAGCTTGCAGGATATGACATGGATAAAAATGTGATCACCCGCATTGAAACCAACAAGAGATATGTAACTGATATTGAACTTCGGGCGTTATCGGAAGTTCTGGGTGTAAGCTATGCATTTCTGATTGATGGTGAAGACAGATAACATCCAAAATATCCGGCTTATGTGTGTGCATAGAATAAATTTTTTATATAACAATTTGATTTATTGTATTTTTATATATAGCCAAAAAGTCTTTGGCAAAGATAAACTTATAAGAAGAACTGAAGGGATTACAAAAACATAAAGCCTGTAGATTAGCAGAAGTCAGAGAAAAAGGATATATAAGCTAAAAAAATTGGGATTGATAAATCATTAAAAATAGAAAATCTATAAAAACATACTATTCTTTGTGAAGGCAGGAAAGGGAGTCTATGAATTCAATTAAAATAGAAAAAGGTGGAATTTCATTTCTCAAAAATATGATAAGATTACATCCATTAATAGATGAATTTTTACAGGATAATGATAAAGAACCATCTTGGGATGGTGATATTATTTTGTATTCTAATGAAGATTTGAAAGCTGAGAATATATTATATAGAGTTCCGGCTCAGGTGAAAGGTAAAAATGATGGAAGTCTGTTAAATAGGAAAATGATAACATATCCTGTTGAATACAAGCATTTAAGAAATTATTTTAATGATAGTGGCGTGTGTTATTTTGTAATTATTATTTCTAATAATGGCAGAAAGGCAGCAATATTTTATAATGCATTAACTCCTATAAAGCTGCAGTCCTTATTAGAGGGAAAAGAAGATAAGAAACCAGATCAGACAAAGAATATTCCCTTAAATAGATTAAGAGATAATGATGAAAAAGAATTATTCAAAATATTATGGCAGTTTGGTTATGAAAGAAGTGAGCAAGGGGCAAAAGAGATAGTTAAAAAGTCTATAGCTTATGATGATTTAGAAAAAATAGATTCAATAAGTGTGACAACTATAGTAACCGATCCAGAAGAAATATTACAAAATATAACAGCTGGTGAAATCTGCTTATTTGGGCATATGGCTGACAGTGATATATGGCTGCCCTTTAAATATGAAACACAAATAAATATGGAACATTTCAGATGTGAAATGGTCAATAAGACATTTGGAATTGATGGCGTTCCATTTTATGATTGCTTTAAAATGAAAAAATCAAATAAAAATCTGTTTATACAATTGAGTGACAATTTGAAAATAAATATAGTGGACAATACAATATCTTTTATACCATTATCTGAATTACAACAGATAATAGATGATCTTAAATTTTTGTCAGCAATACAAAATGGCAAGTATTTTAGTGTTGATGATAAGCCTGTATGTATCTATGGTGCTATACAATTAGAAAAATCTGTGCAAAATGCAATAAAAGTTTTTAAACAACTAAATGATGCCGTTACTGAATTTAAGATTTGTATAGAAAAAAGATGGGATGAACTTACAGAAATTGACCTTAATGCTTTAAATGAACTTGTCAAAATATATAAAGGAAGAATCATACCAAAGACAGGTGTCTATGCCTGGCATATGTGGTGGTGGCAGGGAAAAGTAGTTCCATTCTTCATTGCAGTAAATGATAAAGGAAAAGTATCAGTTGAAAATGGAATGCATTTTAAATATTTTAGAATAGCTATTATAGGAGAAAATACACAGTATGATGTACCAGCATTTATGCTTTTTAAAAAGGATGTGTGGGAAAAACTTTATGATGTGAAAAAGAATTTTATGATAGAAGCAGTTAAAAAATATGAAATGAATGCTATAACAAAAACAGGATATGAAAGGCTTCTGCTAGACATATTATCTGCTTATGATACAACCAGAAATGAAAATTATTATGATGTTGCATTAGTGATTATAGACAGACTTTTAGATTTTGATCCAAATGACAATTATTCCAAAGTGAATAGGTTACAGCTTATAAAAAGAAAAAGGTCATTGTCAGAAGATGAGTTGTTAGAATTAGAATACATAGAAGAAAATGCAAATGAAAAAAAATTGCTTTGTGGAATTAATATATTATTAGAAAATAAGAGGAAAGCCGAAAAAATATTAGACAGCATATCAGAAAAAGATAGAGAAATATTTAGGACTTACCCTATTTATAATTTACTAAAAATATAGGAGGATAATTTATGGAAAAGAAATATCAAATATTTATCAGTTCTACATACGAAGATCTAAAAGATGAAAGAAGAAAAGTTCAAGACACAATCCTTTCCATGTATCATTTTCCGATAGGAATGGAAATGTTCAGTGCTGGTAACGAAGAACAATGGGAAATCATCCAAGAAACAATTGACAGTTCAGATTACTATGTACTAATAATTGGACACAGATATGGCAGTGTAATTGAGAAAGGGGAATTTGCAGGAATTAGTTATACACAAAAAGAATTTCGATATGCGTTGAATAAAAAAATCCCTGTACTAGCATTTCTAATTGATGATAAAGTGCCTGTTACACCTGATAAAATAGAAGATAATGCAGTTAAAAAGCAGAAATTAAAAGAATTTAAAGATGAAGTAAAAGATGGCAGAACGGTTGAATGGTGGACGAGTCCAGAAGATTTAGCAATTAGAGTCATGAATGCCTTAAATAAACAGATCAACAGAGGACAGATGCCAGGATGGATAAGGGCAGATACCATTGATTTTGTTAAAACACAAAAAGAACTGGTTGAGATGAGCAGGAAAATTCGAGAATTAGGAGAAGAAAATGATGCATTGAAAAAGAATGTCAGAGTTAGAATGCCAAAGTTTTTGATTACTATTAATGATGGTAAAGAAATAAGAATACCATATCAGGAAATTGATTTAAGTAAAACAAAAGACTTTTATTTAGATACGTTAGAAAAAGAAGAAGAACAATACATAAGAAATATACAAGATTCAGATTACATAGATACAGATATGTTTTTGCCATCAGAAAAGGAATTAACAGAATATCAAAATAATTATACGCTACATGAAAATATAAAGAAAAATTACATATTATTTCAAGTTTCATGTAAAAATATCGGAACCGGAAAAGCAAATGATATTAATATAGATGTAAAAATTCCTAAAGAATTCATTCTTTTAAGGAAAACAGAGAATAAAAAATCTGCAATTCAAAAGAAAGACAACATAACTATTCCTTCATTTGATTATGCAAATTTAGCCAATTCACAAGTAAAAATATATTCTCCTTATGAGATAACAGATCAAGAAGATATCCAAGATAATAATCTTTTAATTAGACTTAAGGATTTGATTCATACAAGAATCTATATATCTGATGAATATAAAATTGTTGCAACAAAAAGAGGAACTTTCGAGATAACAGTTAGTGTAATATGTGAGGAACTTGAAACAGAAGAATTTCACTATATTAAAGTGATTGTAGAATAAAAAGAGCCAAATATATAAAATTTGAGTTGTTTATTAAATTAGAGGGATGATATATGACAAAAGATGCAAAAAAATTTAAATATGGTTGTATAACATTCAAAAAAATCTGATGAAACAGCAGCAAATTCTCATTTGCAAAAAATAAAAAACAATGTAATACAAATTTATATAACTAATCCGAAACAAGATAGTATACTTTTTCAGATAAACTTTATAAGTAAATTGTTGAAATATTTTTTTGGCTGCTTAATTGCTGTAATTTGAATTACCGGAATCCTGAAAAGCATGGGTTTCAGCCTTTACAGAATTTTGACAATTCAATAAAATTACAATCACATTCGTAACAATTAGCACAGATTTATTGACACTAATAAATAGTACCTACAACATAAACTTGTTAAACCTAGCTTTTGTATCTGCTCCTAAATTGGAACAGATACAAAGCTGCAAGCCTTTTTTGTAAACAGACTCCTCAAAAATACCATCCTGTAATACCTATATCTTCCATGATGCTACGGAGTTCCCCCAGAATCCTTTTCCGCCGGTTCTGTACCGTCCGGCGGCTGCATCCGCATATCCAGGCCGCATCCTTTACGGTCACTTCTTCAAAAAACAAAAGGCGGATCAAAAAAGCATCCTGTTCCTGAATCCTGCCCAGCCCTTCCCGCAGCTTTTCCAGGTACATTTCCTTTACAATGCTTTCTTCCGGCCCACTGCATTCATGTCCAGCAGTTTTCCAGGCACTTCCCGTTTCTTTTAGCCTGTCCAGGCTGCATACGCCGTATTTCCGTTTCTTTTCTTCCTGGTATCTTTCCCTCCGCCTGGACTGATACCATTCCAGATAGACTTCCCTCGTTACTTCCACCAGCGAACCGTCTCCCATCCGCAGCACATAACTTTCCCGTTCCTTTGGCTTTCTCCCTCTCATGCCCGTGCCCCTGATCTCCGCATCCTGCAGACAGCGCGTGAAATGAGCTTTGAAACAGCCGAAACCGTGACGTCCAGTTCTTCTGCGATCTGGCCCTGTGTTTTCTGCTGCAGATAAAACCGGGTAACAGCCATGCGCTGCTGCCCGGTTAGGACAGAAAGTGCCTCTGTAACCATTTCTTCCAGTATCATCTGCTCAAGTATCCTATCACCGGTAATTTCATCCTTATCCCATTCCTCTGCTGCAGTGCTGGAGGATACTGTTTTTTTCCGTTCTTTCATCTCCCTGTTATGTGCAAGGCGGTCTTCCCCCTCCAGCACCAGGCGCAGATACCATACTTCCCTATCAAACAGTTTTTCCTCTATGCTACACGCATCCCGGCTTCCGCCATACACATATCCCCCGCATGTGTGGATCGGGAATACAGTAGCGACACGGCAATTAGAATAAAGGGCATAGCCGTTCCGGTAGGCTGTAATCTCTGTATCCCCGTCCAGCTTTTCTTTCGCAACTGCCACTCCAGACTCCCTGATATTTTTTGCTGTCGGGATTTTCTGTCCCGGCACTACAGTTTCCACAGACTGCTTTAATTCCTGCAATGTCATCATAAATGCCGCCTTTCCGCGGGCGGACAGAAATGAAGCATCACAGGCAAAGGCAGTAAAAAACAACCCCGGCCCGCCCGTTTTTTTTAACGGGAGCCTGGAACTCCTTTTACTTCGGGCTTTATGCCCGGATAAACAGGCCGGCCCTTCTTCCCCTTTCTTCCTGCTGCCTTCACATTTCATGCTTTTATTTTAACAGCGCTGACATATGTTTACCCTGTCAGATATGGTGAAATTCAGCCGTCTGCCCTCCATATCTGTTGATTTTTTCTATCATGCCCCCTCCAGCCCGTCCATCAGCGCCGTCACGGTCTGCATGACAACCTTCTGCTCCCTTTTTTTCAAATGCCCTATACGCCAAAACATCTCGGAAAGCTGCCTGCTGCCCTCCGGCGGCAGCCCTGTTCTTCCAAGCAGGAAGTTTGCATCCATTCCCAGGATGCAGACCAGCTTCCGGAACACTTCTACGGACATCGCCGTCTGCCCTCCCTCAATCCGGCTGACAGTGTTTGTGCTTATCCCTGCCAGTTCCGCAAGGCTTTCCTGTGACAGGCCGGACTCCTGCCTCTGTTCCCTGATGCAGTTCCCGATATCGATCAGGCTCTGCGATTCCGCACGGTTCCCCAAGATCTCCCCCTGTCCTGGTACTGCAGGCTGTGTTTCTGAAAGGCCGCCTGACGGCCCGGTCTGATTCCCTGCCTGCAAAAATGCCATGCGTGGAATCCCTGCCAGACTTTGCGACACCGTGTCACAAATCCCATCCCTCAAAAAACAAAAGTAACAGCCGGATTGCTGAATCCGGCTGTCCTGCTGCACATTCCAAATATTCTGTTTCTCATGCTTCCTGTATTTCCTGTCTTCCAGTCAGGCATTTTATCCCTCTTTCCAGACAGTCTGTATCAGAGCGTGCCTGAAAAATCATTACCGCTGTCTGCATTCTCCACAAAAAGTGAATCACATCTTACGGAAAGCATTTTTCAAACACGCTCCAGCCACATTTCTGTTTTACACAAAGCTGCTAAAAAATACCCGCCTTCATCCTCCCCCGTACATATCATGGTTTACTTCCGCCCTGTAATAGCTGCTTATCGTCAGCGTGGCATTATACAGGGATGTCAGCAGGTATGCCTTTATATTGCCTATTTTTGTTGTGTTATTCTGCAGGCACCCCATGACGTATTCGATATGCCCTTTGTTTATTTTCATGAACCTGCTCTTGACAACAGAAACCGGCCTTTCCACGCCCGCAATCCGCAGGCTGCCGTCGTCGGGCATTGCCATGACTTCCACCATCAGCTCTACAAACTTATCCACATCTTCAAGGCTGTAATATCTGTCAACTTCAAAACAGGCGTAGTCAATATTATTCCGTATCACACTGCGGTATCCGCCCATTTTATCCTCCATATCCGTCGGGACTCCCCTTCCGGCTGCAGAAATGTCTGCCGTACCGGATGGATAAGAATACTGACAGGATAGATAAGATTGGATTGGATTACACAGACCTGTATTAGTATGATTCAGATCAGTACTTCCTGTCTCAGTATCATTTTTCTCAGTATGATTCAAATCAGTATCACTATACTCAGTATCATTAAGGTATGATTCTGGAACTTTCGCAAGTGTGATTCCAGAATTTACGGAAGTATGATTCTGGAACTTTCGCAAGTATGATTTTGGAACTTCCAGAAGTGTGATTCTGGAACTTCCAGAAGTATGATTTTCATACTTCTGGGGATTTTGCAAAAAATTATCTTCTGCCTCCATGCCCATTTTCCTATAAATATGATTTTCATGCCCTTTCGGGCATGACTCCATATTTTCCTGAAGTATGTTTTCAGGACTTCCAGAAGTATGATTTTCATACTTCTGGAAGTCTGATCCTGAAATATCTGAAAACATGCCCCCTAAAGGATGCCCGTGCTCCATACGGCCCATCCCCGGTATTTTCATGGATAATCTTTCTGTTTTCTCCTCCTGGTTTTCATGAATCCCTGAATCCGGCTGCGGAATCTTCCGGCACGAGAATTCCATTTCCCACCAGTTCTGTTCCCTGCATTCCTGCCCCTGTTCTGCTGATTCCAAAACTGCCACTTTCATGCTTCTGGAAGTCTGGATTTCATGCATCTGCAGATTTCCGTCGCCGCTTTCCATATTATGCCCCGGCTCCCGGCTGCATTCCTCTTCCATGCGGCTTTCCAGCCCCGCACCGCATTTATCTTCCATGCTTTTATCCGTTTCCTGTCCCCTTCCGCCTTTCTGCATAAAATTTTTCACATAAATTACATTCGGCTTTCCAAGCCCCGGCCGTTTTTTCTCAATCAGCCCGATTTCTTTCTCGGTATCCAGCTCTGCAAGGCACCGTATGGCCTTCTGCCTTCCGCAGTTCAGAAGCTCCACAATATTCTCGACCGTAAAAATAATATAAACCCGGTTCTGTTCATCCACCCACCGGTTTTTATCACTCAGCCCCATGCGGTCCAGCAGAAGGCCGTACAGCACCTTTGCCTCGCAGGAAAGCTGCTTAAAACACTCCTCCGTAAACAGAATTTTTGGTATCCGGTAAAAACTGTACTGTTCTGCTTCCATCCCGTTAAAATATTCAAACTCCATATGACTCATCTGCAGCCTTCTCCTTCCACTGGTCTAATAACCTGTAAATAATCTCCTCCACCTGCGCCTTCGTATACTCCGGCGGGAAATATTCCCGTATCCTTTTTGCAGAAATCGAGACTCCTGTACTGCTTTCTGTCTTTCCTGAAAGCACGGCATAAATTTTCCCTTCCGTCAGCTCCCCTGCCTCACTGCCGGCCTTTAACTGCTCTGCCTGCGCCTTTGACGGGAATATGCCGCTGCTGCGGATGGCATCCGCAACCCATGCCTGTTCCCCTGCTTTCAGGTAGGACAGCTTTTCACCCGCCAGCATGGGGATTTTATTTTCATCCACGTAATCCAGCAGCTCTTCCACTAATTCCGACAGCCGGATATAACGCTGTACCGTCCTCCCGCTGTCTCCGGCGGTTTCCCCGATGGCATCTGCAGTATATTTCTCCCCTTTACAGCCCTGGTGCTTCATCGCTTCGTATTTCATCCGGTACGCCTTTGCCTTCTCGCTCGGCAGAATATCTTCTCTTTGGATATTCGTATCGACCATCAGACTACCGCCGTATCATCATCCATTTCCCGGATGATCACAGGCATTTCCGTAAACCCGGCAAGCTCACAGGCCCGCCACCGCCTGTGCCCGGCAATGACCTCGTAGCCGCCTTCCGGGTGCGGACGGACAATTCCCGGCATCAGCACGCCATACTGCTTTACGCTTTCCACCGTTTCCTGCATCTTTTCATCATCCAGCACACGGAACGGATGGCCTTTGAATGCATGCAGCTGGCTGATGGGAACAGATGCCACCGTTTCCCCTGCCGCCGCTTCATCTGTGCCGAACAGATCATCAAAAGATGTCAGCTTTACTTTCCCTGCACTCTTACTTTTCATCCGCAAGCACCTCCTGTGTCAGTGACTGGTAGCCGCCCGCAACAATCCCTTTCGGATCATGGAGATAAATACTTTTCCCCTCTGCCGTGGTTTCCGCAGCCTTTACGGACAATGGAATACAGTTCTCAAAAATATGTACCCGGTTCCCATATACCTCCCGGATCTGCATTGAAATATCCTTCGCAAAATTTGTCCTGCGGTCTACCTTTGTCAGCAGAATCCCCATAATATCAAGCGCCGGATTCAGCTTTCTGTGTACCCGACCAATCGTTTTTATCAGCTGCTGAAGTCCTTTAACCGGGAGATATGCCGCCTCTACCGGGATCAGCACGCTGTCCGCCGCTACAAGGACATTTATCGTAATCATTCCCAGCGAAGGCATACAGTCAATGACTGCATAGTCGTACTCTTTTTTTATGCTGTTCAAATACTGGCGCAGTATAGTTTCCCTGCTCATGACATTTACAAGAGCCGTTTCCAGACCTGCCAGTTCAATATTTGCCGGAATAAAATCAATTCCTTCCGCATGGCGGATGATGCCCTCGCCAGGTTCTACGTCCCTGTCATTGATGACCTTTTCCATCATATTCACTAACGTCACATCCAGCTCGTCCGGCTCTGCAATCCCCAGGCTCACCGCCATGCTGCCCTGTGCATCCGCCTCCACCAGCAATACTTTTTTGCCCGCCCTCGCAAGCCCTATTCCTAAATTCACGCAGGTTGTCGTCTTGCCAACCCCGCCTTTCTGGTTTGCCACTGCGATCACTCTGCACATATATACTTTCCTCCTGATTATCTAATCTGCTTTTTCTGTTCTTTCTACTTCTGCATACATACGGAAATATTTCTTTGTCCCCTTGTTTGCAAACAGTTCCGATACAGACTTTACGTCTACGCCTTCCTGACGCTCCAAAAACCTTCGGAACCAGTAAAGATCTTTCTTTGTCCCCTGCATCCTGATTTTCAGCATATCAGCACTCCATTTTGTTTTTGAAAGTAATTTTGCGAGTGTCTTTCTTTTCTGCACCTACCGCTGTATTCACTGTCATAGCTTGTCCTCCATTTTTGAAATACTTAGGAGCTACACTCCCAAACCTTTGTGGAATTCGTGCTGCCAGTTACCCAAAATACGGCTAACCGACAACCCGAATTTGCTTTCCTGTACCAGTACATCCATGTTATAATTTCCTTGAGCAGAAAATTGTTTCCTACTCCTATTCGTAACGTTACTTTATCCAGATATTGAAAATCTGTAGACATGAAAAAATAGGACTAAATAAAGCCCTTTCGTAAAAGGTTCTTTATTTAGTCCTATAATAACAGAGTCCTTAGCAATAAAATTTTCAGCAATATACTGATTCGCCAAATGATTCTTTGGAATCCCAGGAAACAAAAATCTCAGGAAAGGTTTCAAACACTTTACAGCTCTACGAATAATCCCTCCCTTTTCCGCAATACGCATCAATCCCATCCATAACGACATTACACCAATCATTGTAATACAAAGCGTTACGGCTTCCTTCGAAGAATCAACAGCCGCCTGCGTAACTTCCAGCAAAGTCCCTGTTATCGCAGCATACACAATTCCTAAAATAATCATAAATCCCCATAAATAATTCATAATCTCACCTAAACAACTATTTCTTCTATATATATGTATTCATTCTGCTTTACAGACAAAATATCATAAACTTTTTTTGTTCCGCGCTTCTTGACTTTTATACGTTCCAATGTTACTTTCATATTATGAACCAGTATCATTTGTCCAGGGAGGCCGCACATGCATCATACACAATCACCCACATTAAAAGAACTCCGTCATCACGGAACAAAAACATTTCCTTTTGCTGCCTACAAAACATGCTTTGCCACACAAGGCACTATGGTAAAACATCACTGGCACGATGAAATCGAAATGATCTATTTTTTTGAAGGTGATTTTCGTCTGGAAATCAACATGGAACCGTTCCATATTCGTTCCGAATGTCTTTATTTTATCAATCCCGGTGAACTGCACAGTATCGTTATCGAAAATAATAACTGCTCGGAAGAAAAAGCAATCGTTTTTTCTTCCGATATTTTAAGCTGTGAATGTTATGATGCTGTTCAAGTACAGCTTATTCAACCGATACGGCATGGAAAAATGTTATTTCCCAGGTGTCTTTTGCCGGAACATCCATGTTTTATTCCTATTCGCGACTCCTTTATAGATATTATGAGAATCTATGAACAACCTGTTACAAAAAATGACGCTTTCGATCACTTAACAAATCAGCTGTACATTAAGTCCAGTCTGCTTCGTATTCTCGCACTGTTGTCCGATCACAAACTTTTTGTTCATTCTGAAAAAAATTATGATAAGCGCGTAGAAGAGATTAAAAAAATCATTATCTATATTACTGAAAATTATAAAGAAAAAATATACATTCATGACCTCGCTTCTCTCGTTAACATGAACGAACAATATTTTTGCCGTTTTTTCAAAAAAGCAATCGGTTCCTCTCCAATGTCATATGTCAATGACTACCGAATTAAACAGGCAATACACCTGCTAAAAGAAACAGAATTGACAATTATGGAAATTAGTCTGGAATGCGGTTTTAACAATGTAGGCAATTTTTTAAAGGAATTTCGAAAACATACGAATACAACGCCATTAAAATATCGAAAAAACCATGTCCAAAAAATATAAAATAACTAAAATGTCAAAATAACGTATTTTTTAATCATAGAAGTGTAAGACATTTCTATAATATCCCATTATAATGAAAGAAATAATTTTGATGGAGGCGTGATTATGATTAAGAAATGGTGGCATGATAAAACAGCATATCAAATATATCCTAAAAGCTTTTATGATTCAAACGGAGACGGCATCGGCGACATTCCAGGCATTATCAGTAAATTGGACTATCTGCATGACCTTGGCATTGACATTATCTGGCTTTCTCCATGTTACTGTTCTCCACTTGCCGATGAAGGCTATGATATTTCAGATTATTACAAGATTGATCCACGCTTTGGCACGATGGAAGATATGGAACAGTTAATTGCAGAAGCGAAAAAACGCGATATGTATATTTTGATGGATCTTGTAGTCAATCATTGTTCCGATGAACATGAATGGTTTCAGAAAGCTTGTCAGGACCCTGATGGAAAATATGGCAATTTCTTTTATCTGAAAGATAAAAAAGAAAATGAACTTCCTACAAATTGGCGTTCTTATTTTGGCGGACCTGTATGGGAAGACCTTCCCGGAACAGATAAACAATACCTGCATGTTTTTCATAAAAAACAGCCGGATTTAAATTGGGAAAATCCAAAACTTCGGGAAGAAGTATATAAAAATATTAACTGGTGGCTCGAAAAGGGAATCCGAGGCTTTCGTATTGATGCAATTATCAATATAAAAAAAGCTCTTCCATTCCACAATTATGAACCAGACCGTGAAGACGGTTTAACAAGTATTGAAAATATGTTAAGAGAAGCACACGGTATTGGAGAATTTTTAGGTGAAATGAAAAACCGTACGTTTCAGCATTATGATGCCTTCACTGTTGGAGAAGTTTTTAATGAAAAACCAGAAGAAATCGCTGACTTTATAGGAGAAAACGGCTATTTTTGCAGTATGTTTGATTTTAATGAAACCATTTTTGGAGGCAGCGAAAAAGGCTGGTATGATGCCCGCCAAATTACGCCTGACGAATACAAACAATGCTGCTTTGAAGCACAGGCAAAAGTTGGAACTATTGGCTTTTTATCTAATATTATAGAAAATCATGATGAACCCCGTGGCGTCAGCCGCTACATTCCTGAAGGGGACTGCTGCACACAAAGTAAAAAAATGCTGGCTGCCTTAAATTTTATGCTTCGTGGCATTCCGTTCATCTATCAGGGTCAGGAACTTGGTATGGAAAATGTACCTTTTACTTCCATCGATGAAGTAGATGATATTTCCACACTGGATGAATACAAGACTGCTTTAAACGCCGGCCTATCTCCAGAGCAAGCTTTAACAGCAGTATCCAAATACAGCAGAGATAATGCCAGAACCCCAATGCAATGGACAAACCAGCCAAATGCCGGTTTTACTACAGGCACTCCCTGGCTGAAAGTAAATCCGAATTATACTTCTATCAATGCAGCTGCTCAACAGAATGATCCTGATTCTGTAAGAAGTTTTTATAAACAATTGATAGCGCTGCGAAAAAATGTCGAATACAAAGAAACCATCGTATATGGGATCTTAGAACCTGTTTGGGAAGACAGACACAATTTAATGGCATATTACCGTAAAGGAGAAAAAAATATTCTTGTGATCGGTAATTTTCAGAAAGAAGAACAGACTGTCGAGCTTCCGTCAGCCTTCAAAAAAGTATTATTAAATAATGATTCTACCTTTAAAATAGAAGAAAATCAACTATTTTTAAATGGGTATCAGGCAGTTATATTAGAAATGCAGTAAATAATCATTTTTTAATATAGAAAGGAATGGTAAAAACTATGAAAAAAACATGGTGGAAAGAATCCGTAATTTATCAAATATACCCACGCAGTTTTATGGACAGCAATGCAGATGGAATTGGAGATATCAAAGGAATTACAGGCAAATTAGATTATTTAAAATATCTTGGAATTGATGTCATATGGCTTTCTCCTGTATACCAGTCACCAAACGATGACAACGGTTATGATATCAGTGATTACCAATCAATCATGAATGAATTTGGCACAATGGAAGATTTTGATGAAATGCTGAAAGAAGCGCATGCCAGAAATATTCGCATCGTAATGGATCTTGTTGTGAATCATACTTCTGATGAACACAAGTGGTTTATCGAAAGCCGAAAATCCAAAGCAAACAAATATCGTGATTACTATATCTGGCGCGAAGGAAAATCTTCAGACATACCGCCAAATAACTGGGGCTCCTGTTTCGGCGGCTCTGCATGGGAATACGATAAAGATACCGAAATGTACTACCTGCATCTGTTTTCTAAAAAACAGCCGGATCTCAACTGGGATAATCCAAATGTACGTAAAGAAGTATTCGATATGATGACCTGGTGGTGCGACAAAGGTATTGACGGATTCCGGATGGATGTCATAAGTATGATATCCAAAACAAAAGAAATGCCGGATGGGGATATTCACGGTTTATATGGAGATTTTGCTCCTTACTGTGTACATGGCCCAAATGTGCACAAATATCTCAAAGAGATGAATGAACAAGTATTATCTAAATACGATATTATGACTGTTGGAGAAACTTCCGGTGTTACTCCGGAACAGGCAAAGCTATATGCCGGAGAGGATTCCAATGAGTTAAATATGGTATTTCAATTTGAACATGTAGAAAGCGATGGCAAATATGGCAAGTGGACAGATCAAAAGCTGCCTTTGACAGATTTAAAAGAAATTATGTCCCGCTGGCAGACAGAACTATATGATAAAGCCTGGAACAGCCTGTTTTGGGACAATCACGACCAGCCAAGAGCTGTTTCACGCTTTGGTAACGACGATCCAAAATATTGGGAAGCCTCTGCAAAAATGCTTGCGACCTGTCTTCATATGATGCAGGGAACTCCTTATATTTATCAGGGAGAAGAGCTTGGAATGACAAATTATCCTTTCCGAAATCCACAGGAATTCCGTGACATTGAAAGTATCCATGCTTACGAAGAATGGTGTGAGAGTGGACGTCTGTCCCATGATATTTTCTGGCCATGCCTCATTTTCAAAAGCCGTGATAATGCCAGAACTCCAATGCAATGGGACGATACGACATATGCAGGATTTTCTGCCGTAACTCCATGGATTGCAGTAAATCCAAATTATACAACAATTAACGCGAAATCACAGACTTCCGATCCAAATTCTGTTTTTCACTATTATAAAAAGCTGATTTCTTTGCGAAAACAACATCCTGTTATTGTATACGGGAAATATGAATTATTATTGAAAAACGATAAACAATTATTCGTATATACAAGAACTTTGCAATACACAAAAATATTAGTAGTCTGCAGTTTTACTAAAAACAATACTTCCTTTCAGATTCCGGAAGAATTTGCAAATGCAGAATGCTTAATTTCAAATATGAATCATTCCTATACAAATTCATCCATAGATCTTAAACCTTATGAATCATTTGTATTATTAAAAAATGAAACCTGAAAACCAACTCCTCTTGCCTGACAGAACTGTTAAAAAATACAGTTCTGTCAGATTTTTCCCTAATGTATTCTTTCCTGAATACATTCTTTCCTAAATACATTCTTTCCTAAATGTATTCTTTCCTAACAAAATTATCTGCACGTTCTATTTTCTTTTATAAAACATATACTGGTACAAACGATGAATAAAAGTAAATATCTTATAAATTTCCAAAAGTTATCCACACATTTGATAATAATTGCTATACTTATACACGAAACTATAACTTTATCCCCATAAGATATCATTGTTGGAAATTCTTTAAATATTTACTGTGAGGTATCATGAAGCATATTCCTATTCCTAAAAAAACAGATAAAAAGAAACTTCCTTCCTCATTACTATTTCCTGTTTATGCACTTTGTGGCCTTCTTCTTGTAATCAGCCTTTATCGGCTAAAAGATGCTTCCGTACATACCGTTTCTTCTGATGCAATTACACAGACATCGGAAATAAAAAATCAGGCATCAGCATTTCAGTCCTACTTAAAAAAAATATTCCAGGCACAAATAACTGCAAACACTTTAAATCTGCATTATACACTTGCAGATCCTTCTTCAGCAGAAATACCACAATATGCAGTCACCTTTGGAGAAATATCTGCAAAATATGAATCCTCCCAGTTAGCTTCCTTGGAGAATATGCAGCATGAACTGCACCAATTTGATCCATCTGCAATGTCTCTCTCCGATCAGCTGACTTATGATATTCTGGATGATTCTATCTCCAGAAAACTAGAGCTTGCACCATATTACTATTATGATGAACTGCTTAGTTCCACCGGAGGCGTACAGGCCGAATATCCGATATTGCTTGCGGAATACAGCTTCCATACAGTGAAAGATGTCGATGAATACTTGACACTGTTGTCGCAATTTGACACACTTTTTCAACAAATATGTTCTTTTGAAAAAGAAAAAGCAAAACGCGGACTGTTTATGAATGAAACAGCTGCAGACAATTTAATAAAACAGTGTCATGCATTTCTTCCGGAAAATTCAAAAAATTCTTTTTGGGAAACTACTTTTAAAGAACGTCTGGAACAGATAAAAGGATTGAAAAAAGCAGAAAAAAAAGAATACATAACACAAAACCATGAAATTTTGCAGGACCATGTTTATCCTGCTTATCACAACCTGATCGCGGTATTAAAAGCGTTAAAAAAAGAAGGGAAAAATCCTCAGGGATTGTGTCACTTTCAAGATGGAAAAAAATATTATGAACTTCTTGTAAAGTCTACAACCGGATCTGCCCACAGTATTTCAGAACTTCAAAAACTGACAGAAAAACGACGTGACCAAAATTTATCTGAATTAAATCATATTACTGAAGGAATACTTAAAAATACTTTTTCTCCAATTCAAAAGCGGCAAAATAATTCAACAAATTTGTATTTCAGTACATCTGACCATTTGCTTCCTTACCAAACACCTGAAGATATGATTGAACATTTAAAAACACAAATTAAAAATGTTTTCCCGGCTGCACCTAAAGCCGATTATATTGTAAAAAATGTAAATGAAAAACTGCAAGACTTTTTATCACCTGCATTTTACCTGACAGCCCCTATCGATCAATATACAAAAAACTGTATTTATATCAATCCTGGAAATAATTATAATGAGATTGAATTATTTACAACTTTAGCCCATGAAGGCTATCCCGGACACCTATACCAAACCATATATTCCTACTCCAAACAGCTTTCACCCCTTCGGTATATCCTTTATCATGGAGGATATACCGAAGGATGGGCTACCTATGTGGAAATGCTCTCTTATAACTATGCAGGGCTGGATGAAACAATCGCAAAAGCATTCATGTTAAATCAAGACGCTACACTTAGTCTGTATGCAACCATTGATATGGGTGTTCACTATGATGGCTGGTCATTGGCAGATACCGTTGACTTTCTTGGTAAATATGGAATTACACAAACATCAGTAGTATCCAAAATATATCAGGCAATTATCGAAAATCCTGCAAACTATTTAAAATACTATATTGGATATCTGGAATTCCTGGAACTAAAAGATCAGGCAAAACAATATTACGGTAACGATTATTCAGAGCTGATGTTCCATACAGCATTACTAAATATGGGCTCTGCACCATTTTATATACTCGAAAAATACTTTGTTAAATATTATAAAGCGGCAAGTTAAATCTAATAAATGCTAATAAATGCTCTGCTTGCAATCATCTCAGAATCGTCAGAACAGCAATTGCTGCCTGACTTTTTTCCAACAGCGCTGTTCAAAAATCAGGCGCATAGTGGGCTATGTCACTGATTTTTGAACAGTCAATCTAACAACTGCTGATAGACATCTCTTTTAGAAATTCCCCGGTCTTTTGCTACCATCTTCATAGCCTCTTTTTTTGTAAAGCCATCTGATTCATAAAGATTCATATGTTCTCTTAAATTCATATTCATCCAGCCCTCTCGGTTTTCTTTTTCAATATCCATAGGAGATTTTCCTTCGATCACTATTACATATTCTCCACGAGGCTGTTCATTTTTATAAAATGATATCACATCGGCAATTGTGGACCGCAAAACTTCTTCATACTTCTTCGTAAGTTCCCGGCACACAGACACTCTTCGATTTCCCAAAGTCTGATACAACTCTTCTAAGGTATGTAACAGATGATGCGGCGCCTCATAAATAATAATTGTACGTGTTTCTGTCTTCAGTTCTTCTAATATAATTCCGCGTTTCTTTTTATCACGCGGTAAAAATGCTTCAAATGCAAATCTTCTTGTTGCAAGACCCGATACTGTCAGAGCCGTTACACATGCTGACGCTCCGGGCAGCGAAATTACTTGTATTCCTGCTTCATAGCACAGTTTCACCAACTCTTCACCAGGATCAGAAATGCCTGGTGTTCCTGCATCTGTAATATAAGCAATATTTTGCCCTTCCTGCAGCTTTTCAATCAGTTGATATGCTTTGTCTATTTTATTAAATTCATGATAACTTGTCATAGGAACTTTAATATCAAAGTGATTGAGCAATTTTATTGAATTTCTCGTATCTTCCGCAGCAATTAAATCTACATTTTTTAAAGTACGCAATACACGCAATGTAATGTCTTCCAAATTTCCAATAGGAGTAGCACATAAATACAATTTTCCAGACATAATTTCTCCTTCTTGCTTGATTTAAAAACATATCATTTTATATTTCGTTTCAAACACGCTCTGGCATTATCAACCACACAATTACATCAAAGATACATATTTTAACAATAGCAATCAAATCTGTTATTTCATCTTTCTGCTTTTATTAACATGATTACATTCTAAAAAGCAGTAAAAATATGCATAATTCTTATTTCAATATGAAAGATACTTTAAAATTTCATATTTCAAATGCGATAACCTTTTCTTTTTAAAGATCTTCTGTATAGTTAATCCTATATTTAATACCCATAAACCTCATATATCTCATTCGTATACTTCCCGTCAGACTGATAAACAATCAATGGTTTTTCCACTGTTAGTCTCGGTTTTCCATTTCGCAATCCTTCAATCAAAACCATATTTGGTTCCCGATCAATAAATGGATGTACCAGTTTCATTCGTTTAGGTTCTATCCCATATTTAGTCATCAAACATAAAATTTCTGACAAACGAAACGGACGATGTACCATATAAAATCGTCCTTTCGGGCGTAATATCTTTGCACTCTCCCTTAATATATCCTCCAATGTACACAAAATTTCATGACGTGCTATCGTTTTTGCATCCTGCAAATTCTGCAGTCCGTGGTTTCCAATCATATATGGCGGATTTGTTGTAATTACATCAAAAGAAGATGCTCCAAAATATTTGGAAGCATCTTTAATATCTCCGGTCACAATATCTATTTTCAATTCCAAATGGTTTAGTTCCACACTTCTTCTTGCCATATCAGCGCTTTCAGGCTGTATTTCCAGACCTGTAAAGTGCTCTCCTTTTGTCTTTGCTTCCAATAAAAGCGGTATAATTCCTGTTCCGGTTCCCAAATCCAACACTCGTTCCTTACTTTTCACATTTGCAAAACCTGATAGCAATACTGCATCCATTCCAAAACAAAACCTCTTTGGATTTTGTATAATCAAATACCCATTTCTCTGAAGTTCGTCTATACGTTCTCCATTTCGGAGATTATTTTGTATCATCTAATTTTGATTTTCCTTCCCTATCTTCCAATACTGACAGTTTCTTAATTTCTTCAGCAGATACCTTTACCTTGTGTTTCTTTTGTTTGAATTTTAAATCAGTTACCTTATATTCCCGCAGTTCTTTTTCTCCGTTTACATCCACTTTCACCTTTACAAGCTGACGCAATACACTGACACTTTGCACTTCTCCTCTTAATCCATCTTTCGTTGTTACGTATTCATTAATCTCCGGTAATGTACTATTTAAATATTCATACGTTTCCTGTTCATTTTTCAAACAGCACATTAATCTTCCACAGACTCCAGATATCTTTGTAGGATTTAATGACAAATTCTGTTCTTTTGCCATTTTTATAGATACTGGAACAAATTCAGATAAATAGGTTGAGCAGCATAGTTGTCTGCCGCAAATTCCAATACCTCCTAAAATTTTTGTCTCGTCTCTCACACCAATTTGACGCAGCTCAATTCTGGTACGAAATACAGATGCCAAATCTTTTACCAATTCTCTAAAATCAATTCTTCCATCTGCAGTAAAATAAAACAATAATTTATTATTGTCAAACGTATATTCTGCCTGCACAAGCTTCATTTCCAGCCCATGCTTTTCAATTTTTTCCTGGCATATTTTGTATGCGCCTTCCTGCTTTTCTTTATTTCTCTGCTGCTGTTTTTCGTCTGCTTCCGTTGCAATGCGAATCACCGGTTTCAACGGCTGCGTTACCTTGTCGTCTTCTACATCTTTCGGAGCGATCATCACCGTTCCAAATTCTACACCGCGAGCAGTTTCTACTATTACATGTGTTCCTGTTTCCATCTCCATATCTATAGGATCAAAATAATAAATCTTTCCTGCATTACGAAATCTGACTCCAACGATTTTCGTCATAAAACTTAATTCTCCTTCATTGTCAGCAATAATAATTCTATTACAATATCAAAATTTACATTTGCATTTAATCTAATCTTTGCTTTTTCCAAAGCTTTTAATATTTCCTGAATACCATGGTAAGAACTTTTGCTTGCCTGTTTTTTAATATCATAAATCTGTTCTTTAAAAATTAATCCATTAATGTCCATTGTTGCTTTATACATTAAGACATCTCGATACCACACCATCATAATGTCAAAATAATCATTGATTGACATTTTATACTCATTAATCTGTTTAACAGCTTCTCCCATTTCATAAATATCAATATCCTTAATTCTCTTCATTAACTGTACAGCAGAATCTTTTAACTCCTGAAAATTCTCAGAACCAGCCAGTTTCATTGCTTTCCCTACATTTCCCTGAGCAAATGCCGTACAAATATCAGCCTGATAATCAGGCGCTTGTAAATGTTTCATTAAATAACTACGTACATTTTCATTTGAAGCAGGCTTCAAATGAAGACAAATGCATCGAGATAATATCGTAGGAAGAAATAAATCTGCATTAGTGGTTAACAAAAGGATTACCGCATAAGCCGGCGGTTCCTCAATCGTTTTTAATAATGCGTTTTGAGCCTGAGGATTCATCTTTTCAGCCTCATCTACAATATAAATTTTATAAGGATTTGCATATGGCTTTATCACAATATCCTGATTGATTTGTTTACGGATATCATCGACAGATATTGTATTTGGTTTTTCATGAACGATATATCGAATATCCGGCTGATTATGATTCATTGCCTGCTTACAGGAATGACATTCCATACACCCCTCGATCCCCTTTTTTTCACACTGAAGAGCCATAGCAAATGCCTCTGCCAACATTTTTTTTCCTGACAGATCAGGTCCGTTCAAAATATATGCATGTGATACTTTATCTAGTTTAATTGCGTTTTGAAAATGCTCAATAATCTGTTCATGTCCTATAATGTCTCTAAAGCCAGCCATAGCAACACCCCTTCCAATTTCTTCATGTAAAAATGTCAAGCAACAAACCTGTAATCTCACCGATCTTACTTAATATCTTAATATGATCTTTTTCTTCCTCACACAACTCCTGCGCAAGTTCATCCAGATTACTGTCTACAAGGCGTATAATTCCATAAACACGGTGTCTGCCTTTACGGTCTAAAAAATTTTCTCTTGAAAATTTATGAGAACGATTTACAATCTCGTTCAAAAATTCTTTTATCTTTCCGCGATACTTTTTCATATCCCGGATATCCATATGACGGGCAATCAATTCCCCCTGCTTTGTAATATCTTTCAGCATAGCTTCTATTTGCTGCTGAAGATCTGCATCTCCGATTGCACTTGTTAATGCAAACTTAAAACCATCTCCTGCATTTTCTGCCGGAGCCGTTCCTTCTGTCGGTATTACTGCAGACATTTGATTTACTTTAATATCCATATATTTATACCTTTCCTATAGCCATTTTATCATAACTATTTCGGAATAGCAGCGCTTCTTTCTTTATTAATATAACTGAACGTTCTATCACTATGCAACAGTAAGAATTTTCCGGCACTCACGATCCTGTAATCCCTGAATATTTAGTCCAATTTTCTTACACTTTTTTAATATCTCTATAAAAGCTTCGGATATCTTTTCTCCTGGTACGATCATTGGAATCCCAGGGGGATATAAAAAAATATATTCCGCACAAATTTTTCCAACGCAGCAATTCAACTGTGTTTCTTCTTTATTATAATGTTCCGTATCTGAAATTTCCATTACTTTTTCTCTTTTTGCATAAACTTTATTTAAAAAAAACCGAATATCATTATCACTTTCCCAAAAATCTTTCTTTTCATTTTGCATAAAATCAAGCTCACGGTCAATTTCTAATAAAGCCCAAAATAATCGGTCAAACCCTTCTTGTGTATCCATAATACTTGTCATAGCCAGTACATATTCGTAGGAATACATTTCCATCTGCAAATGATACTTATCTAATAATAAATTATATAGCTTTTTTCCATCCATACCTGTATGACGCGTTTGTATTAATATTTTTCCATAATCCACAGCAGGAACTTCATACCATTCATAATCTTTTTCGGTCAATACATGCAGATGTTTTAGATTCTCACATGCCAAATAAAATTGTTTTAATTTTTTCTGATATTTATCAAATAATTGTTTACCTGATCTCTCAATTATTCCAATACATCGGTCAATCCCAGCCATAAGTAAATAAGACGGCGAACTGGTTTGAAAAATTTCAAGCATCTCCTCTAATCTTTTTTCATCCACTCTTTCACTTGACACATGCATAGCTGCCGTCTGGGTAAAACTTGGCAATGTCTTATGCAGGCTATGAATAACTATGTCTGCCCCCTGGCTAATGGAAGATTCCGGGAAATAATGACTCAAAGAAAAATGTGCTCCATGTGCTTCATCAATGATTAAATTTGCATGATATTTATGTGCAATTTCTGCTAAATTCTGAATATCTGATACAATTCCATCATAGGTTGGCGATGTTATTACTACCAGTTTAATATTTCCATTTTCCTGCATCAATTCTTCTAATTGTTGTGGAATTATTTTACCCTGGATTCCACATTCCATAAATTGCGGATAAATATAATGTGTTTTCAATTTGAATAATTTTACCGCATGATATACTGATTTATGACAATTTCTTGCTATAATTACTTCATCATTTTCTTTTGCTGAGGCTCCTATAGCGCTCAATATTCCACATGTACTGCCGTTAATCAAATAATATGATTTTTTACTGTGATAAATATTTGCTAACCGTTTTTGAGCATGCAGTAAAATCTCTTCAGAGTGATATAAATCATCAAATCCTTCTATCTCTGTCACATCTATCTGATATGGATTTGCAAAATTTAATTCAGCTCGCTTATGACCTGGCATATGAAACGGATAATAATCTGATTTTCCATAAGCTGCCAAACGTTCATATAAACTGTTATATTCTTTATAACCTAATACCTGTTTCTCCATCTTTCCTCATTTTCTCTGTTTATGAATCTATGCATCTTCCAAGCTCCGGCATCCAATCGCCAAGATATACAACATTACGGCACATATGATCCCAAATAACTCCAAAAAAATGTTCCATAACATCCAGCACATCATTCCATTGCGGCTGCTTTCTTTTTTCATGTCTCAAACAGGCTTTCCATTTTTTTTCCATGTATTTGCTTGTGCGATAAGATAATAAAAGCTGAAATCTTTTTTCATCAATTACAATCTTTTCTTTCGCGCACCATTCCTGTAAAAGCTCCCAGACCTTTCTGCCGGATAAGACGTCTTTTTTCAATATATCATAAATAACCAGATAGCATGACATATCATTTAACAATTCTAACTTTTTTATAATCTCTAAAAATTTTTCTGTAATTACATATTCACTTGGATAACAATATATTTTTATTTTTCGGTTATTATTAGAAAATAATTGTATATCCTTACTATAAGCCGTCAAATTTTCTTGTGTTACAGGTTCCAGCTTTATTTTAACCGGTACTTTTAAGGAAGAAAGCGTTGCCACTACATCAATATAAATCTTTCCCAAATCCGTTGTTATATGATAATTCCAATAAATCGCTTCCTTCTTGTAATTTCGAAAAAGATCTGCAAACAATTTTCCTATATCGGCTTTTTTATAATGAAATTGATTTGAATCTTTTATATAAAAAGAAAGACTCAGATCTACTTTCTTTCTGTAATTTTCCAAATTCAAATTCTCACTGTTTTTCATCCAGAAATTTTGAGCATAATCTGAGCTTGAAATTTTTTGAACAATTTCCTCCAACACAGATGCTACAAAAAGATTTTCATAAGGAATCTCAAGCTCTTCACTCCGCTGCCTGATAAATTTATCATTTAACAGCTGATTACTCATTATAACCACACCCCTACCTGATTCCTGACTTTTGATAATACTTTTCTTTCTTTCGCATATTCTAACAGCTTTGCAATATCCTTTTCCTTATCCATAATAAATGAGCGTAGCGCCTGCTGCATATCGTCCCGTTCCATACGGTTTTCATACTTCAAAATATCACAGATTAAACGTTCTTTACAATAAACAGACATTTCGCTGCTCCCAAGGCTTATCCTCATCGTACCCATTTGCAGCACTTCAGGTTCTGTATAATACGGCAGTACCAGCGGATAATCCATTTTAAATCTTGACTTTGATGTATTCTTATCTACAGCAATCGTCCACTTAAACGGTCGGTTTTTCAAATAATGATGAAAATACAATGCACTTTCCATTGTTAATACACAATCGGAATACAAAACTGCTACAATATCTTCTTCCCGTTTCTTATGATAATTCATCGAATAGTATCCATTTTTTACACGTTCTATAATACCATCATCGACAAAAGTTTGTATTCGCCGGTAATCCATCCCAAGAGTATAGAGCTGTGATGTTTTCAAAATACCACCATTTTCTTCCATCATCATTTGAATTTGTTCGATCTGTTTCTCCCGTTTTTCCTGTCTGGACAGTTTTTTTTCACTCATATTATTTTTTCCGCTCCATAAATATAATTCGAGTATTTTATTACATTATATTACTTTTTATACTTATCTGTCAAACAAAATAGTAAATAAAAGTATTGCACAACATTACATAAATAGACTATTATTATTATAAAATATTACTATATTTCATTGCTTTTAAACGATACCATATAGAAAGGACCTTCTGTATATGCCATCTTCATATTTAAGCTCTTCTCACAAAAATCCATCCAGAAAATCTTGTGAACAGACCATCAAAAGAATACTGACTCGGGAATTTGAAGAATATGGAGAAAACCATCATTTTAAACAGGCGTCAGATTTTATGATCTATTTTGAGTCGTTACATCCTGCTTCCCCCGGGCTGACCAAACAAGTGCAACGCGCAATAAATGCTTTAAATCTTCCTCGCGATGAAAACGGCTATTTTATGATAAATAAAACAGTAGAAGAATACAAGGCAGAACAAGAACTTTCTCATTTACTTCAGTCATCCAGCCTGATGAATTTGCAAAACTGTACGCCTATTTTAATTAAAACGGAATCGTGGAAAAGACAACACGTTATTCATCAAATAAAATCAGCGCCTGAATTACAAAATCTTTTTGTTACGATTACCGAAACTGATTGTGGCATTTTACTTTATACAAAAACTCCTGAAAAGCTTATAGACTTTTTCTCTGAATTTATTAAAGTAAAAGTTGAAAATAATACAGATTAAAAGTAAATGATACTTTTTCTAAACATTTCTAATTATTTTCTAAAAATTTAATCTTTTTTATATTATGTCTTATACATGAAAAACGACAATTTTTCTTTCGAAAAATTGTCGTTTTCATTAAATAAGTCATAAATATGCGTATTTATATTGTCTCAATATAATTTTTACTTATTTTACCAAAATGAATGAGTTTTTTATCTCCTTCTTCTTCCTCTTCTTGTCCTCCTCGAATCTCTAATTACAATATATTGCTTTTGTGCTCTTTTACGGTTTCTGTAATTTGCTATTTTCTGCCGAATAAGATATGATTTCTGAAAGACAGTTTTTAAAACAATAAGGAACACAATTCCTAAAATAATACTTCCAACAATAATCATATTTTTTATTGAAAACTCAAGTTTGATATTACGAAACCAATTCGAAATATTTGATATTGTCTCATCTATATCAAAATTTTTAATTTTCTCTATCATATCAAAACTTTTGATCTTTTCAATTATTCCGGGCTTATCATTTTCTTCATCTTTCTTAATTTCTTTCTGTTCCGGTTCGTTCATTGTATCTAAATCTTTATTCGAATTATTTTCTTCTGATAACTGTTCTGAATTATTTAATACCTCTTCCTGTTCGTTACCTGAAGAATCATCCACAACCATATCATTTTTATCTATGAAAGTATGTGTACGTATAATATTAGCTGTTCCAATATTACGTTTTCCATAAGTATACTTTAATTGCGCCAGTGCATCATCCGGAAGATTCTCATAGCTTATTTTCATGTCTGTTTTACTAAAATTTACAGTTTTCGGAAGAATAATTCTAGCCTGAGGATCAATCTGTGCATATGGATCATTTGTATTTAAAGAATCGTATTTCTCTTCGTCATAGCTTTCGTCAGCTTCAAAATATTCAGACACATTGCAAAGGTTAAAATTCTCAAAGCCAAAATCAAAAAGGGCTCGTGTTTCATTCCAATACTGTGGAGAAGAGCCTTTTAAAATAACAGCCAGCAATGTCATTCCGTCTTTTTGTGCATAAGTAACGAGCGTATTTCCTGCTGCATTTGTATATCCGGTTTTACCACCAATGCAGTAATCATACAAGTAAGCATCCGTATCTTTTGGATAAAGCATTTTATGATGATTTACCATATAAGTTGGATCACTATGCTTATTGGTAGGAGGGATTGTATATCGTTTTGTACCGCAAATTGACCGAAATGTTTCGTTCTCATAAGCAGCCCTGGCAATAATAGCCATATCTTTGGCCGTTACATAATGCTTTTCATCCGGAAGCCCATGCGGATTCATAAATTTAGAAGATTTGCATCCCAAAGCTTTCGCTTTTTCATTCATCAGTTTCACAAACTTTTGCATAGAGCCGCTGATGTGCTCTGCTACTGCATATGCACATTCATTTGCAGACTCAAGCATAACGGCATACAGACACTGTTCCATCGTCATCACTTCGCCAACATCCCGCCATATACCGGAACCTCCTGCCGTCTTATAAACAGCGTCTTCTGAAAAAGTAACAATCTCATCCATACTGCTGTTTTCGACTGCAATAAGCGTTGTTAATATTTTTGTAATACTCGCAGGATAATACGTTTGATTAATATTTTTCTTATATAATATCGTACCTGTATCTACGTCCATCAAAATCGCAGAGCCGGCTGTAATTTTTTCTGAAAGCTTTGGCCAATAATTTTTACTCTTTTTTGCATAAACTAAATTAGAAGGCATCAAAGCTGTAAACAGCACAAATATATAAATCAGTTCTAACAATATTTTTAATTTTTTCTTCATCTCACTTTTCCAATCTTTATTTTATTCTCTATATGGTAAGGAATTGTATGGAAAAATCCTGCGCAACTGCTATAAGTTATTTACATACAGTTCCTAACAATTCGTTACTATCTCATCAGAACCTCGCATTTACTAATTTATTTGACTTCATTCTCATATTCTTATTATAGTGTGGATAAAAGTGATAAGCAACACTTTTTTTTATTTTTGCCAATACTTTCAATCAGTGTTATAATAAATCGTATCACATTATAAATGAAGGAGATAAATATGAGATTAAGAAATATCCCAATTGCTGATGAAAAAATCACATCTAGTCCTTTTTGTATTCAAAATCCTGAGCAAAACAGAGGATTATGGAACCATGTATTTCAAAACGACAACCCTATACATATCGAAATAGGTATGGGAAAAGGTCGCTTTCTTCTTCAGCTTGCAAATCAAAATCCTGATATAAATTATATTGGAATTGAAAAATATACAAGTGTACTACTTCGCGCTATTCAAAAGTTAGATTCTGTCGAAGAAGAACATATTCCATCCAATCTTCGCTTTATCTGTATGAATGCCGAAAATATAACACAAACATTTTCTCAAAATGAAATATCCAAAATATATTTAAATTTCTCTGATCCATGGCCTAAAAAACGTCATGCAAGAAGACGTTTAACTTCAAAACAATTTTTGACACTCTATGATCGTATTTTAGCCAAAACCGGAACTCTGGAGTTTAAAACAGATAATCAGTCTCTATTTGAGTTTTCTTTAGAACAATTATCTGCAGAACATTGGAATGTACTTGCATGTACTTATGATTTACACCATAATTCACAAATGAACTTTTCAAATATTATGACTGAATATGAACAAAAATTCTCTTCTATTGGAAATCCCATTTGCAAACTTATTGCATGCAGATAAAACTACGCAAAATCCTTTTTGCTGGTCTACGTTTACGAACGCAGACCAGTTGGAAAATAAACCTTATCCCTTTTTTGGAAGATATAGATAGTTTCATCGTAATTCCCTTGCAAAAGCTTTTCCATTATTTTACAGCTCCCAATTTGGGTCTTAACACGTAAACCGGTATATTCGGCTGCCTTTTTCGCATAGTCCTTTATTTTTTCTATATCATAAGCCCCTGTTTCTAATATAACAAGAGAATGATATCCATGATATATTTGATGTATCATTTGTTTGCCATCTTCTTTCCCATACTGCCTATATATTTGTTCGCATTGAGAAACTATTGATTCCCGATCTGTCGTCCATTCTCTTGTCAAATAATAACATCCTTTTTCCGGTATGCCACAATTCGATATGATTCCCTCTCTCTCCCTGTATAACATTTGACAGATACAATCATCAAAAGCTGGCAAAATTAACTTTGTTTCCGCACTATATAATCCTAAAACAGCATTTCCACACAATCCATACGATAATAATATTTCTTCTGCATCTTGATTTTCATTGATTTGTTTTTGTATCATGCAATGCAAATTTTCAACATCATTATGAAGTCTGCGATCCATCCAAATAACGGGTATATCCATTTCATATTTTTTTATTACATATCGAATCAGATCCATTTGCATCGAACAGGCAATTAATATCCTTTTTTTCATATAATATAGTAAACTTTCATATGATAAACTTAATTTATATCAACTATTCAGGAGGTAATAATATGTCACTTTCTTTTAAAAGAAAAGCTGTAATGTTTACTTATCATCATCCAAATATATTTAAAAAAATTTCTACACTACGCCTTTCTCTGTTAGATTTGAAAAAAATTTTGAAATAAAAAAAGCACCGACCCCAAGACTCCCACTTGAAACCGATACTTTAATGCGCCACCAGGGGTTCGAACCCTGGACACCCTGATTAAGAGTCAGGTGCTCTGCCAGCTGAGCTAGTGGCGCATTTCCTTGTGTTTCCTGAACACAAGAGATATTATAAAACAAAATTTCAAAAATTGCAAGTACTTTTTCAAAATTTTTCATTTTTATTTCAACTACATATTTGCAATCAAAGCAGCTATTTCATCTGAAGACATAACATGGCTCGGATCAGATAAATCCATCATATCATCATTTTTTGCTGGAGCAGGATCAGACAGTAAATCTGTATTAGCAATCAAAGCAGCTATCTCTTCTGAACTCATAACCTGATTAGACGTTGATTTATCATTTTCAAGAGGTATTTCTAATATTTTATCAATATCCAAATCTTCCAATGAATCAGCTGGAATATTATCAATATTCATCTCTTTCATAATTTGTTCTAATTCTTCATCTGTTGATTCTGAACCAGATTTCTGAAGAGACGGTTGTTGTACTGCCTTTTGAAAATCCGGTTCTAAAGTTTCTGCCATAAATGAACTTTTAGCAGTTTCTTCAGAAGTTTTCTCTGAATCCGGTTCTATATTTATATTTGTGCCAAGATTAGCAACCATAGCTGCTAATTTATCCGGTGTAATTTCATTACCAAATCCATTTGTATCAGCTGGAGAAATATCTGGCTTTGACTCTGTCGATGATAAAACTGTTTCATGCGTCATTGTATTAAATTCTGACTCAGCTGCTTTTGATTGCAATAATGGTTCTTCAGTGATGGAAGGCAGTTCTATCTCAGACTCTATCGGCTGAAGTTCTGATTCGCTTTCCATTGGCTGCAACACCGGTTCCGGTTTTGTTGACTGAAATTCAGTTTCCATTGGCTGCAACGCTGGCTCCGGTTCCATTGACTGAAGTTCAGTTTCACTTTCCATTGGCTGCAACGCTGGTTCCGGTTCTATCGGCTGAAGTTCAAGTTCACTTTCTATCGGCTGCAACGCTCCTATCGGCTGAAGTTCTGGTTCACTTTCGATTGACTGTATTTCTGGCTCCGCTTCTATCGGCTGTATTTCTGGCTCCGCTTCTATCGACTGAAGTTCTGGTTCGCTTTCCATTGGCTGTATTTCTGGCTCCGCTTCTATCGACTGAAGTTCTGGTTCGCTTTCCATTGGCTGTATTTCTGGCTCCGCTTCTATCGGCTGAAGTTCTGGTTCGCTTTCCATTGGCTGTATTTCTGGCTCCGCTTCTATTGGCTGAAGTTCAGACTCTTCAAAAATTGGTGCAAGCGTCTGCTCATCATCAATTGATTTTAAATTTGAAGGCGAAGACTGAGCGGCATTCATCTGTTGTAATAATCTATCTAAATTTGATTCTGAAGAATTTTGTATGTTCTGCTGTAATTTTTTATCATCATCAAATGAAAATTCATGATTTATATCTAACGACGACATAAAATCGTCCGATTCATTAAGCTCCATCTCTGGCTGTAATACAGAATCATTTTCATTAATATCTAATGTTGGAACACCAGGTTGTGATATAAAAATATCTTTATCTACATCTAATGGTGAAATATTATCTTCTAATCCATCCAATTCCATTTCCGGCTGCGATGCAAAAATATCTTTATCCACATCTAATGGTGAAATGTTATCTTCTAATCCTTTTAACTCCATTTCCGGCTGTAAAATTGAAATATCATCATCGATATTTAATGGTGAAATATCATCATTAAATTCATTGATTTCCATCTGTGATTGCGGTATAGATATTTGTTCAGATTTGATAGAAGCCACTTTATTGACTGACTCTAAAATTTCATTACGAAGAGATGATTCCATCTCTTTCATATTATGCAGTATTTCTTTCTGTTTTTCTAATACATCTTTATTTCCTTGCAAAATTGTCGTGCGGTCTTCTTCGCTGAATCCAGGTTGCGTTTCGTTGAAAGAAAACTCTGCTTTTTCATCTTTATTTGTATTAGCAAGTATATCGGTTAAATCATTTTGCATGCTTGTAAGTCTCTGCATCATCCTGTCATTAGAAATCAACAAAGCATTTGTATTTTGTTTGTTTCGATTAATTTGAGCTTTTGCTAACGCTTTTTGTGCTGCAATCAATTCTTTATAAGGAATATTGGATACATCACCAAGATTCTCCATTTTTTGATCCATTTGATCGAAATATTTACGCATTAACAAATAAGAAGCTTTTTCTGATCGATAAACATTATCAAAAGCTTCTTCTTGTTCTTTTGCCCTTTTTTCAATTAATTTTCCAATAAATAACATTTCAACATAAACTGATACAAGCAAAAAAGTTCCTAAGGCGCCAATCACAATCATATTAGCCGGATCATTGATAATCTCATACAATTCAATTACAGCTAATAATACAATCAACAGCGATACCAATGAAATCTTCATCATATGACCGTTTTTCTTTTCTGCTTTTTCTTTGTAATCTTGCGACATGATTATTACCCCTCTCATTTAATAAATGCACCTAACTGGATTCGAACCAGCGGCCTACCGCTTAGGAGGCGGTCGCTCTATCCTGCTGAGCTATAGGTGCAAATTTTGACACAAATATTAATCAAGAAAGTTAATCTTTCCCTGCATCCAAATATTACCTTTAAATCTTCTTCCTACTTCAGGTAAACCTATGAGATCTTTTTCATTAATACACAAATCAAAAATTAAATCATTAGCATTTATTTTCATTAATAAAACATTTTCTTTTGTAAGCTGATTCTGTGTTTCTTTTATTTCTAAAATAGTGCCTAAAATAGAATATTGATCGCTTTCAATACCATATGGCATAAAATAACTTTCAACAATACTAAAAACATCTTCTTTTTCTACACGTTTTGAGATCATCGAGTATAAATCTATATCTTCTAATGTCAGGCTTTCAATTGCTTCTTCATCTCCATCACGCGCAGCAGCCATCAAATAATTATGATTTAATCTGTTTTTCTCCGTATTCTTAATTTGTTGCTCATTTTTACAAATAGGCAAAATAATTTTTCCATTTAAAGCCAAAGCAGATAATGTAGTGGTAACGTTTTGAAAAGGCGCTTCGCATATTGCTTTTTGGTTTAAGTAATCGGCAACATTCTGCATATAAAAAATCAGTGTAACTCCAAGCCGCATCTCATCACAAATACCAGCATATGATTCATTATTAACATGTCGCTCAATTTCAATCTGCTCATCTGTTGAAATGCCATGTCCTATAAAAACCGGATAATAATATTCCATTGAAAAATTTCCTTCATCCTGATATTGACCACAAATAACAATGCCAAAGCTTTCATGAAACATTTTTGTTATTTGAATAAACTCACATCCATCAGAATCAACAGCAATCTTTTGCATATCCGGATTTTCTATACTGTCTCTAATTAATTTTTCAAGCTGCCTTTTATCTCTAAATTCACTAAATCCTATTGTACGCAGAAAGCGATGCATCCCGTCTGTTCCTCCTTTCTCTGCTTAATGCTATTATTATATAATACTTTTATCACTTTTGCAATATTTTACTTATAATTTAACGCCATATCCAAAGCTTCCTTCTCTTCTGACGCCAATACAATAATCGATTTACCTGCGATAATTTCTTTTATATACGTATAACATCCTTCTCTGCTATGCATTGCATTAATGACAAATCCATCATTTTTTTCATTTAATAATGCTAAAGAAAAACTCAATTTACCGCCCATCTCATTAAACGCATCATATTTTACTAATCCAATTTTTTGAAAAGTTACATTCATCTGGTTTTCCAGTTTTTCAATTTTACTTTTATTTGTATAATGAGATTCTACCAAATCATTCAGCTGTTCCAGGCGCTCTTCTATTTTTTCTTCTAAAGATTTTGCATCTGTATCTCCCATAAATTTCTTATATTTCTTCTTTAGTTTTCCAATCATACACATATTAATGAAAAGTAATAACAATAATAAAACAACGGCGCCTGCTAATCCCCAGACAAGATATTCCAATTCAATGCCAAGGTAATCACATAAATTCATTTTTTCATCCTCTTCCTATATTATTAAATATAAAATTAACTTTTTATTTCTTACACAATGGATATTTGTATTTCACTTTATTTTTTTATCGACTGGAACATTTCCAGTAAATGTTCAAATTGATCAGAATCATAATATTCAATTTCTATTTTTCCTTTATTTTTATCTTTAAAATTAATAATAACCTTAGTTCCAAGCGCTTGCTTCATTTTTTCTTCTAATTCATGGTAAACCGCTTTTAGCTGCTTCTTTTCTTCATCATCTTCCTTCAATTTGTCATTAGTTACTATATCCCCTTTTAAAATTTTCTTTATAAGTTTTTCTGTTTCCCTCACACTGAGTTTTTCATCAAATATCTTTTGTGCTACTGTAAACTGCATATCTTGATCTTCAATTGCCAAAAGCGCCCGCGCATGTCCTGTAGTCAACATTTCATCTACTACCATCTGTTGTACTTTTTCATTTAATTTTAAAAGACGCATAGAATTTGTAACAGTTGTTCTTGATTTAGATACTCTTTCTGCTACTTCATCTTGCTTTAAATTAAATTCCGTCAATAATCGTTTATATGCAATTGCCTCTTCAATAGGATTTAAATCCTCTCTCTGAATATTTTCAATCAAAGAAATTTCTACTCTTTCTTGTGGCGTAAGATTTTTTACAATAATGGGAATCTCTTTCACCCCTGCTAATTTAGCTGCACGCCAACGTCTTTCTCCTGCAATAATCTCATAGTATGTATCTTTATTTTGTACAATTAGTGGCTGCAATACACCAAATTGTTTAATAGACTCAGATAATTCTAAAAGTGCGTCTTCATCAAAATTTTTTCTTGGCTGTTCTTTATTTGGTTCAACTTGATTGATATTAACCATAAATTCATCCTGTTTTGGTTCTTCATTTATTTCTACATTCCCAACTTTATCTGGAATCAATGAATCTAATCCTTTTCCCAGCCCTTTACCCAGACCACTCTTTTTTACAGGCATTTTATAAATCCTTTCTATTAATAATCTCTTTTGCCAATAAACGATAGCTTTCTGCACCTGCTGATTTCTTATCATATAAGTTAATAGGCAATCCATGGCTAGGCGCTTCTGCCAATTTCACATTTCTTGGTATAATTGTTTTATATATCATTGTGTTTAAGTTTTCTTTTACATTCTCTACAACTTGCATAGATAAATTTGTTCTGGCATCATACATCGTAAATACAACACCCTCAATAACAACATTTGGATTTAATCGCTGTTGTACCAAATCAATCGTATGTATTAACTGACTTAATCCTTCCAAAGCATAATATTCACATTGTATAGGAACAAGAATAGAATTGGCTGTCGTCATCGCATTGACAGTTAACATATTCAAAGCTGGTGGACAATCTATGATTACATAGTCAAAATCGTCTCTTATATAATCTATGGCATTTTTCAATAAATATTCCTTATCATTTACACCTAATAATTCTATTTCGGCGCCCGACAAGTTTACATTGGAAGGAATAATACATAAACCTTCTACTTGTGTTTGATAAATACTTGATTTAACGGTACATTCATCTAATAGCAATTCATATACTGTATTCTCTAATTCACTCTTTTCTAATCCAATTCCGCTTGTTGTATTCCCCTGCGGATCTAAATCTATCGTAAGTATTCTTTTTCCCATCTCTGCAAGACAAGATGATAAATTAATTGCGGTAGTTGTCTTACCAACTCCACCCTTCTGATTTGCAATTGCAATGATTCTTCCCATTACTTTTCCTTTCTGAATCACATAACTGTGATTAATATACAGTTGGTAAACATTCATTTTGCCAATCTTTCTTATTAAAATCTATTATAACATCTTCTCATTTCATTTTCTATAGATTTTACAAAAAATCTAACTTTTAGCATTTTTCACTACTTTTACTTGATGAACTGATCTTATATATAAAAAAAGACAAATTTTATTTTCCTAGAGCGTGTTTGAAAAATGCTTTCTGTGAGATGTGCTTCACAGTTTGTGGAGAATTTATCCCAAATTTAGGAGTCATAGTGGGCTATGTTGACTAAATTTGGGATAAATTCTTCGCAAAATGGGGAGTGCAGATCGCGGGAATGATTTTTCAAACACGCTCTAATATAATGTTTCACGTGAAACATTTATTTGTAGAATCTTTTCATTTTTTTGTTATTGAAATTTTCCTTTACAGCTTGTAAATATTACGTCAAAATTCTTTATTTAATATACTTTGTAGAATATTATCCATTACTTATAAGTAGAAAACCTTTATGAAACAAACTCCGATTATTTATAAAAGCTATACTATTATTTATTCAGCTGACACAATGATTTGTTGTTAAAATATTATTTATATAGATTATAATAATATTTAATTAATTATTTACTAGATATTTATATAAATCAAAGAACAAAATGTTTCACGTGAAACATTTATCTATAAAAATATGTATAAAAACCAATTTTATAAGAAAGGAAAAATATTAATAACTATAAATTAACTATTATAATTAAAAATAAAAATTAACAATATTAATAGTAGACATAAAATAAGCTTCCTATCATCTAAAAGGCTTTATTTTTTTCTGTGATAGGTTTAATAGTTTAAAAAGCTGTACAAAGTAATCATTTAATACATGTATTTCATCTCTAAATAGCTCTAGAGCGTGTTTGAAAAATCATTCCCGCGATCTTCACTCCCCACTTTGCGGAGAATTCATCCCAAATTTAGTCAACATAGCCCACTATGACTCTTAAATTTGGAATAAATTCTCCATATCATGCCCTGTGGGTACAAACTGTAAAGCACATCTCACAGAAAGCATTTTTGAAACACGCTCTATTGCTCCATCCGGACAAATTTAGAGTTTAATACTGACTGATTCATCTCAGTGCAAGGCAAAATTTTGACGGCGATGTGGTTCCATCAACTAGAAATTTTAACGTTGCAATGATGTGAATCAGGCTGTAATAAACTCTAATTTCTGTCCGGATGGAGCAATAGAAATTTTTAAACATATTAACACAATAATTTTCGCAATCTGCATTTCTACTTTATGTATATTAAATTTAATTTATTCAGTATAGCACGCGCAATCCATAAAAACCAATGATATAAAACACTACAGAAAAAATTTGAACTTCTCTGACAAAGTTTTTATAACCATTTCTGAAACAAATAATTTAAAATATTTTTATGTGTCTGCATAATATTTGGACTAATATATCATTTAAATATCTTGTATTTACTGACTTTATGCATATGCAAATCAGAGTAAACATAAACAAAACACTACATTAGTGTACTGACACAATGACATTTTAACTAACTTTAGCAGCCACAATGATTTTATTATATGGCTTGTGGATAATCATATTAGTTAAGGCTCCTTCTCTCCACTAAACATTTTAACATAGCAATGATGTGAATCAAACTGCGATAAACACTAATTTCTGGTCTAATAGTACTCTAAATTTAATTATCATATCTAAAAATAATTTTCCTATAAAATAGACATTAATAAAAATCACAAAATTTTGAATTGATATAATACTATTCAGAATTACTAATAATCAGTCAGTACCTTTACAATGTTTGTGTGTATTATAATGATATTATTTATAATTAACATCAAATTCCAATAATTAGTATTTTCTAAATGATAAGTAAAAATAGCAGTAATGGCTGCCAATTATTAACTGCACACAATACAAAAAAAGCAATTGAAACAATATCTAAAGGCTATATTTATTATAAAAAATAAAATAATTAGTAATAGAACAGGCAAATATTATATAATTTTTATAATAATTTTTCTTGCAAATTATTTAATTATTTTGATCTTTTATAATAAAATGTTTCACGTGAAACATATCTTTTATTAGATTATGCAATTTTACTGTATAAAATTTTCATTATTAGCTGGAATTCAAATACATTTTTATTACACATGTTTCACTGAGTACTACTACAGCGTTTTTAATTAACTACACTTAAAGAATACCGTATTTATCAGTGTTTCACGCGAAAATATGGTGTAGTTAATTAGCGAACGTTATACTACTATTAAATAAGCTTTAAGTATATTTATTAAATACTGGTATAACCCAATTTAAATAAGCATACCTTTGACTGACCTAAATTTCCAATGGCATATGTCAATAATCTGTGAAGCACATCTCACACAAAGCATTTTTCAAACACGCTCCAATGCTCCATCCGGAGAGAAATTAAAGTTAATACTGACTAATTCCCCTCAGTACAAAACAAAATTTTGACGGCAATGTGGGTCATCGACTAAAAACTAATACAGCATAATGTAAATCAGTCTGTACTAAACTCTAATTTCCGGACCAGATGGAGCACTAATCAAGAAAAAACTTAAAATTTGGTATAATTTTTTTTAGCATATTTACGAACTCCATTATAAAACAATAAAACTTAAATATGTTTCACGTGAAACATTACCTAATTAACCTTCCATCACAAATTACATAATTAAATAATTAAATGAAACTTATAGCATTTTATAAAGTATTCAAAAATGAAGTAATGAAAAAAATATCATTTATAAAAATTTTTGACTAATATCCAAAACCAATATTATTAACTTAAGCTTTTCATAGTTAAACTATACGCCTGTCAAAACGTTTTTGCCGTCTAATACATCCTCTGAAAAGGCACTATAGAGGTACTTTTAGAGAATGCAAAATCCAATAATTACAAAGCCTTAAGCGCAAAACCTTTGCTGTGCATTTTAGATGTAGAATTTAAAAATTGCAATTTTCATCAGTTCAGCAGGATCATAAAACAATTATAAAATTTTGAATTTTTTTAACATATAATAAACAAAATACGGTATAATAACAATATAAATTCTTTTATTATATTTCATTTCAAAACACATAAGGAGGATTTTTATGAATAAACCTGTTAAAAAAATATTAACATTATCAACACTATTAATAGCTGGAATGCAACTGATAAATGAATATACTGATGTGTGCATTTCACCGATACATCCCTCCAAGGAGGATAAAACATTTTTTTGGAAAGATCTGAAAATAAATTACGCAGAAAAAGGAAATGAGAATAATCCCCCTCTTCTTTTACTTCATCACTTATATCCAACTTCTTCCAAAGAAGAATGGCGTCATATTGATGATACATTAGCAAGTAAATTTCACATTTTTGAACTTGATTTACCTGGCTGCGGAAAATCATCCAAACCAAATATTACATATATTAATTATATGTATGTTGAACTTATTAACGATTTTATTAAAAAAGTGATAGGTAAAAAGACAAGCATCTGTGCAGCTGCATTTTCAAGTTCTTTTACTTTTATGACTGCGCGTATTTATCCGGAAATTATTGATAAAATAATTGTTATTCACCCTACAAATATTGAAGAATTATATACAACTGTATCAAAGGAAAGTAAAATAAAAGAAAAGATACTTGAAATTCCGATCATTAGTACTTTTCTTTATAATTGTATGATGAGCAAATCAGCCATATCTGATTGCCATAAATATAAATATTACTACAATGAAAAAAATATTTCAGAACATATGATTGATATATCTTACTTTAATGCACATTATAAACATTCATCCGGAAAATACCTATTAGGAAGTATATTAGCTAATTATACAAATATAAATATTATTTATGCCCTTCCTAAAATTCATAAAGAAATTTATTTAATTGGCAATGAAAATGCAAAAAAAACATTTCAGGAATATAAAAAATATAATGAAAACATTTACCCAATTTATGTATCTCACTGCGGACTTTTACCTCAATTAGAAATACCTGAAACAATTTCAGATAAAATTATTCAAATTTTTTTTAAAGACTCCTCACCCCGCAGCATAAAAAATAATTAGGAGTATAATATGGAGATAATAGGAAACGCCGATGGACCAACAAGCATTTATTTATCCGGTGTACTGGGAGATTCATATCAAATAATATCCTACACCATTTTAATAATTTTTTACAGTATATATTTTTTAAAGCAATATTCTCTAAAAAGGCATGGAATTCAGGCGATGCAATTAGGTCAAAATAAAATAGAAATTTTAATTCTTTTTTCATCTGTTTGCATAACTATTATTCAAATAATTTCCATCTATTTAGATTGGAGTATGCTGCCATCAAATACCAGATTCATTGGAATAATCTTGGGATTACTAGGAGATCTTATTTTTTTCATTGCAGTATTAACGATGAAAAACAGTTGGCGAGCTGGTATCCCCGAAAATGCATGTACAAAGCTTATTACAAATGGAATATATAAATATAGTAGAAATCCTGCTTTTTTAGCATTTGATTTAATGTATATTAGTATATTACTAATATATTTCAATATTTTTCTATTTTTGTTTACGAGCTGGACGATTATTATCTTTCATCTACAAATATTACAAGAAGAAAAATACTTAGAAGCTGTATTTAAAGATGATTACATAATTTATAAAAATCACACATACCGCTATTTTGGCAGAAAAAAATAAATTTGGTGGCCTTTGCATAAAATGCAAAGGCCACCATAAAAAATAAATAATTATTTTACTTTTCATTCTTTCATTAATCACTTATAGCGGATTTTTTCCAGGTGTACCTGCTTTTCTCGGATACTTTTTAGAAGTATGTTTTACTTTTTCAATCATTACAAACGATCTCTTATATTCCGTGTCCGGCAGTTGAAATTGCTTTATCTTACATATCTTACCTCCTAAAGTCTGAATTGCTTTTTTTGATTCTTCCAGTTCTTCAGTAATTTCAGCAGATTTATAAGCTACAAACTTTCCTTGTACCTTTACAAATGGAAGACAATATTCACTTAAACTAGCTAAAGGCGCAACTGCTCTTGAAACGCAAAGATCATACTGTTCACGATAAGCAGCATCATGTGCTAATTCCTCAGCTCTGCCATGAACCGCATAAATATTTGTTAAACATAGCTTTTCAATAACATCTTCTAAAAATCGAATTCTTTTATTTAAAGAATCTGCAAGTAAAACAGTTAATTCCGGATACATGATCTTAAGAGGTATTCCGGGAAATCCGGCGCCTGTACCAACATCTATCATCTTCCAATTACTTTTTATGTGCAAATAAGACGCTAAAGAAAGACTATCTAAATAATGCTTTTCTACCACTTCATCAAATTCTGTAATCGCTGTAAGGTTCATAACCTTATTCCATTCACATAATACTTCATAATATATAGCAAATTGCTGTTTCATCGTGTCAGTAAGTGTAAGATTTAATTGTAACAAATTTTTTTCCAATTTATCAAAATTATAAACCATCATTATCCTCTTTTTCCGTATTATCTAATTTTCTTTTATTATGATAATATTGCTCTAAATAAACAAGCAATACTGATATATCAGCAGGAGATACTCCTGATATTCTGGAAGCCTGTCCAATAGATACCGGTTGATATAAATTTAGTTTTTGTTTAGCTTCTATTCGAAGCCCGCTCACAGCATCATAATCAAAATTTTTCTCCAGTTTCTTATTTTCCAGTTTCTTAAAACTTTCCACTTGTTTCATCTGTCTTTTAATATATCCATCATATTTTATATTAATATTTACTTGTTCTGCAACTTCTTCAGGCAAATGAGGGCGATCCGGATCAATTTCAGATAATAAATCATAATTTAACTCTGGTCTACGTATCAGTTCTGTCAATGTTGAGCCGGTATTTAATGGAACACTTTGATACTTTTCCAAAAACTCCTGCGTTTTTGGATTAGCTCCAACGATCACATGGGAAACCCGTTCCACTTCCTCATTTATCATTTTTTCTTTTTTCTTAACCCATTCATAACGTTCTTTAGAAACCAACCCAACCTGATATCCTTTTTTTGTAAGACGTAAATCAGCATTATCCTGACGCAGCAATAACCGGTACTCTGCTCTGGAAGTCATCATACGATATGGCTCATGATTTTCTTTTGTAACAAGATCATCAATCAATACGCCAATATAAGCTTCCGATCGATCCAATATTAACGGTTCCTTTCCTAAAATTTGCATAGCCGCATTAATACCGGCAACTAATCCTTGTGCAGCAGCTTCCTCATAACCAGAACTTCCATTAAACTGCCCTCCACTAAAAAGACCATGTATTTTCTTAAATTCCAAAGATGGGTATAATTGATTTGGATTCATACAATCATATTCAATTGCATAAGCACATCGAACTATTTTTGCATGTTCTAAGCCTGGAACCGTACGATACATTGCATATTGCACATCTTCCGGCAATGAACTGGACATTCCTCCCACATACATTTCATTTGTATGAATTCCTTCAGGCTCTATAAATAGCTGATGCCTGTCTTTATCCGAAAATTTAACTACTTTATCTTCAATAGAAGGACAATAACGAGGACCGGTTCCTTCTATCACTCCTGCATAGATTGGTGAACGGTCCAGATTTGCACGTATAATATCATGTGTCTTTTCATTTGTGTATGTTAACCAACAAGATACCTGGTCAATCTGCACTTCTTCAGGATCTGTCGTAAAGGAAAATGGTACAATATGCTCGTCACCCTTTTGCTCCTGCATTTTTGAAAAATCAATCGAACGTCTGTCTATTCTTGCCGGAGTACCTGTTTTAAAGCGGAACATTTCTATACCATTGTTTTTTAATGACTCCGTTAAATGATTCGCTGCCATCAAACCATTTGGACCCGTATATGAAATCATTTCTCCTGTCAAACAACGTGCCCTTAAATAGGTTCCTGTACATAAAATCACAGCCTTACAATCATAACGAGCTCCTGAAACAGTTCTCACACCCACCACTTTTTTTATTTGTAAATCATAATTTCTTTTTTTTGCTTCTTCTGTATCATACACTGCTTGATCCTTTTCTTGATTTTTAATAACAGAATCAAGTAAGGATTCTGTAATAATCTCGGATACTTCAGCCTGTTTAATCGTAAGATAATCTGTGCTTTGAAGTGTTTTTCTCATTTCCATACTATAATTTGCTTTATCCGCTTGTGCCCGCAGAGAATGTACAGCAGGACCCTTAGAACGGTTTAACATTTTAGACTGTATGAACGTTCGATCAATATTAATCCCCATCTGTCCGCCCAGGGCATCAATCTCCCTCACCAAATGACCTTTAGAACTCCCTCCTATATTGGGGTTACAGGGCATTAATGCTATACTATCTACACTAACTGTAAAAATAATTGTCTCCAATCCAAGTCTGGCACACGCCAAAGCAGCTTCGCATCCGGCATGTCCGGCGCCAACAACAACTACATCATATGTTTCTCTAAATGTATTTTTTGGACATTCCATTTCTTCAGCCTCCATTTAATATACGCTCCTATTTTCCCATACAGAATTTTGAAAAGATTTCTTCGGCTAAATCATCTTCTACAGATTCACCAATAATAAATCCTAATGTCTCATATGCATGCATCAAATCAACAGAATAAAAATCTTCAGGCATGTGATTTTGAATACTCTCTTCCACTAATTCCAAGCTCTCAAGCGCTTGAGATAAATAATTTTTGTGTCTGATATTCGTAATGATTAATTCATCATTATATGTTACATTTCCATTTAGAAACATATCGTAAACAATAGTTACCAACTTATCAATCCCATCACCATCTTTTGCAGATATCATAATGACGTGCTCCGATATTTTTTTTACATATTCCAGCTGATCCTTTTCTACTTTCGATTTCAAATCCGATTTATTCATCAAAATAATAACCTTTTTTCCTTGAACCATCTTTGCAATATGATAGTCTTCTTCACTTAATTGTTGCGAGCTATCAATAACATATAAAATCAAATCTGCATTTTCCAAATATTCCTTAGCTCTGTCTACACCAATTTTTTCTACAATATCATCTGTCTCATGAATGCCTGCAGTATCTATTATATTTAAAGTAATTCCATTCAAATTCACCTGCTCTTCTATAATATCTCTCGTTGTTCCGGCAACGTCCGTAACAATCGCCCGATTCGATCCTACCAAAACATTCAGCAAAGAAGATTTTCCGACATTTGGTTTTCCAACAATTACCGTATGAATTCCTTCTTTCAAAATTTTACCCTGATCTGCTGTATCCAACAAACACTTAATTTCTTTCTTCAGATTTGATATAACTTCATCCAAATGCTCTTCATATCCATCTAAACTAAAATGTTCCGGATCATCTACTGCTGATTCAATATAAGCAGTTTCATGAATAATTTTTTCTCTAAGATTCTGTATTTTGAAAAATACTGCTCCTCTTAACTGACTAATTGAACTTTTCAGCGCAAAATCATTTTTAGAATTAATAATATCAATTACAGATTCCGCCTGTGTAAGGTCAATTCTTCCGTTTAAAAATGCTCTCTTTGTAAATTCTCCTGGTTCAGCTGGTCTGGCTCCATATTTAACAACGGTTTCTAAAATTTTCTGCATAACAAGAACGCCGCCATGACAATTTATTTCAATTGTATCTTCCCTGGTATAACTGTTTGGAGCCTTCATCAGCATTACAAGTACTTCATCTACAATTTCATTCTCATTCATAATGTATCCATAATGAATCGTATGAGAATCACAATCTTTTAAAGATTTTTTGTTTTTTGCAAAAAAGATTTTATCTGCAACTTCAATAGCCTCATTCCCGCTCATTCGTATAATGCCAATTCCAGAACTTGCCATTGCTGTAGCAATAGCTGCAATTGTATCTGTCTTCATAAACTATCTCCTATTTAAAAAAACTGTGTTCAAATGAATTTGAACACAGTCTCAATTGTATAATATTCTGACAATATATACTAATTTCTTTTTAACGTAACCACTACATGACGGTAAGGTTCTTCTCCTTCACTATGTGTAGATACAAAACGATCATTCTGAAGCGCAGAATGGATTACCCGACGCTCATATGGATTCATCGGCTCTAAAGCAACTGGCCGTTTTGTTCTCTTCACTTTATATGAAATGTTCTTAGCAAGATTCTCTAATGTTTCTTTTCTCCTTTTACGATAATCTTCAGTATCTAATTTCACTTTTACATAATGATCTGTCTGCTTATTTACAGCAAGATTTGTCAAATACTGTAAGGAATCTAATGTTTGTCCACGTTTGCCAATTAAGACGCCCATTTCCTCTCCCTTAAATTCCACTTCCATCAAACCATTCTCTTCATCATAATCGATAAGAATCTCTACTTCCAGTTTCATTGCCTCAAATACCTGATTCAAAAATTCTCTGACACTTTCTTCTGGCGAATATTTCTTACGTACTTTAATGACTGCAGGTTTACTTCCAAATCCTAAAAAACCAGTACTCCCCTCGCTTATAACTTCATATTCTAACTGATCGCTCGTTACCCCAAGTCGAACTAAAGCATCCGTAACTGCATCATTTACTGTTTTTGCACTTACCTCAATAAACTCCATCACAAAAATCTCCCCTTTATTTATTATTCCTTTCATTAAAGTCCTTCACCAAATTTGCCTTTGCGGTTAAACTGTTCGGATTTGCAGTTTTTCTATATTCATAAGCTTTCTCAATCTTAGAATCCCTTTCTGCTTTCGACATAGTAGCAGAAAGCTGTACATTACTCTTCGTGCTCATTTTTGCAGCATTACGAATCTGATTTTCATTGATACCCATTTTTTCCAGCTTCTTTTTTCGCTTCTCTACATTTTTAGCAATCACTTCATCTAAATCCAAATTCTGGATATGTTTGTTAACAAAATACTGCTGAACACCTCTGGTTAATGAACTGAAAATCCAATAAATACCAAGTCCGACCGGAACAGTAAAAGTAATTCCTACAGAAATCAATGGCATTGTATAATTCATCGTCTTCATCTGTTTTGCCATTGGATTATCTGTATCTGCCTGAGGCATTAATTTAATATTAATAATCTGAGATACATATGATACAACCGGTATTAAAAACGCCAACACTACAAAAAGATAAGACTTTTCCTGAAAACTATTCGAAATAATTGTAACCGGTGAATCTGATATATTCATCCCAAGAAATGCATTCATGTGATTTAACTGTTCTCTTGTTGAAAAGATCACATCATGCAAATTCGGAAAAGAATCACTTAAAGTCTCCCAGCCGGAAGTCGGCATTTTATAAATGGAATCCACAATAAAATTTTTCACTGTCGACAAATCCGGATTATTGAAATCTGCTTTGATCTGTTGTGTCAAATTCATACTTTCTAAGAATTTTTCCATAATTCCCTGATATCCGGCAGTATGAATAATACCATCCACAACACCGTCAAAAGCAGCTTTCACACTGGAAACATAAGCAGGTACATTATAAATAACACGATATAATGCTAAAAAGACCGGCATCTGCAGCAAAAATGGCAGGCATGTCCCTGTTGGAGATATCCCGTATTTTGCATATAATGCCTGTGTCTCCTCATTCATTGCTAACTGAGATTCCTGATCCCTTTTTCCCTTATATTTTTCCTGAATCGCTTTCACTTCCGGCTGCATTTTCTGCTGAAGCTTAGAAAACTTCTGCTGCTTGATGGTAAGCGGCAGCATACACATATAGATCAATATTGTTAATACAATGATTGTGATACCTATGTTCTCTATTCTGAACACATTTGCCAGAAACAGATAAATCCAGTTCATAATCCACCCTAAAATCCTTGCAACCGGGCCCAAAATAGAACCAGAATACTGTGTCAGTATGATCGTAGTCAATGAAATACCTCCTTATGGGACAGGATCATATCCACCTTTTGAAAAAGGATTGCAGCGCAATATTCTCCAGACTGCCAGCATTCCTCCCCGAACCGGACCATGTTTTGAAATAGCTTCAATCGCATAATTTGAACACGATGGAAAATAAGGACATTTCACGGTTTTCATCGGTGATATATACCTTTGATATAATTTAATACAAAAAATTAAAATTTTTTTCAATCTCACTCATCTTCTTTATTAATAGATTTTATAATATTTTGAAGACCTCCAAGATGCAGCAGAGCGCTTTTTGTATCTTTATAAGAAATATCTTTTGCTGACATTCTTGCGATAACTACTATATCCAAACCACGATAAAACTTGTCTTCCTGCAATCTGTAAGCTTCTTTAATCAAACGCTTCAAACGATGTCTGACAATACTATTGCCCACTTTTTTACTAACAGAAATACCAATTCTGTTACATACGGTTCCATTTTCCAAAACATACAAAACAAGATATCGATTCGCATATGATTTTCCCTGTTTGTATACTTTTTGAAAATCAGAATTCTTTTTTAACGATTCAGAAAATTTCATGGTTCCTTCCTAAAACTGTGGCCTTTCTCAATAAAAACCCAATAAAACGGTTATCTTTATGGGATTTTTTCATGATCTTAACAAATTTTTTAAAAATAACCGTTTTCCGTAAAATAAGAAGAAAGACCACAAAAGATGTGGCCTATGCTGATAATTTCTTTCTTCCTTTTAATCTTCTTGCAGCCAATACCTTTCTTCCGCCTGCCGTACTCATTCTTTTTCTGAAGCCATGCACCTTTGATCTATGTCTTTTATTTGGCTGATACGTCATCTTCATACTACATGCACCTCCTCTTTACAAATGTTCGTCATAAAAAAATACCATTACAATTATATCAAAAAAGCTACGCAAGTCAAGAAAAACCTTTTGTTTTTATAATTTTTTTATGAATTTCTGATACTTTATCCGCATCCACATACAAACACAAAAAAGTTATCCACAATTAAATTATCAACGAAAACTTATACACATACTTATCCACAGTATTTTTGCATTTTTCATAAAAACTGTTGATTTTAAAGGCTTTTATCCATATAAATAATTGTGGATAACTCAGCAAATAAGAAAAAAAATCCGTTTAATATTTGTGAATAAGAACTTTTTTGCACAATCTCAAAACCCGATCCTATTCTATTTTAGACATTTTATCCACTTCAGAATCACTTTTTTTGTCTGAAGATTTAATTGCTAAATTCGTCATTTTGGTTTATCATATAAAGTGTGGCTTTTATCTGCTTTTTTAGAATGTATAAATATGACGGAGAATTGATATGATTGTTGAGGAAAAATGGCAAGAAATACTATTAACTGTAAAAGAAGAATACGAACTTTCCAATGTTGTCTTTGATTCGTGGATAAAACCTTTGGAAATTTTTCAAATAGATGGGGATAAGATCTATATTTTGGCCCCTCCAGAGCAAATTGCTCTGAATTATATTACAAAAAAATATCGAACTCCTTTAAAGGTTGTTATTTCAGAAGTGACAGGCGTTGATTATGAGATTGAATTTATTCTTCCCGAAGATGCAAAAAAAATGAAACCAGCCAAATCAACTGCTATGCAGGAAGATCATACCTCTCATAAGAATCACGACTTGAATCCAAACTATACATTTGACACTTTTGTAGTTGGAAGTAATAATAAGCTTGCGCATACAATTTCTCTGGTAGTTGCAGAAGAAGCTGAAAATCCTGCGAAACAATACAACCCACTTTTTTTATGGGGAGGTGTAGGACTGGGGAAAACACATTTGATGCATTCCATTGCGCACCATATACTGGCAAACCATCCAAAACTTAAAATACAATATGTTCCTTCAGAAGTATTTACAAATGAAGTCATCGATGCGATCCGTAACGGAAGTAATTCACAAATCAATGCTATTCGAGATAAATATCGTAATGTTGATGTACTTCTAATAGATGATATTCAGTTTATAATAGGAAAAGACCGAACACAGGAAGAATTTTTTAATACTTTTAATGTCTTATATAACGCAGGAAAACAAATTGTAGTTTCCAGTGATAAACCACCCAAAGAAATGACAACACTGGAAGAACGCTTTCGTTCACGTTTCCAATGGGGTTGTATGGCTGACATCGGTTCACCGGATTATGAAACGCGTATGGCCATTCTTCGGCGTAAAGAAGAAATGGACAACATCAAATTTGATGATGAAATTATTAAATACATAGCTACCAATATTAAATCAAACATTCGAGAGCTGGAAGGCGCACTAAACCGCCTGATGGCTTTTTCACGTTTGACAAATGTTGAAATTACGATTGATACCGCAAAAGAACAACTTGAAAGTATTATTAACCCTGATTTACACAGAGAAGTGACTCCTCAGCTAATCATTGAAATTGTTGCGGAGCATTTTCAGAAAACTCCACAACAACTGATTTCAAAATCACGAAGCAGTGATATCGTCAGACCAAGGCAAATTGCTATGTACTTATGTAAAAACATGACAGGCGCCTCTTTAGCTGGAATCGGAGAGATACTGGGGGGACGGGATCACTCCACTATCATTCATGGAATCGAAAAAATTGAAGCTGAATACCAGTCAAACGAAACTACACAAAATTTAATAGAAACAATTCGGAAAAAGATCAATCCTAATTAAAGATGACTGATTTATCCACAGTTATCCACAATTTTTTGTGGATAACTGTGGATAACTATCATATTTCTTGTGAATTATGTTGGATAACTATAAAAAACGACGACTTCAAAATATAAATTATTTTATTTTCCTGAAGTTATACACATATTATAAAGCAGCTTACGTGAGGTTGTTCACGTAGTTTTAAAATACGCTAAGGTTACTATCATAAGGGCTCAAAGCGCTTTTACACTTTTACACTGTCTCTATTATTACTATTACGAAGTTATATATATTTTATTTTATAAGATTTAACCCGAAAGGAGTTATACACATGAAGCTAATTTGTTCAAAAGCAAACCTGCTCTATGGCGTCAATATTGTAATAAAAGCTGTTCCTACCAAAACGACAATGCCTGTTTTAGAATGTATTCTCATTGATGCTTCTAAGGGACAGATTAAATTAATCGCAAACGATATGGAATTGGGAATAGAAACTATAATAGATGGAACCATTGAAGAACCTGGTATCATAGCTTTAAATGCAAAGATTTTTTCTGAAATTGTACGTAAACTTCCTGATAATGATATTTCAATTACATCCGATAATAAATTAAAGACAATGATAACATGTGAAAAGTCAAAATTTAATATCATAGGTAAATTAGGAGACGATTTTGCATATTTACCGGATGTCGAAAAGAACAAACCAATTTCTGTTACACAATTTACGTTAAAAGAAATTATCAGACAAACAATTTTTTCTATCGCTGACAATGATACAAATAAATTAATGACAGGAGAATTATTTGAAATTAATGAGAACAAATTAAAAGTGGTCTCTCTTGACGGACATCGGATTTCTATTCGTAATATTGAATTAAAAAACAATTGTGAAAATAAAAAAGTAATTGTACCAGGTAAAACTTTACAGGAAATAAGTAAAATACTTCCAGGGTCAGCTGAAAACTATGTTGATATATTTATTACAGATAATCACATCATTTTTGAATTTGAAAAAACAACGGTTGTATCAAGATTGTTAGATGGTGAATATTTTAAAATCGATCAAATGCTGTCTTCAGCTTATGAAACAAAAATAAAAATCAATAAACGCGAATTATTGGGATGTATTGACAGAGCGACACTTCTGGTAAAAGAAAATGATAAAAAACCTATTATTATGGATATCAAAAATAATTATATGGAGCTAAAGATATCCTCTTATATTGGTTCAATGAATGAAGACATCGAGATCGAAAAAGAGGGAAAAGATATGATTATCGGGTTTAACCCGAAATTCTTTATGGATGCTCTTCGAGTCATTGATGAAGAAGATGTTATGCTGTATATGGTAAATCCAAAAGCGCCTTGTTTTATCAGAGACGATAATGATGAGTATATTTATTTAATATTGCCGGTTAATTTTAATTCTGCTGACAATTAATGATTGAAATGAAGGATATTTATGAGTATGATTAAAATAAAAGACGAATATATCAAGTTAGGTCAGGCAATGAAACTTGCCGGAATGGTTAGTTCCGGAATTGAAGCCAAGGTTGTCATCAAAGATGGAGAAGTAACTGTTAACGGAGAAGTTGAATTTCAGCGTGGAAAGAAACTTTATAATGGAGATGTTGTTTCTTATCATGGAGAGACAATAACAATTGAACAATGCTGATGAAATCTATAGAATTGAAAAATTTTCGTAACTATGAAAATTTATCAATTGAATTCACAGAAGGAACGAACATTTTATTTGGTGACAATGCTCAGGGAAAAACAAATATTTTAGAAGCTGCCTATGTAAGTGGAACTACAAAATCGCATAAAGGCAGTAAAGACAAAGAAATGATTCAGTTTGAGAAAGATGAATCGCATATTCGTACGTTAGTAGAAAAAAATGAACAAGATTTTCAGATCGATATTCATTTGAAAAAAAATCGTTCGAAAGGAATTGCAGTGAACCGCATTCCAATAAAAAAAGCCAGTTCATTGTTTGGTATTTTAAATATTGTTTTTTTTTCCCCGGAAGATTTGAATATTATTAAAAATGGCCCTTCACAGAGAAGACGTTTTTTAGATCTTGAATTATGTCAGATAGATAAAATTTATTTATCTGATCTGACAAATTATAACAAAATTTTGAATCAGCGTAATAAACTGTTGAAAGAACTGGTTTTTCACCGGGAATTAATAGATACACTTTCAGTATGGGATATGCAGCTTATTGATTATGGACAACGTATTATACGGCGCAGAGATACATTTATCAAAGAACTGGCAGAAATTGTATACAATATTCATAAAAAAATTTCTGGAAATCGAGAAGAGCTGATACTGACTTATGAACCAGATACAAATGCAGAGCAGTTGGAAGCTGAGCTTGAGGCAGTACGTGAAAAAGATATGAAATACTGCCAGACTTCAGTTGGCCCGCACCGAGATGATTTGTTATTCCAAATAGGAGATGCTGATATTCGAAAATTTGGCTCTCAAGGACAACAGAGGACATCAGCATTGTCGCTAAAAATGTCTGAAATTCAAATGGTCAAAAATCTCATTCATGATACACCGGTTTTGCTGCTGGATGATGTTCTTTCTGAGTTGGACAGCAACAGGCAAAATTATCTGCTTGCGAGTATTCATGATATTCAAACAATTATTACTTGTACCGGGCTGGATGAATTTGTCAAAAACCGATTTCGTATTGACCGCGTATTTGAGGTGAGAAACGGACAAGTGAAACTAAAGTAACCGATGCAGGAAAATCAGGAGGATGACATATGGCTATCGAAAATAATTATGGAGCTGATCAAATCCAAATACTGGAGGGGCTGGAAGCAGTACGCAAAAGGCCCGGAATGTATATTGGAAGTACATCATCAAGGGGACTTCATCATCTGGTATATGAGATCGTAGATAATTCAGTAGATGAAGCGCTTGCAGGATACTGTAAGAATATTGAGGTGAAGATCAATCCGGATAATTCTATTACAGTGATTGATGATGGACGAGGTATCCCTACCGGAATTAATCACAAAGCCGGACTTCCTGCTGTAGAGGTTGTATTTACTGTGCTTCATGCAGGAGGAAAATTTGGTGGTGGAGGATATAAAGTATCAGGCGGATTGCATGGAGTTGGAGCTTCTGTTGTAAATGCGTTATCAAATTGGCTGGAAGTAGAGATCTGCCGGGATGGCAAAGTATATAAACAGCGTTATGAGCGTGGTGTTACGATGTATCCTCTCAAAGAATCAGGTACATGTGATTTGCAAAAAACCGGTACAAAAGTTACATTTTCACCTGACGGTTCGATATTTGAAGAGACAGTATATGATTATGACACATTGAAACAGAGACTAAGAGAAACTGCTTTTTTAACAAAGGGTCTGCGTATTGTTTTAAAAGATAAACGGGATGATCCGGTACGGATGCATGAGTTTCATTATGCAGGAGGCATTAAGGAATTTGTCACATATTTAAATCGAAGCCAGGAAGCATTATATCCGGAGGTTATTTATTGTGAAGGACAAAAAGATAATGTTATTGTTGAGGTTGCTCTTCAGCATAATGATTCTTATAATGATTCTACTTATAGTTTTGTAAACAATATTATCACACCTGAAGGCGGAACACACCTGGCCGGTTTTCGAAATGCGATTACAAAAACATTTAATGCTTATGCAAGGACGAATAAAATTTTAAAAGAAAATGATCCTCCATTGACGGGAGAAGATATCCGTGAAGGGATGACTGCAATTATCAGTGTTAAAATTGAAGAGCCTCAGTTTGAAGGACAGACAAAACAAAAGCTTGGTAACAGTGAGGCCAGAGGAGCGGTAGATTCGGTTGTCAGTGAACAGCTGACGTATTATTTGGAGCAGAATCCTCAAGTAGCGAAAGCGATATGTGAAAAATCTTTGTTGGCGCAAAGAGCAAGAGATGCTGCAAGAAAAGCCAGAGATTTAACACGTAGGAAAACAGCGTTGGAGAGTACTTCATTGCCGGGAAAATTAGCAGATTGTTCAGACAGAGATCCGAAAAATTGTGAAATATTTATTGTAGAAGGAGATTCTGCGGGAGGTTCTGCAAAAACAGCCCGGAACCGGGCAACACAGGCAATACTGCCTCTGCGTGGCAAAATTTTAAATGTTGAAAAAGCACGATTGGATAAAATATATGGAAATGCTGAGATAAAAGCAATGATTACAGCTTTTGGGACGGGGATTCATGAAGATTTTGATATTAGCAGACTAAGGTATCATAAGATCATTATTATGACAGATGCCGATGTGGATGGTGCACATATCAGTACGTTGATGCTGACATTTTTATATCGTTTTATGCCGGAGCTGATTCGTCAGGGACATATTTATTTGGCTACTCCACCGTTATTTAAGATTGAGAAGAACAAAAATGTGTGGTATGCCTATGATGAAAAAGAACTGGAAAAAATCCTTTTGGAAATTGGCCGTGATGGCAATAATAAAATTCAACGGTATAAAGGACTTGGGGAGATGGATTCCGACCAATTGTGGGAGACAACGATGGATCCGGAAAAACGTGTTTTGAAAAGGGTTATGATAGATGATGAAAATTCTTCTGCAATTGACCTGACATTTACTACCTTAATGGGCGACAAAGTAGAGCCTAGACGGGAATTTATAGAGGAGAACGCACCAAAGGTTCAGAATTTGGATATTTAGGGGGTAAATTAAATGGATGATAAGATTTTTGATCAAATCCATGATGTAGATCTGAAAGAAACGATGGAATCTTCGTATATTGATTATGCGATGAGTGTAATTGCTTCCAGAGCATTGCCGGATGTAAGAGATGGATTAAAACCGGTACAGCGAAGAGTACTATTTTCCATGATTGAATTAAATAACGGGCCGGACAAACCGCATCGTAAATGTGCACGTATTGTCGGTGATACAATGGGTAAGTATCATCCGCATGGAGATAGTTCTATTTATGGTGCATTGGTAAATATGGCACAAGAGTGGTCTACCAGATATCCGCTTGTAGATGGACATGGAAATTTTGGTTCTGTAGACGGTGATGGCGCAGCTGCGATGAGGTATACAGAGGCAAGACTTAGTAAAATTTCTATGGAAATGCTTGCAGACATTAACAAAGATACTGTTAATTTCAGACCGAACTTTGACGAAACCGAAAAAGAGCCTGTTGTATTACCGGCACGCTTTCCAAATCTGTTAGTAAATGGTACCACAGGAATTGCAGTTGGAATGGCTACGAATATACCGCCGCATAATTTGCGTGAAGTAATCGCAGCTGTAGTAAAAATCATTGATAATGAAGTTGAGGCTGATCGTGAAACTGACATGGAAGAACTGCTTGAAATCGTTAAAGGCCCCGATTTTCCAACAGGTGGCAGTATTTTAGGTACTGCCGGTATTAATGAGGCATACAGAACCGGAAAAGGGAAAATAAAAGTACGTGCTATTTCAAATATTGAGCCAATGAATAATGGTAAGAACCGCATTATTGTTACGGAACTTCCGTTTATGGTGAATAAAGCAAGATTAATAGAGAAAATAGCAGATTTGGTGCGTGATAAAAAAATTGATGGCATTACAGCATTACGTGATGAATCCGATCGTCAGGGTATGCGGATTTGTATTGAACTACGTAAAGATGTGAGTCCAAATATGATTTTAAATCAATTGTACAAACATACGCAGCTTCAAGATACATTTGGAGTAATTATGTTGGCGCTGGTCAACGATCAGCCGAAGATTTTGAATCTTCAGCAGATGCTTAATTATTATTTGCTTCATCAGAAAGAGGTAGTTACCAGAAGAACAAAATATGATCTGAATAAGGCTGAAGAGCGTTCACACATTTTAGAAGGATTACTCGTTGCGTTAGATCATATAGATGAAGTTATATCTATCATCAGGGGAAGCAGAACGACAGCACAGGCAAAAGAAAAACTGATGGAGCGTTTTGGTCTAACGGATGTGCAGGCTCAGGCGATTGTAGATATGCGCCTGCGCGCTCTGACTGGACTGGAACGTGAAAAAATTGAAGGAGAATATCAGGAGCTTGCAGAAAAAATTGCTTATTACAAAGCAATTCTTTCTGATGAAAAAAAATTATTGGGTGTGATCCGTGAAGAAATATTACTAATTTCAGATAAGTATGGTGATGAAAGAAGAACTTCCATCAGTTATGATGAATTGGATATATCGATGGCTGATATGATTCCTGTTACGAATACAATCATTACTATGACAAAACTGGGATATATTAAACGGATGAGCATGGATAATTTTAAAAGTCAGCATCGTGGCGGACGTGGCATTAAGGGTATGGAAACAATTGAAGATGATTACATAGAAGAATTGTTAATGACCACGTCGCATCATTATCTGATGTTTTTTACGAATACTGGCCGTGTTTACCGTATGAAGGGCTATGAGATTCCGGAAGCAGGGAGAACTTCCAGAGGAACAGCGATTATTAATATACTGCAGCTCCAGCCTGGAGAAAAAATTACAGCTTTAATACCTATTCGCAACTACAATGAAGGCGAGTATTTATTTATGGCTACTAAAAAAGGAATTGTAAAAAAGACTCCTATTTTGGAATATGCCAATATTCGTAAAACTGGTTTGGCAGCAATTAGTCTGCGTGAAGATGATGAACTGATAGAAGTAAAGCTGACAGATAATGATAAAGACATTATTCTTGTAACAAAATATGGACAATGTATCCGGTTTAATGAAAAAGACGTACGCGGAACAGGAAGATCATCCATTGGCGTCATTGGTATGAATCTGGCTGAAAGCGATGAAGTTGTTGGAATGCAGCTAAATACACAAGGTGAAATGCTTTTGGCTGTATCGGAACGAGGTATGGGTAAGTGTACACTGATGGATGAATTTACAGTGCAAAACCGTGGAGGGAAAGGAGTAAAGTGTTATAAGATTACAGAAAAAACAGGAAATATTATTGGCGTAAAAGCAGTAAATAAAGAAAATGAAATCATGATGATTACGACTGAAGGTATTATTATACGTATGCCTGTAGCTGGTATTTCTGTTTTATCAAGAGTAACATCAGGAGTAAAGTTAATGAATTTAGAGCCTGATGTTAAAGTTGCAAGTCTGACAAAAGTGCGGGAAGCAGAAACGAAAGACGATGAGGAAGATCAAACTGATGACACGGTTACTTCTATGGAATATTCTATGGAACAAAAAAGTAACAATGCGAAAGTTCCGGAAGATTCTCATCAAATAAACGATCTGTTAGAACGTGCAAAAGAAGATAAAGACAGTGAATCATACAGTTAAGATTATATGATCGATCATGATAGGATAAGGAGACAGATATGAGAACAATTCATACAGATGAAATAATTAAAAATATAAGTGAAATGTGTATTGAAGCTAACCTGTATCTGTCACAGGATGTAACAAATACAATGATACAGGCAAAAAAAAATGAAAAATCACCTCTGGGCTGTCAAATTTTAAGACAGCTAGAGGAAAATATGGAAATTGCTGCAGCAGATCAAATACCAATCTGTCAGGATACCGGTATGGCAGTAGTTTTTATAGATATAGGTCAAGAATTGCATATAGAAGGAATTGCCGTAGAAGATGCTGTAAATGAAGGAATACGCAGGGGTTACACTGAAGGGTATTTGCGGAAATCTGTAGTAATAGATCCGATTTTACGGGAAAACACAAAAGATAATACACCTGGCATTATCCATTACCGGATTGTACCAGGGGAACGTTTAACATTAACAGTAGCGCCAAAAGGCTTTGGAAGTGAAAATATGAGCAGAATATATATGCTAAAGCCTTCAGATGGTCTGCATGGAGTCAAAGAAGCTATTATAAATACAGTAAAAGATGCCGGGCCAAATGCATGTCCTCCAATGGTTATTGGTGTTGGAATAGGTGGAGATTTTGAAAAATGCGCACTTTTGGCAAAGCAAGCTTTGACACGGGATATCGATCAGCATTCAGAAATACCGTATGTAAAAGAACTGGAAATAGAAATGTTGGATAAAATCAATCATTTAGGAATCGGACCGGCAGGTTTGGGTGGATCGACAACTGCTTTAGGCATTAATATTAATGTTTATCCTACTCATATAGCTGGTCTTCCGATAGCAATTAATATATGCTGCCATGTTGCAAGACATGTAAAGAGAACACTGTGATGTTAAAAGAAATGTAAACGAATAGAGTGTAATTTTATCAAATATAAGAATAAAAGAAAATAAAGAGAGTATAATAATGGACAAATATATTTATACACCAATAACAGATGCTATTACAAAAGATTTGAAAGCAGGGGATTATATTTATTTATCAGGGACAATCTATTCAGCGCGCGATGCAGCTCATAAAAGAATGATAGAAGCATTAGATCAGGGTGAACAATTACCAATTGATTTATATCAGGCAGTAATTTATTATATGGGGCCTTCACCAGCACGTGAAGGTCAGGTAATTGGTTCAGCAGGTCCTACTACATCAGGACGGATGGATAAATATGCATCTAAACTACTGGATCTTGGATTAAAAGGTATGATAGGAAAAGGAAAACGCTCTGAAGAAGTGAGGTCAGCTATTATTCGAAATCATGCAGTATATTTGGCAGCTATAGGAGGAGCAGGGGCATTCATATCAAAATGTATTAAAAAATCTGAAATTGTTTGTTATGATGATTTAGGTACAGAAGCGATTCGAAAATTAGAAGTAGAAAATTTTCCTATGATTGTGGTAATAGATTCGGATGGAAATAATCTTTACGAAACAGCTGCAGAGAATTATAGAGAATAGAACAAGTTAGGTTTCACTGTATTATTTTTATGTAGATCATGTTTTATAAGCAGTATAAACAGAGTGATAATGAAAAAAAATGAAAAAAATGAAAAAATTTGAAAAAATATATTGACAAATGGATAAAATGCATGTAAAATCATTTTTGCGTTGTGACGCGAGAGACATTGACAAGTAATAATATTATATTTGGAGAAGTACTCAAGTGGCCGAAGAGGTGCCCCTGCTAAGGGTATAGGTCGGGTGACCGGCGCGAGGGTTCAAATCCCTCCTTCTCCGTTTCGTTTTTTGTTCAATCTTTTTAACAATTAAAAAAATGAAAAAAAGGGGTTGACAAAAAATGAGAAAAATGATAAGATATAAAAGTTCGAGTCAACAAGTTAATTTAAAACAAAGAAATAAAAAATAAAAAAGTTGTTGACAAGATAAAAACAATCTGATATAATATCAGAGTTGCTAAAAACAAATGAACATTGATAATTGAACAGTGAAATAACCTTGAAAGATTCAAAAAAGAATTTGAGTTAATCTTTTTAATATTATTTTTATGATTCTTTTGTGCAAGAGAAACTTGCATAACAGGAATTGCTATAATTAAGAAGAACTTGCAAAAGAACAGTATCTTGGACAAAAATGTCATATTGCATGGCGGCTTTGAACGGATACGCCTAAAACAGTGATGAATCGGTGAAATTAGCCAAGCTTG
>CAJUBQ010000020.1 GCA_910584595.1 uncultured Eubacterium sp.
AACAATTTGTAATAAAATGTTATATATAAGACTTATCATAAAAACAAACAAGACGTAAAGCGCTGCATGATTTCAGCAAGCTCTACGTCTTGATTCCTGTTTACCGTTTGCGGTTATTTCGTTTTTTTACTATTCTTTTATCATATCCAGTTCCGTTAAATTAACGCCAGACGAAGAAAGAATCTCTTTCAATTCAATATAACGGCGCTTCATTTTTTTATATACTGCCGATTCTTTATCCGTATCTATCATATAATCCTGCAGTCTTGAAAACTCTTCTACTGATAGTTTCAACATTTCACCTTCAGTCATACAATCACCTGCTTTCTTTCACTTTTTTGATTCTGACATTCTAATCATAACAGATTACATAGGTGTAAAGATTTACATAGAAACCGCCAGCCTTTCTTACTGCACCGTCATATACGTATATCCCATCAGGCTTACATCTACTTCTCTGGCCACTTCACGTCCTTCCCGAATCGCCCATACAACAAGTGACTGTCCTCTGTGCATATCGCCGCAGACAAATACATGGGATGCGCTTGTCGCATACTGCCCTGCTTTTGTCTGCACATTCGTACGTTCATTCAGCTTTACGCCAAATGCATCCGCAATGTATTTCTCACTGCCCAAAAATCCGGCCGCGATCAAAACCATATCAGCCTGTATTTTCTTTTCGCTTCCTGCCACTTCCGCCAGTGCCATCCGTCCGGTTTTTTCATCTTTTTTCTGTTCCAGCCGTACCGTAAGAACTCCTGTAAGATTACCGTTCTTATCTTTTAAAAACTCTTTGACTGTCGTTTCATAGATACGTGGGTCCTGACCGAAGACCGCAATCGCCTCTTCCTGGCCATAATCTGTCTTACAGACTTTAGGCCACTCCGGCCATGGATTATCTGCAGCGCGGGTATCCGGCGCTTTTGGCATCATTTCCAACTGCGTAACGGATGCCGCTCCAAGACGGATACACGTGCCAACGCAGTCATTTCCGGTGTCGCCGCCGCCGATGACAACGACATGTCTGCCTTTTGGAGAAACAAATTTTTTATCTTTTAAATCCGAATCCAGCAGGCTTTTTGTCACACTGCTCAAATAATCCACCGCAAAGAAAATTCCTTTTGCATCACGTCCCGGCACATAGATATCTCTTGGATTTTTCGCGCCACAGGCTAAAATGACACGGTCATAATCTTTTAACAGCTTTGCTGCCTTGATATCTTTGCCGACATTCACGTTCGTTATAAATTCCACGCCTTCTTCCTGCATCACGGCTGCCTTTAAGTCTATCACAGATTTCTCCAGCTTCATATTTGGTATGCCATACATCAACAGTCCGCCGATGCGGTCATCCCGTTCATAGACCGTTACATAATGCCCACGCTTATTTAGCTGGTCTGCCGCCGCAAGTCCGGCCGGACCGGAACCTACGACAGCGACGCGTTTACCGGTACGCACTTTCGGCGGATTAGCTCCTGCAAGACCATGCTCATATGCATATTCAATAATGCCATGTTCATTTTCCTTTGTCGTTACTGCTTCCCCATAATGTCCACAGGTACATGCCGCTTCGCATAACGCCGGACAGACACGGGATGTAAATTCCGGAAAATTGTTTGTTTTTTTCAGACGATGGTATGCCTGCTCCCAGTTGCCGGAATATACAAGATCATTCCATTCCGGAATTAAATTGTGCAGCGGACATCCGCTTGCCATCCCTTCAATCATCATACCGGCCTGACAAAACGGCACTCCGCATTCCATACACCGTGCGCCTTGTTTTTGCTGTTCTTCTCTGGAAAGAGGCTGATGAAACTCGTGGAAATGCGAAATACGCTCCTTTGGCTCCTGCGCCCTGCTCGTCTTTCTCTCGTAATCCATAAATCCGGTTGGTTTTCCCATTTCATTCCCCTCCTATCGACCTGCGTTTGCATAAAACGCTTCAATTTGAGCCTGTTCCGCATTCAGACCTTTTTCTTCCATCTGCACGATCGCAAGCATCATCCGTTTGTAGTCGTGCGGTACGATCTTTTTAAATTTCGGCAAGTATTCACTAAAATGATCAAGCACCTGTTTTCCTTTATCGGAATTTGTCAGATTTACATGCTCCTGGATCATTTCTTTTAATTCCAATACGTCATATTTCGAAGTAATCTCTTCTGAGGAAACCATGCCTTTGTTCAGTCTTGTATACAAATCGTTGTCCTCGTCCAGGACATAAGCAATTCCACCGCTCATACCCGCTGCAAAATTCTTTCCTGTACGGCCTAAAATAACAACGCGGCCGCCTGTCATATATTCACAGCCATGATCGCCAACGCCTTCAACCACTGCATTTGCTCCCGAATTACGCACACAGAACCGTTCGCCTGCCACACCGCTTATAAATGCTTTTCCGCTCGTTGCGCCATACAGCGCCACATTTCCGATAATAATATTTTCATCCTTCTGAAAACGGCTCCCTGCCGGTGCATAGACAATCAGTTTGCCGCCAGATAAGCCTTTGCCAAAATAGTCATTGGAATCACCCACCAGCTCCAGCGTCAGACCTTTTGGAATAAACGCCCCAAAGCTCTGTCCGCCTGCACCGGTACACCGCACAATATAAGTGTCTTCTGCAAGTCCCTGCGGGTATTTTTTCGTAATCTCAGAACCAAAAATCGTCCCGAAAGCCCGGTCTGTATTAGTCACTTCTACGGCAATACTGCGTTTTGTACCGCTGGCAAGCGCACCTTGAAGCTGGCTGAGCAGCGCTTTTTCATCCTTTGTCTTTTCCAGCTGGAAATTATACACTTTTTTCGGATCAAAAATTACTTTTTCTTTATGATCTGCAAACGGATTGTTCAAAATACGGCTTAAATCAATCTCCCTTTGCCGTTTGGACAAATCTTCCCGTACACGCAGCAAATCGCTGCGTCCTACCAGTTCATCCACCGTACGGATGCCAAGCCTTGCCATAATCTCACGCAAATCCTGTGCAATAAATTTCATAAAGTTAATAACATATTCCGGTTTGCCGTCAAAACGGGCGCGCAGCTTTGGATTCTGAGTTGCAATCCCTGCCGGACATGTATCCAGGTTGCAGACACGCATCATCACACAGCCCATCGTTACAAGCGGCGCCGTTGCAAATCCAAACTCTTCCGCTCCAAGCAAAGCTGCAATCGCTACATCACGCCCGGTCATCAGCTTCCCGTCTGTCTCAATACGCACTTTATTTCGAAGACCGTTTAAAATCAATGTCTGATGCGTCTCAGACAATCCCAGCTCCCATGGAAGCCCGGCATTATGAATCGAACTTCTCGGCGCGGCTCCGGTGCCGCCGTCATATCCGGAGATTAAAATGAGCTGTGCGCCTGCTTTTGCAACGCCTGCCGCTACCGTACCAACACCTGCCTCTGATACGAGTTTTACAGATATTCTTGCTTCACGGTTCGAATTTTTCAGATCATAAATCAACTGTTCCAAATCTTCAATCGAATAAATATCGTGATGCGGCGGCGGAGATATGAGTGAGACGCCCGGAGTAGAAAGCCTTGTTTTTGCAATCCATGGATAGACCTTTTTCCCAGGCAGATGACCGCCTTCGCCCGGCTTTGCTCCCTGTGCCATTTTAATCTGAATCTCTTCTGCGCTGACCAAATACCTGCTTGTAACGCCAAACCGCCCGGACGCTACCTGCTTAATCGCAGAGCATTTGTTTAATCCGTCCGGCCCGATCGTCAGCCGCTCAATACTCTCACCGCCTTCTCCGGTGTTGGATTTTCCATGCAGCATATTCATCGCAACCGCAAGCGTCTCATGCGCTTCCTGAGAAATAGAACCATAGGACATCGCTCCGGTTTTAAATCTCGTCACAATCGATTCCACGCTTTCTACCTCTTCGATCGGAACGCCCTGTTTCGGATAACAAAAATCTAACATCCCGCGAATATAGGCATCTTTTTCTTCTGCGTTTACCATCTGTGTATATTTTTGAAACAGTGCATAATCACCCATTCTGGTTGACTTTTGCAGCATATGGATCGTTGCAGGATTGTACAAATGCTGTCCGGCGCCGCTGCGCATCTTATGACGCCCTTTAGAATCCAGCGATTCGTCCACTTCCAGTCCAAGCGGATCATATGCGAGTGAATGCAGGTAGTCTACATCGTTTTCTATATCTTTTAACGTAATTCCCCCGATTCTGCTGACCGTATTCGTAAAATATTTGTCAATCACAGATTTATCGATTCCTATCGCTTCGAAAATTTTAGCGCCCTGGTAAGACTGAATCGTGGAAATCCCCATCTTAGAAGCTATTTTTACAATGCCTGACGTTACCGCCTGATTATAATCGTCGACTGCCGCATAATAATCTTTGTTTAACATGTTCAAATCCACAAGCTCTTTGACTGTCTCATGCACCAGATAAGGATTCACCGCACTGGCTCCATATCCGAGCAGCGTTGCAAAATGATGCACTTCCCGCGGTTCGCCGGACTCTAAAATAATAGAAAGCGACGTACGCTTTTTCGTAACGACAAGATGTTCATGAAGCGCCGCTACCGCTAACAATGACGGTATCGCTACATGATTTTCATCCACGCCACGATCCGACAAAATCAAAATATTCGCACCTTCCCTGTATGCACGATCAGCTTCCAGAAACAGTCTGTCTACCGCTTTTTCCAGGCTTGTATTTTTATAATAAATAATCGGAATCTCCGCAACCTGAAACCCTTCTACACGCATTGCCCGTATTTTCATCAGGTCTGTATTGGTAAGTATCGGATTGTTTACTTTTAATACCTGGCAGTTTTCCGGCCGTTCTTCTAACAGATTGCCGTCGTCACCGATATATACGCAGGTAGAAGTCACCACTTTTTCACGGATCGAATCAATCGGCGGATTCGTAACCTGCGCAAACAGCTGCTTAAAATAGTTAAACAACGGCTGATGATCGTCAGCAAGCACCGCAAGCGGTATATCAATCCCCATCGCGCTCGTAGATTCTCCCCCGTTCAGAGCCATCGGCAATATGACCTCTTTCATAGATTCGTACGTATACCCAAATGCCCGCTGAAGCTTTTTCAGCTCTTCCTTTGTAAACTGAGGCACACGTTCATTCGGAATTTTCAGGTCATGCAGCTGCACGAGATTGCGGTCCAGCCATTCTCCATACGGACGTTTTCCCGCATAATATTCCTTTAACGCATCGTCTTCTATAATACGGCCGTTCACAGTATCTACCAGCAGCATTTTTCCCGGTCTTAAACGGTCCTTCTTAACGATTTTGGTCGGATCAATCTCCAAAACGCCAACTTCTGACGATAAGATCAGCTGATCGTCGTCGGTAAGATAATATCTGGACGGACGCAGGCCATTTCGATCCAATACCGCTCCCATCAGGTCTCCGTCTGAAAATAAGATCGATGCAGGGCCATCCCATGGCTCCATCATCGTTGCATAATACTGATAAAAATCTTTTTTCTTCTGTGTCATCGTATCATTATGCGACCATGGCTCCGGGATCATAATCATCACCGCCAGCGGCAACGGCATCCCACTCATCACAAGAAACTCCAGCGTATTATCCAGCTGTGCCGAATCTGACCCTTCAGCATGTACGACCGGAAGCACTTTTGAAAGTTCAGCATCCAACGCTCCGCAGGTCATCGTTTCTTCTCTTCCGAACATTTTATCTACATTGCCCCTGATCGTATTAATCTCACCGTTATGCACGATCAGGCGGTTCGGATGCGCACGTTCCCAGCTTGGATTCGTATTGGTAGAAAATCTGGAATGTACCGTAGCAATCGCACTCTCATAATTTTTATCCTGCAAATCTGAAAAAAACATCCGCAGCTGGTCAACAAGAAACATCCCTTTATAAACAATCGTGCGGCTGGAAAGAGAGCAGACATAAGTAAAATCATTGGATTGTTCAAACACCCGGCGCACAACATAAAGCTTACGGTCAAACGCAATGCCTTTTTCCACATCATGCGGACGTTTTACAAATCCCTGCATAATATACGGCATACAATCCACTGCCTTTTTTCCCAGTTTTTCCGGCGCTGTCGGCACTTTCCGCCATCCGAGAAACTCCATGCCTTCTTTGTCTACGATAACTTCAAACATTTTCATTGCCCTGCGGCGTTTAAATTCATCCTGCGGAAAGAAAAACATCCCGACGCCAAACTCGCGCTCTCCTCCCAGCTCTATACCAAGCGGCCTGCACGCCTGGGAAAAGAATTTATAAGAAATCTGCAAAAGGATGCCTACACCGTCTCCGGTCTTTCCTTCCGCATCCTTACCGGCTCTGTGCTGCAGGTTCTCAACAATCTTTAACGCATTTTCCACTGTAGCGTGTGTCTTGATTCCTTTTACATTTACGACTGCGCCAATACCGCAGTTATCATGTTCAAAGGAAGGATCGTACATACCAAGCGGCCTGGAGCTGCTTTCATTTTGCATGTATCTTGTCATAATGGTTGTTCCTTTCTGTTTGTATGCATAACTGAAATTATTTTTTGCTTTTTTTCTGGTAACAACTATACAACTTTTACATGGTAAAGTAAATATGCGATTTGCTGTAAATTGTCAGATTATTGTAAAATTTTTATTATTAGTTTTTATATTTTGACAATATCAGTAATTTTCTTTTGTTTTTATAGTTATGGAAACCAATATTTCGCCGCAGTCCCAAAAATTCCTAATAATATTAAGTGTTTTCATTTTCGTTTTTCCGGCTTTTACATCAGGCAGAAAAAAACGCAGTAAAAAGCCGGAACATTTTACTGCGTTAAAAATGAAATTGTTTTACTGGATCGTTTACCGCTCTTTTTGCAGCAAATGAAATTCTTCATATAACTTTTCCAAAAGCTGTGAATTTTCAGAACAAATTACCTGATTGATCTCATCTTCACGTCCCTGCTGTTTTAAACAACGAAACAACTTTTTCAGACGGTCTTCTCCCCTGGCCTCTCCTCTGGCTTCTCCCCTGGCTTCTCCCCTGGCTTCTCCCCGTTTTTCAAACATACCAACAATTGTCATAATTTCATCCGCCTCCTTCTCAATACTTTTAGAATATAATGCATATGGATTATATTCCGGATCCCCTGCCTTTCTTATAAATACAGACTGCAGATACCGGATCAAAGCATCCCCGGATTCTCCCAGATCTGCAAAATCCTCTGACAAAAAAACAAGGCACAGATGAATCAGATCTGCCTGTCGATTTAATTGGCTGACAGCTGCATCAAATTCTTCTTTCTTTTTCTCACTAAAATTTTGACTTTCTTCCATTCGGCTATTGATACCGGAAATCATCAGCTCATGCCGGGAATATTGTAATATCTTCGGTATATTATTTACGATGATCCATACAGAATATACGGGTTTTAAACTTCCATAATCCTCATCTTTTACATTTGTGAGCTGGCGGCTGATCATCCTGCTGCAATAATAAATGCCTCTTTTGGGAATCGGATAGCCCGGATTTCTCTCTCTTTGCATTTCCAGGTCAAAATACAAATCCACATATAATACATCTGCGGTATTTGGAAGTCTGCAGCCAGCAACCACATCATAAAATGTCTTTGACTCATCTCCCTTTCCCACATCTTCCATACCTATATTCACTGCCACTTCCGTATCTCCGCTTACAGAAATAACCAGTTTTTCTATTTCTGTTAACTGCAAATCCTTATATTCCTTTATGACATTTTTTAAAATGGGAGACAAAAACTTTTTATTTTGAAACAATTGCTTAAATTTTTGATCGTATGTATACTCTGATTCTTTTAATTCCTGAATGTCTGTCTGACGTTCCATTTAGGATTTCCTTTCATTCGTGCAACATGACGGGTCTGACGAGTGATTACATTTTATTTTTAGTATACTATGCAAATGCAAAAAAAACAATCCTTTTCCATACCACTAATAATAAAACATTCTCTATTCGTAATAGTTCAGGTAGGTCTGCACATTTACTGTGCTGACCGTATAAAAATGTAGCGGTTTCCAGGTATCCGGCCCATCGCAAAGCGATTTCTAATGGCCGGATACGTAACAGTTCAATGGGTTATCTGAACTGTTACCCCTATTCGCCGGACTGTTTGCCATACAGATAATACATTATAATTTTTGATATCCCTTTCTGATTTTACATTACAAATATGCCTGTTCGATCTTTCCAAGCTTTTTCAATACGACTCATTTTCCTGCAGGTGTATGTTGCAACTCATGTATGCTACAAACTCTGTTTACCACATCCACCATATCATCCGTATGTGATATTAAAATAACAGTATACTCCTCCAGCTCATCCTTTATAATTTTCTTCATTTGCTCTACAGAATCCTTATCTAAATTAGCTGTTGCTTCATCTAAAATAATAATTTCTACTTCTTTTTTTACCAATGCACGTGCCAGCAATATTTTTTGTCTTTGTCCGCTTGAAATATTGCATCAAATATACTATTAAAAGAATCTATCAAAATAAGTTTTCTATTTGATTCTTTCATTCCATTTTGATATGTTTCAAATTCATCTATTTTTTTCTTGTGATATTAAACAATTTAATATCTTTAATACCGTTTACAGTATCCCCAAACCATTTTGCAAAATTAGATGATCTATGCATATATTGTGCATAATAATTTTTCTTCTTTCCGGAAAAAAAATAAACCGTTGACATTTTGAATGGAATATATAAAAGTACAACAAATGTGAGTCTCCACGAAATTGTCAAAAGACCAATGATACCTGCTAAAATATTCAATATTTGTGATAGTATCAGTAAGAAAGACGCATCGACAATGAGCGTCATATTGGATATATCATTTTGTATTTTTTGAAATAGCTGTGTATTATTTGTTCCATCTAAGTTCTTCATTTCCATTGATTCAATTACATAAAACGCTTCTTTAAACAATTGAATATTCATCCAGTTTCAAGTTTACCCGCAAAAGTTCCTTTACTATAAAAACAAATGCATTCATAACCTCTATCATCAAAATCACTGCTGCTAATTTTATTACTAATGAATAATCTCTTAATATAAAACCCTCATCCATTAATTTTTGCGTTAAAACCGGACCTATAAATGTGAACATAGATGATAGCATCAGTAATATTTTGCTTTATTCTTTAAAAGACAGCGTTACTTTTTCATGAAACTTATGATGAAGCATATATATTTTTATCTTTCTCAACAAAAGCAGAAGCAGTACAAACACGATGCACAAAGCAGTAATATGAAAAGAAGAAACATTTAAAGCAGAAAAAAAATATACAGGCAGGTAAATCATAAAAAACAAACAAAAAAAACTCATTAATAAAATAAATTTCACATTTTCCGGTTTTTTAGCTATTAAAAGAACTACATTTAGCAAATTAATAAATTGATAAAATAAAATATGAATCATTACAAAAACAATCATCGTCTCGCTGCTTATAAAACTGATACTGATCACTCGAATAAACGACAGTAAAAAAATCAAACTTAAATAAAGCGCCTCTACCACCACCATTGCTTTAAATTCGCTTTTTGTCATCCAACAAACTATTTTTTCAGGCAGTATGCCGTTTGCAAGATACCAAGTCACTCTCCCGCTTCTTTTTTCTTCAAGACAAACATTATCACAGCATAATATAAACGCATACAGCATATTTGCAATAATAGTTCCAAATAATACATAAGTGCGAATAAAATGATTTTGATACTCATGATTGATCTCACAATATTGTAATAATGTGAGCAGTAATATTACAAACATAAAATAATATGACGTTTTTTTCTTTTTACTTTTAACTTTATACAAATAATTTGCGGACAGTCTTTTATCGTTCATATACATTCACAGCATATCTCCTTTCCTGATCAGATTTTTAAAAATTTCGGTGTTTTACCTTACCGCTTTCCATCATAATTACGTGATCCGTTTTATCAAAGCTTTGTATCTCATGGTCAACAATTACAATTGTTCTTTCATCATTGCGCAATTCATAAATAAATTTTTCCCTTATTTCTTTATCTAAACCGGAAAATGGTTCATCCAAGAGAAGTATATCAGCATTACATAACATAACGATCAGAATTGATAATTTTCTTTTCATACCTTTTGAATACTCATCCACATCTCGAATTAAATCGTCAAAAATTCCAAGCAGAGACGCATAATATTTTAATTTATTAAAATCAAGCTCCTGCTCTTTTAAACTCATAAAAAAATAAATATTATCCAGTCCGGTCATTCTTGTATCCAGGCATTCGTATTCTAATAAAACAGCCATACGTTTTGTACTGTAAATGATCTGGCCGGAATCTATCTCTAATAATCCGGCTAAAATTCTTACAACTGTACTTTTTCCACTCCCATTTTTTCCAATAATCCAATTCAGACAGTTGCCAAATATGGAAAAACTTACCTCTTTTATCATGCACTTACTATCTATAGACTTATTCAACTCTATGCACCGAATAATTTCTGCTTTATGATCTTTGGAACCTGTGTTTTGAACCATTCACACTCTTCTCCTTTCTCAGCGCTTTTAACAATTCCTCTCAAAACGCAATTGCCGCAGAAAAATCTGTTTTCACAATTAAAATATACCACAATTTTCATTTATTATCAATCTATATTTTAGAAAGCGCCTTTTTATGACATAAAATGATCTGTATCAGAAAATCCCCTTGCATCAAACCTTCGTTCCATGCAAGAGGATCTGTCTAATTTCTCTATGTTATTGTCAGATGCCATCATCTATCGAATTCTCTTTTGCAAATTTTTCTTTTGCAAATTATTCCCATAAGACAAAAATATCCACATCAAAACCAAACTAATCACCGCTGCACCATGCTGCCGGATACCGGTCTGGTTCAAAAAATCCAGCCAGTCTGTCTCTTCCCAGAGAACCGATACAAGATTTGCTGCCATATGCGCAGCAATGGCCGTAAATAAGCTTCCTGTTTTAGATACAATATGTGCCAGCAACAGTCCAAGCACAAACGCATACACAAACTGCACCAGATTAAAATGCATTGCCCCAAACAGCAAAGCAGACCATACGGCCGCTTTTGTCTCACTGGCGCTTTCCCGCAGTCTTTGGTAAACAAACCCCCGGTATACAAGCTCCTCCACAAACGGCCCAAGGATACACAAAGCTACGATTTCCAACAACAAATCCTGTTTATAAAAATTCTGAGCCACTCTCCAATAATCCGAAGAAAACTTCCTGACAACAGACATCAAAATCGAAAACAGATAATTGTTCACAACCCCGCACATTACGACAGCGACCACATAACAAAACGAAGCCGGATAGCGATAAATTCCCTTTTTCCGGCTTCTGATCTTAAGATGAGTCCGAACCGCATACCAGCCAAAAAATAACAGGCTGACAAACACAGACATTGCCTGCAGCAAAATCCTTGAATCTGAAAATCCAAGAAAGACAAAAAACACGTGCGCCGCATTTAGAATCACCATATAAAACAGCGCAGGCGCCGCAGCATATAACAGTTCCTGCCACGTAAGCTTTTTTGCCGCATTGCCTGCTCTGTTGTTATAACCAGTCATCATCTTTCACCAGCTGGTCGAAAAGCTGCTGTACCGTTTTATGCAATACCGGATGCTGATACCAGGGCGCAATTTCACAAAGCGGTTCCAACACAAAGCTGCGGTTATGCATATCGGCATGAGGAATCGTAAGCTGCGGCGTATTCACGGTTATGTGATCGTAAAATAAAATATCCAAATCCAAAGTACGCGGGCCCCAATGAATTTCTCTTGTCCTGTTTGCATTCCCTTCTATTCTATGCAGCGCTTCTAAAAGCTGCTGCGGATTTAAAACCGTCTCTATGCGTACGACGCAGTTTAAAAATTTATCCTGTGGCACATCTCCGTAAGGCTCTGTCTCTATCACCTTCGACTGCTCACATACTTTACAGGAATCCAATGCATCCAGCTCCTTGATTGCCTGCTGCAGATATGCCTGCCTGTCACCAAGATTGGATCCGAGCGAAAGATAAACATTATGGCGCGTCCGGTCTACGGATACACAGACATTTTTAATCGGAAGTCCAATCGGCGCCCACGGTTTTTTCACTTTGATCCGAACCTTTTTCATTTGTCTGTATTTTAGCAAAAGCTCTTCTGCCAAATGCTCTGCCGCTGCTTCAATCAGTTTAAATGTATGAGACTGCATATAATTCGTGACAAAATGACAGATCGTTCCATAGTCAATCGTATACTGCAGATCATCCGTCTGTCCGGCCCTGGACAAGTCCAAATCAATATAGACGGATACTAAAAACTGTTGTCCTAAAATGTTTTCTTCCATGTAAACGCCATGTTTTGCGTAGATACTTAAATCCTGAATAATAATCTGATCCATAAGTCTCTCTCCCTCGTATTTCTAAAATTTCTTCCAACTTTTTCCTAAAGTCAAACGATAAGCTAATACAAAATTGCCTCAGCCATGCGCACCGCACGCACATTTTCTTTCACATCATGCACCCGCACAAACGAACATTGCTTCATCACTGCAAATACAGTCGTAACAAGCGTTCCTTCCAATCGGCTCGCAACCGGCAAATCCAAAGTCAGTCCGATGACAGATTTGCGCGAAGCTCCTAAAAGAATTGGAAAGCCAAGTTGTCTGCATTGTTCCAGACATCGAAGCGCTTCCAGATTATTTTCATAACTTTTCGCAAATCCAACACCTGGATCCAATAGGATTCGATCTTCTTTGATTCCTGCATTTTTTGCTATCTGCACAGTTTCCCGCAAATCCATCAGTAGATCTTCCATAAAATTCTCGTAGGGATGCTCCTGTATCTGACTGCGGTTATGCATCAGACAGCAGGCCACACCGGCATCTGCAATCACTCCCGCAAGGCGGGCATCGTATTTTAATCCCCAGATATCATTGACCAGGTCAGCCCCCGCTGCAATTGCCGCTTTTGCAACCGTACTTTTATACGTGTCAATGGAAATCGGGATATCAAAATGCTGCCTGATTTTTTCAATGACAGGTATCACACGCTCGATTTCTTCTTCGGCTAAGACCGGCTCATAGCCCGGCCTTGTAGATTCTCCGCCTATATCAATGATATCGGCCCCTTCCTGAATCATCTGCTCCGTGTGCTTTAACGCTGCATCCTGTCTGTTCCATTTGCCGCCGTCCGAAAAAGAATCCGGCGTAACGTTTAAAATTCCCATAATGTATGTTTTGTGTTCCAAATGAAATTCTTTTGTTCCTATTTTCATATATTCATCCTGTTCATCATCTGAAAAAAACGATTCTGTAAAGAATCATCTTGTTGAAATACCCCTCTTGCCGCATAGGTCACTGTCTTACTGCCCGGTTTTTTGATCCCCCGCATCGTCATGCACATATGTTCGGCTTCTACCATTACCATCACACCCGACGGCTCTAAATGCTGCATCACCGCATCCGCAATCTGCGCCGTCATACGCTCCTGCAGCTGGAGCCTGCGGGCAAATATTTCCACCGTACGGGCCAGTTTGCTAAGACCTGCAACTTTGCCATTTGGAATATATGCCACATGCGCTTTTCCATAAAATGGCAGCAGATGATGCTCACACGTAGAATAAAACATAATATCCTTCTCAAGCACCATATCTGTATGCTGCGTATGAAATGTTTTAGCCAGCGGCTCACCGGCGTTTTGCGTCATTCCTGCAAAAATCTCCTGATACATCCTTGCAATCCGCTGAGGCGTCTCTATCAGCCCTTCCCTTGCAGGGTCTTCCCCGATTCCCTCCAGCAGCAGCCGGACTCCTTGTATAATTTTATCTTCATCCATCATTTCTGCCTGCTTTCTTAGTCTTTTTCCATCCTGCTTTTAACTCGCCCAAATAAGAAAACGATCCAAATGCCAGCACGACTCCTGTCCTGCCGGCTGCTTTCGCCGCCAACTCTGCCGCCTGCATGATATCCGGCACAAAAGTAACAGAAGAATGCATTTTTTTTGCCGTCTGCGCAAGCTTTTTTCCGTCTAATGCCCTTTCATGGCGCGGCGTTACCGTAAATACCTGTGCCGCATACGGAAGCATGATCTGCAGCAGCTTTTCGTATTCTTTATCTGCAAACACACCAATCATATAAACGACTCTGCGGCCTGCAAAACAGCGGATGACCGTTTCCTGCAAACTGCGTGCAGCGCCTTCATTATGTGCGCCATCGATGTAAAAATCCGGCCTGTCTGAAATCTTTTCAAAACGTCCCGGCAGACGCACATGCAAAAGCCCTTCCAGCACAGCTTCCCGGGTAATCCGCATGTTCTGCTCTTTCAAAAGGCGGATCACTTCCAGCACACAAGACAGATTTTCTTTCTGACATGCGCCAGACAGGGCAAGCGTTCCGCAAAGACAGCTGTCAATCCAACCGGTATCTGCTTCAAATCTGCTTTTTTCACCATCAAAGGAAAAACTGCGGATACACGAATTGTCTGCGATACGAAGCTCACTTCCAATTTCCGCCGCTGCTTTTTTTAATACGGCTGTCACTTCCGGCGGCTGTTCCGATGATACACAGGGACATCCCGGTTTCATAATACCAGCCTTTGCGGCTGCGATTTCTTCTAATGTCTGTCCAAGAAGCGCCATATGATCCCTGCTAATCGAAGATAACACACTGCACAACGGATGCGAAATCAGATTTGTCGCATCCATAGCGCCTCCAAGCCCGGTTTCCAGAAGCGCCAGATCGCAATCCTCCCTTTTAAAAAAGCAAAAAGCGATTGCTGTCTCCACCTCAAAAACTGTTGGATGCGGCAACCCCTCTTTCTGCATATCCACACATGCTGCCTGCACCTTCTGTACAAGCTCTGTAAATACTTCCTTTGAGATATATTTCCCGTTAACTCTCATGATTTCTTCCGGTTCAAATACTGCTGGAGACGCATACACACCTGTCCGGTATCCGGCTGCCTGCAGGATGCTTGCAAGCATCGCACATATCGACCCTTTGCCATTCGTCCCCGCGACATGAATGACCGTCAGCTGATCCTGCACATCCCCCAAACGTGCCATCAGGCTGCGGATACTCTCAAGGCCGTATACGCTCCCATATGCGCTGATTTCTTTTAAAAATGCTCTTGCCTGCCTGTCGTCCATATGCTTACTCCTCCCAGGCAAGTTCGTCATGTTCCACTTTTTTATCCCTGGTCATCAATTCGTATACTGCATCCTTTACCGGCTTATTTTCAAACAATGCCGCATTGACCTGTCCGATAATCGGCAGATCCACACCATATTTTTGCGCCAGGCCCATGGCTGCCTTTGCAGAATAAACGCCCTCTACGACCATCTTTACTTCATCCATCGCCTGCTGCATACTGTATCCTTTACCCATCAGTATCCCGGCCCTTCGGTTGCGGCTGTGCATACTTGCACATGTTACAATCAAATCTCCAATACCGGTCAGCCCGCTTAACGTTTCGTATTTCGCTCCCATTGCAAGTCCCAGGCGCCCAATCTCATTGATTCCCCTTGTAATAAGCGCAGCTTTGGTGTTATCTCCATATCCAAGGCCATCTGCCATTCCTGCCGCCAGCGCAATTACATTTTTTAAGGAAGCTCCAATTTCCATGCCCAGCACATCCGGACTCGTATAGACGCGAAACGCCTCATTCATAAAATAATGCTGTACACGTTCCGCTGTATCTCTTCTTTTTGCACCGGCTACAAGCGCAGACGGCATTCCACGCCCGACTTCCTCCGCATGGGACGGCCCGCACAAAACAGCAGGAACTGACTGTGGAATTTCCTGTTTGATAATCTGCGACAGCGTCATCAGTGTATCTTCCTCGATTCCCTTTGCCACACTTACAATCAGCTGGCCGTCTGATACATACTGTGCCATACGTCCGGCTGTCTGTCTCGTATACATAGACGGAACGGCCAGTACAAGCGCATCCATGCCAACTACTGCCTCCTGCAGCTGTACGGTATAACGGATGTTATCTGCCAGCTGAATGCCAGGCAGCTTTTCTTTATGCTCATGATGCTCTTGAAGCATCTGAATTTCCGTTTCTATTGCAGACCAGATCACAACGTCATGCCCATTCTTTTCCAATACAACTGCCAGCGCCGTTCCCCAGCTTCCTGCACCTATAATTCCTAATTTCGCCATTAATTTCCTTCTTTCTGAATCGTTCCTTTTATTTTCGATTTGATTCAAATGATGATTTCCTTCTGATTTGATTTCCTTCTCATTTTTAGTCTTCTGCGGCAGATGTTTATGATTTTCTTTGCTCTTCCTGTACGAAAACTTTATTTTCCGTACCGCTTAACAGCCGCTTAATATTGGACTGATGGCGGATTACCCCAAGCAGACATACCAGTCCGACAACAATATATATTTCTGTCAAAGCCCATTGCGGCGCACCCAATACCCCGCTGTTCCCAAACAAAACTGTCTGTACAAAAAATCCCAGGCAGACCAGCAGAGAACCAACCGAAACATACTTTTTCACAAAAATACTGAGTGTAAACAACACCAGGCACACCGGAACCGCCCACGGACAAAACGCCAGCATCATACCGGCAGTCGTTGCAATTCCTTTGCCGCCTTTCAGCTTTAAATGAATGGGAAAATTATGGCCAAGAACCGCTCCAAGCCCCGCATAAGCTTCCAGTATTTTAATTCCGCCGACATATTGGTTATGAAAGAGCAGCCACACAAGCAGTACTGCAAACACCCCTTTGAAACCATCGCCTAAAAACACTATCACACCCGCTTTTTTCCCAAGCGTACGAAACGTATTGGTCGTCCCGATATTGCCGCTGCCCATGCTGCGGATATCTACGTGCATATGCTTTGCATAAAAATAACCGGTTGTAAACAATCCGAACAGGTAACCAATAAAAAGAGAAAGAATACGTGCTATCATCATTTTCCGCCCTCCTTCCGCTCACGGATCAAAAACTTAAGCGCCGTTCCGCGAAATCCAAATGCATCCCGAATCCTGTTTTCCAAATATCTCGTATAAGAAAAATGCATCAGCTCTTTATCGTTTACAAATATTACAAATGTCGGCGGTTTTACCGATACCTGGGTAATATAATACAGCTTTAAACGCTTTCCTTTATCATACGGCGGCTGCTGGAGCGCGACTGCTTCTGTCATAATCTCATTCAACACACCCGTCGCTACACGCATACTGTTATTTTGTATGACAAGATCGATCATCGAAAATAATTTATGCAGACGCTGCCCGGTTTTCGCAGAAATAAACAGAATTTCCGCATATGCCATAAAGCTGAGCACCTGGCGGATTCTTTCTGTCTGACGATAAATCGTTTTATCATCCTTTTCCACAAGATCCCACTTATTCACCGCAATAATGACGCCTTTTCCTCTCTCATGTGCAATTCCTGCAATTTTCGCGTCCTGCTCCGTCACGCCTTCCACGCCGTCGATCATAAGAATTACCACGTCTGCGCGTTCCACTGCCGTAACCGCACGAATAATGCTGTAACGTTCAATCTCTTCTTTAATTTTACTTTTACGCCGGATACCTGCCGTATCGATAAATACATATTCCTGCCCGTGATACGTTACCTCCGTATCGATCGCATCCCGTGTCGTTCCCGCAATATCAGATACAATGACGCGATCTTTGCCGCACAGCTTATTTACAAGCGAGGACTTCCCCGTATTTGGCTTTCCTACAATGGCAATCTTTGGACGTTCATCTTCCTTTTCTTCCTGGCCGTTTGCAGAAAAATGCTGAACCGTCTCATCCAGCAGTTCTCCTAATCCAAGTCTTGAAGCCGCTGAAATCGGCACAGGTTCTCCAAGCCCCAGATTATAAAACTCATACACGTCCATCATAAATTTATCGAAATTATCAACTTTGTTAACCGCTAAAATTACCGGTTTATGAGAACGGCGAAGCATATCAGCCACTTTTGCGTCCGCGTCCACAAGTCCCTGGCGTACATCCGTAATCATAATGATTACATCTGCGGTATCGATTGCAATCTGCGCCTGCTCCCGCATCTGTGACAAAATAATATCTTTGCTGTCCGGCTCTATCCCTCCGGTATCAATCATTGTAAAATCATGAGTCGTCCACGATATATCTGCATAAATACGATCTCTGGTAACCCCCGGCGTATCTTTTACGATCGAAATCCGGGAACCGGCCAGCGCATTAAACAAGGTAGACTTCCCAACATTCGGACGTCCTACGATAGCTACAATTGGTTTGCTCATTTTTATCTCCTATTCTAATAACGCATCATATAAATCCTGTCCGTTAGAGTTTACAATAACTATTTTAACTTGTAAAGCCTTTTTCAGCTCCTCAAGCGTCATATCGTCCAAAAAAATTTCCTCACCGCTGCGCAAAAGGCTGCATGGCAGCAGCAAACGGTCTCCCAAATCCTCATTCTGCAGCTGTTTGAAAAGATCCTGCCCCGTCAAAAGCCCTGACACTGTAATCTGCTCGCCAAAAAAATCATTGCGGATTGCAAATACACGAATATCCTTGTGCGGATAACGCTGCATAAACTGCCGCGACAGCTGTTCGATAAACGGCGCAGCCAGTTTTCCGGTTGCAATCGATATTTTTTCTGCTTTGCCGGCAGCATGCTGCGGACATCCTTTTTGTTCTTCCATACTTAACGCTTCCTGAAATTCCTCCAGCAGCAGCCGCAGCATCCCAACTCCGTTTTCCAATTGAAGATATCCGTCATACGTCTCTTCCCGCGGCAGCTCCATATCCGCCAGCAAATACCATTCATCCGAAGCATGTACAAAATGAATGCCGAAGCGCTCCATACACCACCTCTGCCATCTGTGTATCATCTCCAGTACTTCAACAGCCTCCTGCTTCGTAAACAGTTCCAGCGGATAGAGCCCTTCCCTGTATTTTGTCAATCCTGCCGGGACAACCGACACGCTGCGCATATGAGGGATATATTCTGTCAGCTCGCGAATACTGCGTTCCAGTTCCGCCTTGTCATTGACCCCTTTACAGAGCACAATCTGCCCATTCATCTCGATGCCCGCTTCATATAACCGCCGCATTTTTTTTAAAGCTTCTCCTGCAAACCGGTTGCCAAGCATCTTACATCGCAGCTGTGGATTCATCGCCTGCACAGAAATATTAATCGGCGCTAATTTATAAGTAATCATGCGTTCCATATCCGTATCCCGCATATTTGTAAGCGTAACATAATTGCCCTGTAAAAACGAAAGCCTGGAATCATCATCTTTAAAATACAGCGTTTCCCGCATACCCGGAGGCATCTGATCGATAAAGCAAAAAATACAGTGATTGGAACAGGAACGGTACTCATCCATCAGGCCATTTTCGAATTCGATGCCAAGATCCTCTTCATATTCTTTTTCAATCTCATATTCCCACTCTTCACCGTCCGATTTACGAATGGCTACCGTCACATATTCTTCATTTAACTGGTAATGATAATCAAATACATCTTTTATTTCCGTATCATTCACTGACAGCAGCACATCGCCCGGCTCTATTTCGAGCTCCTGCGCAATACTGCCCGCAAGAATACGGGATATTTTATGTTCTTTTTTTTGCATCGTCTTTTTTCCTTACTAATTTTCCATAAGTATAAATAACATCCGGCAAAAAATCAAGATGTGAATCCCTTATTCTTTTTGTCTGTCATGCCGATATAAAAACCGTATCATACATCTATATAACAATCTACGTCAGAAACTACATCATAATTTATGACAGTTTCTTACAAACTTCAGTCACCCATTCACGCCATTTCGAAAGGAGGATCATCATGACATATTCTATCATAAAATCAACAACTGCCGCAAGAATAACCAAACACAAACAATATTTCCGGGTAACAAGTTGTAACAGTTCAGATAACCCATTGAACTGTTACGTATCCGGCCATTAGAAATCGCTTTGCGATGGGCCGGATACCTGGAAACCGCTACATTTTTATACGGTCAGCACAGTAAATGTGCAGACCTACCTGAACTGTTACAACAAGTTCAAATAACCCATAGAACTGCTACATTTCCGGTACCATATGGAGGATAATTATTTCTATGAATTTACCTGTTACAATTTCTCAGCATGATCTTTCTGAACTCTTATTAACGATCGCACCTGTACGGCCTGTCTTTATCTGGGGCGCGCCCGGTATTGGAAAATCCGCACTGGTGGAGCGGTTCGCCAAAGACGTCGGTCTTGTGTGCGTCTCTTTGCTTGGAAGCCAGCTGGCTCCTGAGGATATTATCGGCATTCCGCAGATTAAGGGTGATACCTCTGAATTTCTCCCACCAAAAATAATTGCCAGAAAAGAACCCTATGTGCTGTTTCTCGACGAATTGAACGCATGCTCGCAGGAAGTGCAAAAAGCATTTTACAGTCTGATTCACGAAAAACGAATCGGCGAATACCATCTGCCGCAGGGAAGCATCGTCATTGGGGCGGGCAACCGCGCACAGGACAGCGCCATTGTAAAAACCATGTCGTCTGCATTAATTAACCGTATGTTTCATGTCCAGCTAAAAGCTGACCCAAAGCAATGGCTGAACTGGGCGTATGAAAACCATCTCCATCCATGGGTGACAGGCTATATTACCAACCGGCCGGATCATCTGTTTTGCGAACCTCCCAAAACAGAACAGCCTTATTCTACGCCAAGATCCTGGCACATGCTAAGCGATGCGCTTATAGAATCCGGCGCCGGAAAAAAAGAGCTGCCGGACGCATATTTAAAAATGTTAACCTATGGGTGTATCTCAGCAAATCATGCAGGGATGTTTCTTGCTTATATAAAGCAGCTTAGCAATACACATTTATTATCGGATATTATTAAGGGAGAACGTCGCTGGCCGTCCCGGCCGGAAGAACGAGACGTGCTGTATTTTCTTGCCCAATCGTTCCGCGGACAGCTCATGCATGAGCTTCCAAAAGATAAACAGCACATGAGTGGTGAATCAAAGTTCTTTGTCCACAGGGCAAAAGCGTTGATAAAAGACTTATCCACAATCAGTAATGAAATCGCACAATTAATTGTAGCTGCCGACGAAGACGGGACACTTCCAGAATGGTTTCTGATCGAAATCATCCGTGATCTCCCAAGGCTTGCCGTTCATAATAAGGCAGGTGCATAATTATGAGCAAAAAACACGCATCCAGGCCAAAAGGAAAAAAGCTCTCTCCATCTGAAGAAAACTTAAGGCGCGGCATTTATCTATTAAAAAGCTCTCCACTGTTCGGTGGACTGGACGGCGAAATCATACAGCAGAGCAAACAGCGTCTTGGTGCAAAAACTCCGGCGATCGTAGACAGCGCAGGTTATATTTATGTCAATGAAGACATCTATCTGTCCGCGGGCCAATGGCTGTATGTCACTGCACATTGTCTGCTGCATCTTGCTTTCGGACATTTTGACGCAGCAAATATGCCTTCCTATGAAAAACTGCTGCCGGATGGCACGACAAAACAAGCGGTTTCCTTCCAGCCTTTTTTATGGAACGAAGCCTGTGATATTTACATCGATCGTTTTCTTGCGGACTTAAAGACCGGAGAGCCATTGTATGACCTGTCTGCGCATCCTATGCCTGGCAATCTGAAAACAGAGCTTGAGATCTATGAATACCTGGCAGAAAACCATACAGGCGCCTCCATCCAGTACTTTGGAACCGCAGCGCCAAATCAATGTGATATGTCCGGCCTTTCCAAACCGCTGACCTACGACACTGCAAACGGAGAACACAACCACTTTGCCGCTTGTTTTGCCCATCACATGGCAGAATGCGTATCCGATGCCGTGACACAATCCGGCGGACATACAAAGCGAAGCTTCGCAAACACTCCTGCTGCCAAAGCAGCGCGTTGGTTTATCGACCACTACCCGCTGCTTGGCGGACTTGCTGCACATTTTCGCCTGATCGAAGACTACCGTCAATGTTATCAGCAGGAAATCCGGGTTGCGGCTATTGATATCTATGAGCAGGAAATCTATATCAACCCTGCCTGTAAATATAATCAGAATCAATGGCGTTTTGTACTCGCACATGAATATCTGCATGCTGGCTTAAACCATCACGAACGATGTGCCGGAAGAGACGCTTATTTATGGAATATTGCCTGTGATTTTGTCATCAACGGCTGGCTGAATGAAATGCAGATTGGCGAAATGCCAAATGATGGCCTGTTATACGACGAAAGCTTAAAAGGAATGTCTGCCGAATCGATCTATGACCGAATGTTGTCAGATATCCGCAAATACAAAAAGCTGGAAACGTTCCACGGAAACGGCCACAGAGATATCATCGATACGAATACAAAAAGCAAAAACGCTGTCAGTCTGGATGACTTTTGCAGAGAAGCGCTGCTGCAGGGACTTGAATTTCATCAGTCACACAGCCGCGGATTTCTTCCAGCCGGCTTAGTAGAAGAAATACGTGCTCTGTCCATGCCCGTAATTCCCTGGGATGTACAGCTCGCAGAATGGTTTGACATACATTTTGCGCCTGTCGAAAAACGCCGCACTTACGCCAGACCAAGCCGCAGACAATCATCCAGCCCCAACATCCCAAGACCGCGTCATGTCACAAATGAACTGCCCCTGCACAACCGCACATTTGGCGTCATCATCGACACTTCCTGCTCCATGGAATCCAGACAGCTTGGCATGGCGCTCGGCTCCATCGCCAGCTATGCCAGCGCCAAAGAAGTTACTTATGCAAGAGTTGTTTTCTGTGATGCCGCTGCCTACGATGCAGGCTACTTATCGGTAGATGAAATTGCCGGACGGGTACAGGTAAAAGGCCGCGGCGGGACAATCCTGCAGCCTGCCGTACATCTGCTCGAAAAAGCTGCGGATTTTCCAAAGGATGGACCAGTTTTGATTATAACGGACGGTTATATTGAAAGCAGTCTTAGTGTCAAACATGAACATGCTTATCTGCTGCCAAGTGGGAACCGCTTGCCGTTTGCTTCCAGAAGTCCGGTATTTTATTTTAAAGAATGATAACGATTTAAACGGGCATTAGATGGTGTTACGCATAACATGACCATATCAATGACTCTTTCTCTAAAGATTAGTATTTCTATTCTAATACAAAAGCGACACTATATAGATTTTCTATAAGAAGATGTCGCTTTTGTGTTATTTTCATACGATACTATTTGCATTATTCAGCCTATAAACTGGAAGTTATCAATCTGTCTTATCTGCAAACTCTAATAGATGAAGTGTGTTTCCATTCTGGATAATTACTTTTTTCATATCTCCATACTTTAACCAGACAGAAGCTGTTGTATCGTTTGGATGGACACCGATGATTGTATCGTCTTCCAGTGTTTGGTCCATGATGACTGTAACCGTTTTCTCCAAGTCATTCAAAATACCGAAAGGCGAAACACACCCTTGTTCCACTCCCAAATATTTCTCCAGTCGTTCTGCAGAAGCTAATCCAAGTTTCTTTGCTCCAATTTGTTCACCAATCTCTTTAAAATCCGTATGCCTTGTTTCTGGAACACAGATAAGAAAATGCTTCTTCCCTTTTTCGTCTTTTAAAAATAAATTTTTGAGGACAACGCCTTCGCGAATAACACCTGCACTATCTACATCGTCTATTGTTTGAACAGCTCCATGCGTCTGATAATGGTAGGTGATCCCCTGTTCATTCAGCAAGGATAGTATTTCTTCTTTTGCGTATCTCCCATGCATACTCTATCTCCTTTACAACTTCCAATTTGTACGCTTTTTCTATAAACTTCCCCTATTTTTCAGGGTTTATCAACTCTCATACCATGAACTGCTATGTATTTTCCCTTGTTTTTTCCCTTATCAGCCGAAACAATAAAAATCACCACTTTACAACTTTTTAAAAAATAAAATAACGCACAAGGCACTCTCTCATGTATAATAAGTTTGCACACAAAACTATACGAAAGAGAGTGACCTTGTACGTCAGACTTATTATACAACGAAAATAATCTAATTGGTACACGGTACCGTTATTTTTATATTTATTTTAAAACTTTTTCCGCACCGACGATTGAAACTTATTTCCACCCATTGTTACGAGAATTTTTATAAAGAAAAGAGCAGCGGCAAGTCCCGCTCTGTCTCTGTTATTCGTCTTTTTTCTGTTCTTCCGTTTCTTCTTTGAATCCTGTCGAATGCTTGCGGATTTCTTTATTCATTTCTCTTACTTCATCCATTGTCTGGCACTTGTCCGTTGCTGTTGTAATCAGCCATGCTATGAATTGCATTTGTTTGTCTGTCATAACCTCTACCATATCCTTTCCTCCGTTCTTTACCAGATTTACTTGCCTCATCTGATAATATCATTATATTATATGTCCGCTATATTTGTAAACATTGCCGATTGGATGTATACCCGCCACATATTATGATTCGTTACTATTCACGGCCTGGGGCCGCTCATAGTAACGATTCGGGGCGATATTGAGAGTTTGCTTCGCAAAATCGCCCCTCACTCCTGAATCATGTTCTTACGGAACGCGCAGCTAGTGCGCGTTCCTGACCCGTGAATAGTAACTATGATTCTATAATAATGCCTGCGTGTCTTTCTTTCAATTCCGGGCTATTCTGTGCGCCCTTTAGGCCATTTCCCCCTCATCCGGCATCCACATAGCCAACGAATGCTTTTATGCTTTCTTAGCAGCATCCAAAAGCGTACGAATTTTAAATTTCGTTCCATATAACAGCACGCCGACCCTGTAGATTTTTGCGGAAATCACGCCAATACCGATGGCTGAAATGATTAAAATCACGATGGATGCTGCTATTTCGTAAAACGACACTGTGCTCATCGCCAGACGTGTAAACATCGCCATCGGAGATGTAAACGGCACATAAGAGCATATTTTCATTAGAACACTGTCTACCGTGCCATTTGCAAGCGCCATCATAGTAATAAAAAATGCAGCGATAAACAGCATGGTAATTGGCATAACTGCGCTGTTAATATCTTCCAGCTTCGATACTGTGGAACCGATGGCGCCGTATAAAAATGCGTAAATTAAAAATCCAAGCACAAAGAATATGAGCATATATACAAGCAGCCAGACCGGCATATCAAAGATCGATGAAATCAGCTGATTATCGTTCCAATATTCCTGATTTATACGGAAAAAAAGAAGTCCCGAGCCAAAGACGGCAATCAGCTGTACGAATCCGGCCAGGCAAGACGCTATGACTTTACCAAACATCATGCTGACAGGTTTTGCGCTTGTAATTAAAAGCTCCATCGCCCGGGAACTTTTTTCCATCGCCACGTTTGTCGCGATCATCTGGCCATACAGCAGAATAACCATATACAATGCAAAAATCATAATATAAGTATAAAAGAAATTCTGAACCTGGTCTTTTCCAAGATTGACGATTTCATGCTCTACCTGAGCAGATAACGCCGCTGACGCATCCTGTGCCGTCATACCCGCACGTACCATTGCACTTACACTATAAACATTCCCCAGTAATTCATCTGCAATTGCGGTATTGTTATCCTGCATGGAAAAATCTTTAACATAATAGTCATAAGATGTCAGACCATCCATTACAAATGCGCATTCTGCTTCTTCTGCAAGGATTTGTTCCTGTATTTCATCCATGTTTTGTTCTGTCAGCATCACACGATAGTTCGAAAATGCTGCTGTAAAATTTTCCAATATCAGCTGACCGTTTTCCGGTGTATCGCTATGTATCAGCATAATCGGCGCATCGCTGTCGGATGCTTCAACTGATGATTTCTCAGATTTTCCGCCCCCGTCTATCGTCTGACGGATCCGTGGAAAAAATGTTACGGCTGCTATGATAACAATTAAAATTACCGTAAAAATGATATTTGCCTTATTCAACAGGCAGCCTTTCAGCTCAAAGTTAAGAATCGTACCAAACTGTCTCATACCGGAATCTTTCATTGCTTCCTGTTTCTTGTTTTCTGTCATTTTATCTGTTTCCTTTCTGATCTTGCATAACCGGATTATACCTGCTGTTCGGTATATTCTACGAAAATATCATTTAATGATGGTTCAAAAACTTTGATTTCATCTATATCATAAGTTTCCGCAAGCTGCCGCATCATCCGCTGCTTTGCTTCCGGCTTTGGAAGTGTAAGAAGCAGTGCGCCGTCCTCGCATTCCACACATGCATTGCCAAAAGCTGCTGCAATCTGCGTATTCTGTTCCGAACGGACGACAAGCCTGTTGCGCGGATAATTATGCTTGATGTCATGCAAATCACCGGAGAGCGCCACTTTGCCACCGTTTAATATCGCTATCTGATCGCAAAATTCCTCAATATAGCTCATCTGATGGCTGGAAAACAAAACTATTTTTCCTTTTGCAATTTCTTCTTTTACAACATCCTTAAGCAGCATTGCATTGACCGGATCCAGTCCCGAAAACGGTTCATCCAGTATAATCACCTGTGGGTTATGCGCTAATGCTGTAATCAGCTGAATTTTCTGCTGGTTCCCTTTTGAAAGCGTATCCAGCCGCTTATTGCGATGCTGCTGCATATCCAGACGCTTCAGCCAGTAATCTGCAGCCTGAACGGCGCTGCGCTGGTCCATCCCCTTTAGCTTTGCAAAATAGACTAACTGGTCTATAATTTTCTTTTTGGGATACAGACCGCGTTCTTCCGGAAGATAACCAAACTGCACATGCTGTCTGCTGATCTGTGCATTGGAAAACAAAATTTCTCCGCTGTCAGGCGGAAATACATCCATCAGAATACGGATAGAGGTCGTTTTTCCCGCACCGTTTCTGCCAAGCAGTCCAAAAGCTTTGCCGCCCTCAGCATGAAAAGAGATGCCCTTTAAGACTTCCTTTTCTCCAAAACTTTTTCGGACTTGTCTCATTTCAAGTTCCATTCATTGTTGTCCTTTCATTGTTGTGATACTTTGTTACCGTACTATTATAACAGGACACCGTATAAAATGAAAGGAAAAATTAACGGCTGCTCTTTTCCAACGGAAATGTCACCCTCCATGTTCCATCTGTTTTCTTTCCTGTCGTCACAAAGGTACCATACAATCCGTAATCCTCCAGCTCTTGCGGTGTTATTTCGAACACCTCCTCCTTATAGTCTGTACGCTCATTCTGCTTCGAAGTCTCTGTAAAGGAAAAAGAGTAAATGCTTTCCACTTTTCTGCCTTTTTCATCCTGAAGCCAGAAATATCCATGATTATCATTTTCCAGTGGGTTACTGAACGCTGTCTGAATATGCAGCTTTCCATCTATGTAGCCGATTCCTGTCAAAGTAATTCCGTCGATTGAAAATTCACGCATTGGAGCAGCCGGTATAAGAGCTGTCATATCACCGCCCAGCTTTGCAAACCATGTTTCATCTGCAGAGCTTGCACCTATGCATGAAACGGTCTGCGTCCGAGTCGAATTGCATTTATCAACAATCTTTATTGGAATGAAAATATTTTCAAATGTTTTGTATCCGCTTATGAAAGTCCTGAGTGAGAATGTAATTTTATCACCGCTAATATCCTGATTTCCCCACTGATCGATAGTAATTAAAAAGGTAGCTGTTTTTGTACGTTTATCATATCCAACAGGCTCACAATGGCATGTACTGTCAAACGGCCGGTTGATCTGGTAGCTGTCAAACAGATCCGTCGTTGCATCAATCCGGTCGCCTTCCAAATCCTGCAGCGTTATATAGATTTCTGCCGTATGATCGTGTATATATGCCGATAGCACTTCCATTTTAATACCATGATCCACGTCCTCTTTCTGCACCGGCATAAAATACTGTGCTATTTCAGGCGATACCCGGTACATCATCTGGTATATGGAATCTGTAGATGATGCCAGCGCCGGCATTGCCAAATACAAACATATACTTACAGAAGCAAACGCTGCAGCATACTTCCATACATAAGCTCCTCTGCGATTTTGTCTGCTTTGCTGTTTTTTCGCCTTTCTTATGGCGGAACGAATCAACGTTTCGTCTGGAACAATGTATGCATTTAATTTTTGATACTGCTCTTTCCATAATCTTTCATTTTCACCATTACACATAATCTTCCTCCTTCATAAATGCCCGAAGCATTGCTCTTGCCCTTGTAAGCTGTGTGCGCACCGTGGAATTTTTCCGGCCCAGCGCCAGACTGATTTCTTCCAGCGACAAATCTTCATAATAAAACAAATGAATGACCTGCCTGTATTTTGGCGGCAGTTTTTGCAGTTCTTCATACAGCTTAAGTTCCTCTCTTTCTAAAAACACAATGTCTTCGGATAGTCCCTGCACTTTTTTATGCCAAAAAGAATTCCACAGTTTATTCGAACAGTTCGCAGTTACCCGCAGCAGCCAGGCTTTTCGGTGTTCCTCACTTGTAAATGACGGATGCTTTTTCACATAGCGCAGAAACACTTCCTGAAAGATGTCATCCGCATCGTAGGTATTTCCGGTACGGGCAAATGCAAGCCGATATACCATATCTGCATAATGGCGGACAACCATTTCTATATCACCATCCGTTTCCAATGACGGTTGTTGCATATATTTCATCTCCTCGTATCTTAATATTATAAATAACACCCCTCACGATGCTGAAATGCTACAAATTTTTCTAAAAATATTTATGATCTATTGACATTCCTATAAAATGTTGTATACTTATATTAGTTTTACATTTTTATAAGTAATATGTAGAACTAATATTTAATAAAGGAGATTTATATGCCAATTAGTACAATTATAAACAGACAATATGCAATTGCAAATAATGAAGCAAATGCGATCGAATTACCAAAACAAAAAATATATGCAATGTGTAACCTGCGTGGAGGTATTGGAAAAACGACACTATCGTTTAATTTAAGCTATCTTGTAGACAACTTATTGGCGATTGACACTTGTCCGCAGGGAAATTTATCCTACTTTTATGATAACAACTACTATGCAGGCCAGCAAACAAACGTAAAAGACATGTTACTGCCATATTTAGTGCCTGGATTAGGAAAAGCTACGAGAGTAGCTGCTTATATTGGAGCTACAAACCCTTATTTTTCAGAAAAAAACAATTTTTATATTCCATCATCAGAAGAATTGTATTTACTTCCATCTCAGTTAATCACAGCAATTAACCAAACATCCGGCCTGCAGCAGCCTCAAAAAGAACAAGCGCTAAAAAGCATTTTATATTCTCTAAAAAAAGAGATTGAAAGAGAACTGTCAGAAAATAATTTAAATAAATGTCTGATAGATACTTCTCCTTTCTTTGCAGGTGCAACACAGCTTGCCTGGTATGCTGCTGATGCTCTGATCATTCCGGTAAGAACAGACCAGCAATCTATCAAATCTTTAGAATTGCTTATAAATACTTTAAGCAGCCCACAGAGTGAGTTTAGAAAATATTTGCCGGAAAATGATATGAATGTTCCTAAAATACAAATGGTAGTGTTAACACACTGTGGATGGTCAACTGTAGCTGGAGCCAGAAATGAACCGAATCAGCAGACAAAAGTATACTTGAATAAAGTATACGATATTATATCAAAGCACCGGACATTGTTATCCACAAACAATCCAGAAAATCACTTATTTATGCTTGATGATTTTCTTGGTTCCGGCCGTATCTCATCGATTGAGTCCAAACCTATGGATTTACTTTCGGAAGGCGAAACAAAAGTAATTGACAGAGTAAGAGTCAGTGTAAATAAATCCGTAGATAAATGCAAAAATCAATTAAAATTCATAGCGGAACAACTATGGTAAATAAATTCACACAAACGGATATATAGAATCCCTCTATATGTCCGTGATGATATTCTTATAACGCTGCTACCACAAATCCGTAAAATTAAAATGGCGAAATGTTTTCTTACATCATATAGAAATATGAAAACTTTCCGCCATTTTTGTATTTATTCTGTTATATTATTCTGTCATTTTATCCTGTTATTTTCATTTTAATTATTTCCACTATTTTTATTTCAGACTCTCTTCCTGCAGCTTATCAAACTTTGCCATACACGCATCCACTGAAGCGCCGTTCAAAAGTTCCCGCACGATCAGGCATGTATTTCCCCACTGCTCGACTTTCAGATTTGCATTTGCTCCAAGTACATAAACTCCCTCATTGATTCTGTCATTCAGCGGTTTTAATGCTTCTTTACAATCCACTTCCAGATTTTTAGAAGGAGAAATCACCTGGTTTTTCTCCATATACAACGAAAGCGCTTCATCAGAAATCATCTTATCTAAAACTTTCTTTGTATCTTCCAAATGCTCTGATTTTGCATTGATGCCATACCCTGTCATAGGCACTACCGGCATCGGCCCAAGATCCGTTGGAAAACCAATCACCTGCATATGAAAATCCACCTTGCCATAGGAAGATTCCGCATTAGCCGCACCCCAATACGCCATAACAATCGGCGTTTTCTGAGCTTTAAAATCAGGCCCTTCCCCATCAATTGCCTCATACGTGTAAGCCGCTTTTGCATCAATATATCCTTTGTCAATCATCTCCTGCAAATATTCAAAACCAGGACGCATATAGTCACTCAGCTTTGCCTTGCCGCTGTTAATCGCTTCTATTTCTTCCTCCGTATTTCCGCCATTGTATAAATCTGCAAATCCCTGTGACAATACAAAATTTTCCAGCCACCAGCGGTTTGCGCCAATCGGCGTTTCAAATCCATTTTCTTTAAAAACTCTGCAGCATTCCAAAAGTTCTTCCGGTTTTTCCGGCAATTCCAACTGGTATTTGTCAAATAAATCCTTATTTACAAACAGTCCATATGCAACAATTTCCTGCGGAATTGCCACCAGCTTTCCATCTATCGTATTTGCCGTTTTTACTACTTCCCGCAGATTCTTTGCAGATTCCAGCCCGGATAAATCTGCCAGCGCTCCTTGCATGCCAAGCATTTTAATGACGTCCGGATTTAACAGATAAAAATCATCCATACCGCTGTGCACACGATCGACACATACTTCATCATATGTTTTTTCCTGATAATCCTCCGCCGTATACGTATTAAAATCAACTGCAATTCCCAAAGCTTCTTCTGCCATTATAATTGTCTGTTCCTGTGCCGTACGCAGCGTATTCTCTGCATCCGCATCCGCTTTTCCCATTGGGCTAAACAAAGCAACAGACTTTTTTTCCTTTGTTTCATTATTTATCAGATTATCTCCCGGGTTTGGTTTTTCTTCCTTTCCGCAGGCTGAAACAGCGCATAAAAGAACTCCTGTTACTATCAGCACAGCCAGTTTTTTCATCTTCCCTGACATATCATTCCCTTTCTTTTATAAATATTTACTCAAGGTGTTACGGATTACATCCATATCTACCGGCTTTGCTATATGGTCATCCATACCTGCATCTCTGGCGTCTTTCACATCCTCTGCAAAAGCATTTGCCGTCATGGCAATCACAGGTATTGTTTTTGCATCCTCACGGTCCAGTGCGCGGATCCGTCTCGTTGCTTCATACCCATTGAGTACCGGCATCTGCACATCCATCAAAACCGCATCAAAACGTCCGGGTTCTGCAGACTGAAAGCGTTCTACCGCCAGCTGACCATTTTCCGCCACTTCACCATCTGCTCCATCGATATGCAGCAGTTCAAGAAGAATTTCCGAATTAATCTCATTGTCTTCTGCTATGAGGAAATAACGGCCTTCCAGACTGTTTACCATTGTCTCTTTCTTTTGGGCCTGCTGTCTGCTGCCGCGCTTTGTTTGAATTTGTTGCATTTTTTCTTTTAATGCCGATACGAAAAACGGTTTAGCCAGGAATCCGTCAATCCCCGCCGCAACCGCCTCTTCCTCTATTTCTTCCCAGTCACAGGCTGTCAAAAACAGAATGGGCGTCTGCTGATGTATGACCGTCCGAATCTGCCTGGCTGTTTCAATACCGTCCATTCCCGGCATTTTCCAGTCTAATAAAATAACATCATACGAGCTGTTCTGTTTCTGCATTTGTTTGACCTTTTCTACCGCTGCTTCTCCACCATACACAAAATCTGTCTGCACACCAACATCTTTCATAAGCATTTCAATATTTCTGCACGTATCTTTATCATCATCTACCGCAAGAATGCGTACAATCCCGTTTTCCTGCCAAAACTGTTCTTCTGACGCATTATCAGGAATACGCAGTTCCAGCTCAGCGGTAAATTTCGTACCATGATCTACTTCACTGGCAACCTCTATCGTGCCACCCATTAATTCAATAATATTTTTCGTAATCGCCATCCCAAGCCCGGTACCCTGCACTTTGTTTGTCGTACTGTTTTCCGCTCTGGTAAACGCGTCAAAAATGACTTCCAAATACTCAGGAGTCATACCATATCCATTATCTTCTACCTCTATTCGAATATGTTCATACTGTCTGGAACGCTGTTCCAAGCCAATCAGACGCAGCCAGATCATCCCTCCCTCCTGCGTATACTTCACAGAATTAGACAACAGATTAATAAGCGCCTGATTCAGTCTGGTCTCATCCCCAATCAGACATTCATGCCGGATTCCTGTCACGACAATATCAAATTTCTGTCCTTTTGCCTTTGCCATTGGCCGTATGATTGCATCTACCGAAGAAATCATACTGTTTAACGTAAACTCTCCCAGAGAAAGCGCTACTTTCCCGCTCTCGATCTTGGAAACATCCAAAACATCATTAATCAGACTGAGCAGATGGCGGCCGGAAGACGTTATTTTTTTCGTATATTCCCGTACTTTTTCCGGATATTCCGCATCTTTTGCAAGCAAAATTGTAAACCCTAAAATCGCATTCATCGGCGTACGGATATCGTGCGACATATTTGATAAAAACATTGTTTTTGACTTACTTGCAATCTGCGCTGCCAACAGCGCGTCCGTCAGCTGTTTGTTATGAATCTCCCGCTCTTTTTCCTGTTCTGCGTGTATACGGTTCTTAAGCCTTTGATTAAAATAATATAGCGTACAGCAAATCACAAACGCTGCAAGCGTCACAAAGATGACAATAAAAATATTCTGATTAACCGCATCCCCTTCCTTTTGGATTTCAGCAACCGGTACATATCCGATCAGGTAGATAGATGCCTGATTGACAGCCCACATGTAAATAAGTGAATCTTTTCCAAGGACATCATGGTAAAACATCAGATCATTCCCGGCCTGAATCCCCGCTGCAATTTCTCTTTGAATTTTAGGTTCCATAATACGGTTTGCACGATAAAAATCCTGCAGATTCAAACTTCCCGCCTCTCTGTCGCCCACACCTTTTGGCTTTAACACAAACCGTTCACTCTTAGAATCCATAATATACAATAATGCATTGCTGTTATAAAACTTATCGGGCAGCGCCTCGTCAAATGTATCATATATATATTCTACATATAATGTTGCCGTTTCCCTGCCCTCTTTGATAACAGGACATTTCATCGTATATGCCCACGTACCCATACCATTTACATATGCTTCGGATATTGGAAGTCCTTCCACCTGATTTCCCGCAGAAAAATCAAGACTGTCTTCCCGAAATTCCTCTCCTGTACTGGAAATTCCCTTTGACTCTCCTTTTGGTATGAGCGACAGCTTAACCATCGTCTTATTAATATGCTCCGAACGAATAAATTCTTCCTGCTGGTCCATCAAAGCAATCTCATCCGCCAACATGCTCTGAAATTCAGCTTCCTTATTTAAGATTGCCTGTATCGTGCCTTTGAGCAATTCCAAATTCTCACTTAAATTTTCGATTGCCGCTTCTGACATCTGTTTAGAAATCGTTCTCTCTACCGAGTATACAACCCCTCCCAAAATACAAAAAACTAATAATATTGTAATAATAAAACCCGTACTGCCACTAAATTTTTTATCTTCTCTCTCTTTTTTTAATACCATTTATTTCATACCTTTTTGACAAATAATCGACTCTATCGGAACCTCTGCTTGGATACTGCCCGGATTTAATGTCCGGCTGCAGCCAGACGAAATGTTCTTATTACTATTACTATGACATAACCTTGTCCAATGTTGCAAGCAGAACTTCTACATCGATGGGCTTTGCCAAATGCCCATTCATACCACAATCCATTGCCTGCTGTTTGTCTTCTTCAAATGCATTTGCCGTCATTGCCAGAATCGGTATGGATGCATGTTCTTTACTTTTCAGATTCCGAATCGTTTTCGTTGCTTCATAACCGTCCATCACCGGCATCTGTACATCCATCAGAACCAGCTTATAATACCCCGGAACGGATTTTTTCAGCATATCTACCGCAATCTGTCCATTCCCTGCTATCTCTACTGTGAACCCTGCATCTTTCAGAATGGCTGCAGCAATCTCCTGATTAATCTCATTATCCTCCGCCAGCAAAATACATCCGGTATGATGCGCTGCCTGTTCTTCTTCGTTGTCTTTTTTCTCTGTTTCTTCCATATCCACGATGGAATGCAGACATCCCCGAAGCTCAGATAAAAACAGCGGCTTACTGCAAAATGCCGAAATACCGGCCTCTTTTGCCTCATCTTCAATATCTGACCAGTCATAAGCCGTCAGCAAAATAATCGGTACCTCATCCCCCATTTCCTTACGGATTCTGCGGGTAACTTCAATCCCGTTCATATCCGGCAGCATCCAGTCTATCACATAAACCGTATAATTATCGCCTCTTGTGACCGCCTGATGCGTACGCAGCAGCGCTTCTTTTCCGGAAAGCGTCCACTCCGCCCGCATTCCAATCTGGCTCAGCATATAAGTCACACTGTCACAGGTGTTAAAATCATCATCCACCACAAGCGCGCGGCAATTTTTCAGCTTTGGAATATCCGGCGGCAGCTTCTCTCCGTCATGCAGACGAAACGTAAAGCAAACGGTTACTTCTGTTCCTTTGCCAAGTTCGCTGGATACAGCGATCGTACCGTTCATCAGATCTACAATATTTTTCGTAATTGCCATCCCAAGGCCGGTTCCCTGAATGCCACTGATCGTACTGTTTTTTTCGCGTTCAAATGGTTCAAAAATATGCGCTACAAATTCTTCGCTCATTCCAAATCCTGTATCCCGAATCGTAAATTCATAATTGGCATATCCATCTTCAGATCCTTGTCTTTCCGTTATCCGCATGCTTATCATGCCGCCTGCGCCTGTATATTTCACTGCATTGCCCAAAAGATTTAATAACACCTGATTCAGCCGCAGCTTGTCACAATAGATCTCTTCATGCACAATATCTACCGCATCCATATACAAATCCAGCCGTTTTGCATGAATATCCGCCTGCAGAATATTGCGCAGGCCATGTAAAATATCCGGCAGACAACACGGCTTTTCATCCAGATGCATCCTGCCGCTTTCAATACGGCTCATATCCAGCACATCATTAATCAGACTCAGCAAATGATTGCCGGAGGTCATAATCTTTTTCAAATACTCCTCTACCTGTTCACGCTGGTCAATATGCGCGATTGCAAGCGCTGTAAAACCGACAATCGCGTTCATTGGCGTACGGATATCATGAGACATATTTGATAAAAAGACACTCTTTGCCTTGTTCGCCCGATTTGCCTGCATCAATGCCGTTTCCAGCAGATTTTTTTGTTCCATCTCCTTACGGATTTCCACATCTACGCTGCGCAGACCGATGACAATGCCGCACTGTCTGTTCCAGCTTCCGGTACGCACCGCTTTCAGCTGATAATAAAGTACATCACCGCCAATCACCGCACGATAATTGGCATGCTCGACGCCCCGTTCTGCCAGTTTTTCCCGTAAATCATCAGCATTGCAAAACTGCCTCATCTTTTCTCTGTCTTCTTGATGAACGATCGTCTGTATGTACTGTTCCATACCCTGCTGAAAGTAAATGTTTCCGTTATCATCTGCGGTAAACGCGCCGCCATCCCGATCATCACTGCGTATCGGGACTCCTTTGCCGGTATTTAAATTGAAAAAGCAAACAATATTGTAATCAACAGTCAACGCCTGCGCCAATTCTGTCTGGCGTTTTTCTTTTTTCTTTTCCTGAAGCTTTTGCGCTGTGCAATCCAGTAAAAACCGCTGGTAAAACAGCTCTCCGTTCTCCATAAGCAGCTTTACATTTCCCATAATATGCAGGATTTCTCCGTTTTTATGTCTGACACGGTATTCTGTACTGACGCTGTCTCCTTCCTTTTCCAGACTTTCAATACATTCTGTAAATCGCGCCCTGTCTTCCTCCAAAATCGATCCGGCAACAGTCTGAAATCCGTCTGCCTCCATCTCTTCCTGTGAATCATATCCAAGAATTTTAAGCGCCGCACGATTAATGCTCAGTACACGGTTGCCATCTGACGTATGCCTGATAACACCGCAGTCTATGGTCGTAAAGATCTTCTCCAAAGTCTGATTCTTTTGCACAATCTCCTGCTCATACACTCTTTCCTGCGTTACGTCTATGGCAACGCCGACCGTCCCCATCACACTGCCGTCCAGGTCATAAAGCGGGGACTTGTAAGTCATCAGTGTACGTACGCCTGCACCTGTCTGTACCAGCTCCTCCGAAACAAACGTTCTGCGGTGATTCATTACCTCACGCTCTGATTCTATACACGCCGGGTCATCATGCTCCACATCCCAAATATAAGCATGTCCCTGTCCTTCCACCTGCTGTTTTGTCTTTCCAACCGTCCGGCAAAAACTATCATTCACCTTTTCATGAATACCGTTTTTATCCTTGTACCAGACCAGATTTGGCACGTTATTAATCGTTGTCTCCAAAAAATGCTCAGCCTGCCAGAAATCTTTACTCATTTTGAAATCCTGCCGCCACCGCTCATAACGAAAACGAAACTCTTCTTCCGACATCGGCATGACCCACATATCCTTGATGTACTCAAAATAATCCATAATGGAATCTATCTGACCTTTTTCCAACATCAGAATGAGCTCTGCTTCGGCACGCTTTGCGCCAAGAAGCAACCGGACTGCATCTTTCGTCTCGTCAGCTTCCAATCCTTCCAGATTCATCAGTATCACATCCGCTGCTGCTGCGGCAGAAGGCTTTAAACCTTCACTCCACGTATACTGATGCGTAAAATTTTTGTACGGGGTAATTTCCTTTATAATGTCAAATGCTCTGCACGTTACGCCTGATAAATAAAAATGTATCTGACAATGGTACATGAACTTTTTTCCTCCTTGCGTCTATATTCACGATCCTGATATGTTTAAATTATACTTCATTCAATCTGTTAACACAAGTGAATTATAATACTATGCATATAACTGCATAATGTCAATTTTCCTGAACAAAATAAAATCTCTGCAATTACCGCAGAGATTTCATTTTGTTCAGGAAAATATACTTTCATCCTTATACAGATTTTTACCTTAACTAAAATCACGAATCACAGCAAGCGCCGGCAGCGCATGTCCGTCATAATCAAACAACGCCTGATTCGCCCATTCATTTCCTCCTTTGCCCGGTTCACCAATATATTCTCTTGCGGCTTCTGTGGCCCATTCAGATCCAGGTCTTGGCAGCCACGCCGGTTCCCAGTAGAAAAATCCTTTGCCCCTGTTTTTGGGCGCTTTTTGTATGCGCGACATAAAATCCTGCATAAAATCTGCCTGTCCTTCTTTCGTCATCGGATAATCCAATCCGGATACCAGCTCCGGTTTTGTCGCATAGCCTTTGCGCTCCTCATCACTTAACTGCTCATATTGCTTATAATCTTCCATTGTAAAGCCCATAGAAACTTCTGCTACAATGAAATCTTTTTGATAACGCTGCGCAATATCATGCATATTTGCTTCCAAAGCAGCCAGATTCCCATGCCAGAACGGATAATAAGATAATCCGATATATTCGAAATCTTCTCCTTTGTTCTCAAAGTAGTTATCAAACCAGCTTCGATACAGCTCATTATTGCCGCCGTTGTCCAAATGAACCATGACCGGCAATGTCTGATCCACACTTCGAACAGCCCGAATACCCGCACTCACAAATTTTGCAATCGCTTCATAATGCGGCACCTTTCCGTATGGCCACAGCAATCCATTGCTCAGCTCGTTGCCAACAGCAATCATGGTCGGCATAGCGTCCGCTGCACGTAAATCCTCTAAAGTCTTTTTTGTAAAATCATAGACAGCCTGCCTAAGCTCTTCCTCATGGAACCCCCGCCATGCTTTTGGAATTGTCTGCTTACCCGGATCTGCCCAGAAATCACTGTAATGAAAATCGAGCAAAACGCCAAAACCATGTGCCAGTGCGCGCCGCGCCAGCTTTAGCGTCGCCGAAAAGTCACTGCATCCGGCGCCATACGGCCTGCCGTCCTCTGCATAAGGGTCGTTCCAAAGCCTGAGCCTGATATAATTTGTTCCGTAAGATTTTAAGATTTCCATAAGGTCTTTTTCCTCACCCTTATCATAAAATCTGCCGCCGCACTGTTCTACTTCCAGGAGAGAGGAAATATCCATTCCTTTTATCATTTCTCACCGCCTAAAAACTAAAATCTTCAAACTCTGTAATCCGTCTGTCTATAAACTTATACCGTGTACGTATTTCTTCATTCATTTTCAAAATATCCTCTTCCTTTGCCACATACTGGCACCGGATACAATGATATTCTTTTGTATCTTTATCATAAAACATATCAATGTCCAAATCTCTGAAAAAACAGGATGGGCACCTGTAATTTAATTTGCCTTTTCCAAGCTGAGCCATGTTGCAAATACCTCCTTATCACAAATTTCGGTCTTATAGCCTAAGGTAAACATTGGCGAAAATGCGTAACCTTCTTTAAAATATCCTGTCGCATCCGCATGATCGCAAGACATCGATACTTTTGTTTCAATCGGAGGAATGACTGCAGATACACAGTCCGCTCCATCCATATATTCTTCTCTGCACTTATATTCATACGCAAGCGTCACCGCATCTGTTCCCTTTACAGCCGATAATGTAATCGCGGACATATCTTCGGTATATTCCGTCGTACCGTAACATGCGACGATATATTCGTTTAATTCCACTTTTGCATCCGGATTGCTCATTTCCAGAATCTTTCGCTCGATGCGGATATTCGCACTGCCTTCTTCAAACAGCAGACGCGTCTGAAGTTTTACCGTAAGATCTGCGAATACAATTTCAACCGGATCCAGCGTTAAAATACGGGTATGTTCTTCCTGTGAAAAATGAGCATGGGTCGGGCAGAGACATAAATCCACTTCTTCTCCCTTATAGGTCAGCTTCGCGCTTCGAATCGTTCCTTCCCCTGCATAATGTGTAAAATAGCCTGCCCGATATTTTTCCTGAATTAAAAACGGATAGGAAGCGTCCTGAATATGATCCGTTCCAATGCCGACTTTCCAGTCCAGTTTTGCCACGTATGGACGCAAATCTACAATCGCGCCGCCCTGATCCATATTTACGCAGGCGCGCAAAAACGGATCGCAATACCAAAACAGCTGCTTTTTGGAACCATATAAAATATCTCTCCACAATGCGCATTCCGGCTCTGTATACGACTTCTTTTCTCTGTAATAATCCGCGAATTCAGACATCGTCATATCGATACATTTGCCTTCTTTTTTCAGCTGTCCGTAATAAGCGCAGCCATCTTCGTATGATTTTAACAAAAGCTCATACGGAGCCTCCCAGCGCCCCATTTTATTCATCCAGCCCGGGCCGACAAACATCATATTATAGGCATAGCCATTGTTAAACTTTGCCAGATAACGATACTGGTCGATCAGATTATACAAATATGGATATTCCCATGTCTTGCTGTCGTATATCATGCCGCGCAGTACATTTTGCGGATGTGTGCCAAAGTTAGAGCCATTTCCGTCGTAACATGCAATCAGGTCTCTGGATAAATGCGGGATCGCCACAATACCGCTGTCCTCTTCCTTATTTGCAGCCGGAGCATGGGTATTTGTTTTGGATGGAATCCATGGAGCCCATGGGCCGCCATCCATAAATGTATACCAGGAATTGTTGCATGTATGATACGCTTTTGGCCCTTCCTCCCAACAGGTAGCAACTGCGCACTTCACCGATGGATATTTTTCCTTAATATAGTTAATTAAGTCAGCATCCATATAATAAGACCCTGTCGACTCCGGATAAAATCCAAATGTATCATGAAACTTTTCAAACACATCATTCACAATCGACTTCTTATCCTCCATCGAAAACATCCAGATGCAGAAATCTTTCGTCTTGTATTTCTCTCGAAACTCTTTGCAAGGCAGGCCGAGCAACGTCAGTCCGATTTCATCCCCATACGTTTCATGATGCTCCTTCGCGAGTGCAACTGCCTCTTCGTTAAACAGGCTTGCATACGTCATCTCGATCGTTGTCTTTAAGCCGTTTTTGTGCGCACATTCCTGTTGTGTTTTAAAAATATCCAAAGATTCGGTAAGCAGCGCTTTTCTTCCGATATCTTCTGTCTTGCCCTGTCCGGTTACTTTTTCCGCATATTCCGGCACCATTTCCGGGCGATGGATAATATTTACAATAAACTGGTCCATAGCTTTCCTCCTGCAAAATTTTTATTTGCTTTTGCAGTTTTTCCTTTCTTTTTATTTTTTAGCTCCTTTAACCTTTGACAGATCCGCCTGTAATTCCTTCTACATAGAACTTCTGCATCATTACAAACAGTGCAGAGATTGGAATCGCTACCATCACGCCGCCGGCACAGAATTTTGCAAAATAACTGTTTACCAGCGTTTTATTCAGCATGTTATACAACCCGATCGCTACCGTCCAATCCTGCGAGATTCCTGAGTTTAAAATAATCTTCGCAAAAATAAAGTCCGTCCATGGCACTAAAAACGAGCTAATGACCGTATATACGATAATCGGCTTTGACAACGGCAGTACAATCGTAAAAAACACCCTTGCCTCGGAAGCCCCTTCCAAATAAGCTGCTTCACGCAATGCTTTCGGCAACGTATCGAAAAAACCTTTCGCAATTAAGTAGCCAAGTCCCGCACTGCCGGAATATACTAAAATCATGCCAAAATGACTGTTCGTAAGCCCCACTGTTCTTAAAATAAAGTATATCGCAATCATAGACAAAAATCCAGGGAATAATGTTAAAATAACCGCAAAATTCATCAACCCTTTTCTGGCCGGAAAGCGCATACAGCTCATCGCATAACTTACCATCAGTACAAAACAGGTGGAAATCAGACAATTAAATACCGCAATAAAAAGCGTATTTCCAAACCATGCCGGAAACTGGGCAACCGAATCCGGCTCAAACAACATGGCCTTATAATTTGCAAGGCTCCACTGTTCCGGGAAAAAATGACTGATATTCACACCCTGATATGCGCTAAATGAATTGCATACGAGCCATAAAATCGGAATCAGCCAGAATACTGCAAGGAGGGTCAATACTACATGTCTGGCAACTACATTCACTTTTTTTCTCATTACTGGAAATCCTCCTCTCTGTCACCTTTAATCATTCGGTTAAATGCAATCAGCGTTGCCACCGCACAAATCAGAAAGATAAAAATCGCAATGACGCCTGCCATTTTATAGTTGTAAGAATCACTGGTCAAACGATACAGCCAGTGCACCAGCAAATCTACTTCTCTCGCATTCGAATTGGCCAATGCCTGATCTCGCGTACGGAATACGGCATCTGTCAGCAAATAAATGACATTAAAGTTATTGACGTTTGCCGTAAACTGCGTTACCAGGTTCGGGCCTGTGACAAACAGCATATAAGGCATTGTAATATAGCGGAAAATCTGAAAATTATTTGCCCCGTCAATCTTTGCGCTTTCCATCAGCTCTCCCGGAATATTCAAAAGGACGCCTGTCGCGATTAACATCTGATATGGCACGCCAACCCAGATATTTATCATAATAATCATAAATTTGGCCCAGCCTGGATCTGTCAAAAATGGAATATGGCCCAGTCCTTCCTTCACCAAACCGATATTTTGCAAAAAACCGGTCAAGCCAATATTCGAGCAGACCGTATTGACAATTCCCGAATCTGCAAAGAAATTGCGCACAAGCAGCAATGTGACAAACTGTGGGACTGCAATTGCTACAACAAACAAAGACCGCCACAGCTTCGGCATCTTCGTCAGCGGATTGTTAATAAATTTGGCCAGCATAATGCCGCCGATATATGTCGTCAGCGTCGCAAGCACAGACCAGATAATCGTCCACGCCAAAATCTTACGGAATGCATACCCAAATGTAACTGTCGTAGATGTCGTAAACAATGTAACAAAATTTTTCAGACCAACCCAGGTAAATAACTCCTTAGGCGGAATATGGTTTGTATCATAATTCGTAAATGAGACACAGATCATGACAATCAGCGGCACAATCGTAAAAATAACAATGCCAAGTACAGGCAGCGATAAAATTGTAATATGGAACTTTTCATTGATATAAGATTTTAAATCTTCGCGAAATGTATTTACATGCTTCCCAGACTGCGCAAGCTTCTGCGTCTCCCTGCAGGATATCACATTCGACATCCAAAACAGCAGAAAGAAAATCGTAATCACGATCGTCGTCACGCCAAACAAAAGAATCAGCAGAGAATTGTCATAATCATTCACTTCATTTTTAAATGTATCCGGATTAAATACCATTTCCTGTTTGACTGTGCCTAAAGAACCAAATTTTGCAAGATACGGCACGCCAAACAATGCCATAAACACAAGATAAACAATCTCGGCCAGCGTAACCAATATTCCTTTTACAATCTGACCCCTTGCCAGATACCCGGCCCCCATGATAAGCAAAGATGCCTTTACCGCAGCATCTCCCTTCGTAATGCTTTCGCCAAATCTTCTAAACCAGCTGCCGATCCCTCCAGAAAATCCGCCCGCTGTACCTTTTCCGTTTTCCATAAGTCAGCTCCTTCCATTTCAGAAATAACAGTTCCTTTCATACGCACTGTTACGTTTAGAGTCTGTAAAAATCCTAAAAGATAAATCCGGCTGCACCGCACGACAGATTGTTATATGTAAAAAGGGATAGTAGTAAAGGAGTAACCTTGTCTGACTTGCAACAGACAATGTTGTTCTGCCTGTGCCTGCGCAACCGGATTATCAACATCTGTAACGCCTGATTTCCTATTCTCCCGCAACAGGCTGCGTAATACCCTCCACTGCATTATCCAGCAGTTTTTGCAAATCGTCATTATTAGAATTACCGTCAATGCAAATACCGCCCAGTGCAGTCATCGGGTCCCAGTAATTGTCGGACTGCACCCCATCCAAAACCGCATACTGACTCTGTGCACTAATCGCTGCCAGCGCAATATTCTGCTGTACCGCATCTGCCTCTGCCGCCTTTACATTAGACGGACACGCTCCACGGACTTCAAATCTCTTTGTCTGATTGGCTTCATTTGTAATCCAGTCTGCCAGCATCATTGCATGTCCTACATTTTTGGAATATGGGTTAACGCCGACAAGCTTGTATCCTGCAAACGAACCCATCTGCACCTGCTGCCCTCCGCAAGTAAACGTTGGAAGCTTTGCAGCCGCATAATTATCTCCCCATGCTTTCTGCGCTGTCTCTGCATTCCAGGAACCATTGATGCCTGCAATAATCGAGCCGTCATTCAGCCCTGTGACAAACTCTGCATCCTGCAGACTGACAAAACCAGGATTTTTACAAACGTCAATCATCCCCTGCAAAACGTCAGTACCTTTTACACCAGAAGCAGATGTGCCATTAATATTACATGTATTGGACCGGTCTTCATTCAGCGTCAGCTCAAATCCCGCTCCGCCGAAAAATGACCAAAGATACCATCCGGATGTATAATCCAGTGTAATTTTCTTTCCGTTATCTGCCGCAATCTTCATCATCTGATCCAGACTCTTGACATCATCGTCGGTAAAATATTCTTTGTTATAAAACATAAAATACCCATTATCCGCCGTTTCCGGATAAGCATACAATTTTCCGTCAATCGTTGCAGCTTTTACAGCTCCGGCATCCGCTCCGCCGTTTGCTTCAATGACTCCTTCAGCATTTAACGTAATCTCCTGCAAAGCTCCGGCCGCCAGCAAGGTCTGAATCTGGTCGCTGGCAAATGCATATACGTCCGGCGCTGATTCCACGTCCGTAGTAATATTGTCCCTTGCCTCAGATTCCGAGCAGACGCCAAGCTTAATGTCAAAGTTTGCCTTATCTTTGTATTCTTCTTTAAACGCATCGATCATCTCCTGAAGCATCGTCTGATCTTCTTCTGCTCCCCACATCGTAAGCGACACATTTTCAAGCTCTCCGGTATTTCCATCCGAAGCATCCGCCTGGTCGCCTGTACCATCTGTTTCACTTCCTGCAGCAGCATCATCGCCTTTATTACCATCCGAAGAATTGCCGCAGCCTGCGGTCATTGCAGTTATCATTGCCGCTGCAAGCAGCATGGAAATGACTTTCTTTTTCATTTTGTTGTCCTCCCTTTTTTATGTATTTCAGATTTCGGCTTATTTTTAGCCGATTCTTTTGCGCAACCGGTTGTTTAAATAAAAGATAACAATCTTTTTCTCGTTTGTCAATACTTTTTTATATTTTTTTTATTATTTTCAAATATCGCGGGTGCCGTTCAGATAACCCATTGAGCTGTTACGTATTACGCACAAAAAAACAGCCTTCCTCTAAAGAAAGGCTGTTTTTTAAAAATAGCTGATTGGGAGTTATTTTGTAGATTCCCGCATCGCAACTTCATACGATAATTTTGTTATACGCGTCACTTCTTCCCCACGGATCTGCCGCAGCAGTACTTTACACGCTTCCCTGCCCAGCTCTTCCGTATTGAATTTTATTGCTGTTATGCTTGTTTTTGCAGATTTTAGCAGCTGGCTGTCATGAAAGGATGCAAGCCGCATTTCTTCCGGTATTCGAATCTCTTCTTCTTCCAGCTTTTTTAATATCAGACTGGTAATCAAATCATCTGTGCCTATCATACAGTTTACATTGCGCATCAATATCCTGTCAACGGCTCTGGCCACAAACATCTCCGAATCCACGTCGGTAAATACGAGTGACTCGTCATAAGGAATTCCCAAATCCTGATGCGCCTGATAAAATCCTTCCAGCCGCTTTCGGTTAATGACATGATTCATATCTCCGGATACGACCGCGATCTTTTTCAATCCTTTTAACAGCAAAATACTCGTCAGCTCCCGACAGGCATCGACATGGTCGTTATCGACCTGATAAATTCCCGGATCATCCGATAGCCCCATTGTTACAAACGGAATATCACTTTTTTTCAGCATTTCCGCAGGCTTGTCATCCTGCAGCGTACGCATCAGTATCAAACCATCTACCTTATGATTTTCAATCACGCGCACCAGCCTGGAAAGGTCATTTGTATCAACAAGCGTCATGATTACATCATATTCTTCTTTTGCCGCCACTTCACTGATTCCTTTTAACGCTTTTGGAAAAAACGGCAGGTCTGAGGAAAGCAGGTCCGCCTGCAGAACCATTCCAATATTATACGTACGGTTATTGGCAAGCCCCTTAGCCATCACATTTGGCTTATAATTATGCTGTGCTATGTATTCAAGCACCCGCTGCCTGGTCTGCTCACCAATGCGCCCTTTTCCTGATACAGCCCTGGATACGGTTGTCTTCGACACACCAAGCTCCTTCGCCACATCATCCATTGTCAGCTTTTTCCCTTCCTGTACCTGCATATATACTCACTCCAATTCGCTCTGGACTTTTGGCTGCATTTATGTTACAATTCCTTTTAAGCGCAACCGTTTGTTCTTAACATTTTACACAAAACGCTGAAAAGCGTCAAGGGATCCTTTCGGTATTATACAGAAAATTTGCACCCCTATCGTCCCAATTATATCATTCTGCATAACGATTCGCAACATAAAATTGCGACTGATGAGGTGCAGCAAATATCGTCAGGTTACTGCATACAGTAAAGGAGGTGTTCCTGTTATCGTAAGCGGCACGATACGCTCCCGGTAACAAAATGTTATGACACAATGGTTTCTGCAGGATATCAGTATTGGAGAAAATCTGCGCAGGCTCAGAGAGAATGCAGGATACTCTCAGGCCCAGCTGACAGCAAAATTACATTTGACGGGCAGTAATATGTCACGCAGCACCTATTCTAAAATCGAAACTGGTTCACGTAATATCCGTATCAGCGACCTGATTGCTTTAAAGCTGATTTATGATGTGGACTTTTCTGAATTTTTTATAGGTCTCATACCAGATGAAAATTAGGAGGTTTTTCATGAATAACATAAAAAAATTGTATTACGGAGCAGCTTACTATGACGAATATCTGCCGTATGACAGACTGCAGGCAGATATGGAAATGATGAAAAAAGCCGGCATCAATCTGATTCGTATTGCAGAGTCTACATGGAGCGCCTGGGAACCTAAAGACGGAGAATTTGATTTTTCACATCTTCACCGGATGCTGCGCGCTTCCAAAAATGCAGGAATTGATGTGATCGTAGGCACTCCGACTTATGCGATTCCGCCATGGCTGGCACGTAAGTATCCGGATATTTTGGCGGATACCCATCATGGCCGGGAGCGATACGGCCATCGCCAAAATATGGATATCACACATCCCGGGTATCTGTTCCACGCACAGCGGATCATCCGCCGTCTCTTAAAAGAAGTGCAGCAATATCCGCATGTGATCGGCTTTCAGATTGACAACGAAACAAAACCGTATGATACATGCTGCCCGCGCGTACAGCAAAGGTTTACAGAATATCTAAAAAAACAATATCCTGACATTAATGATTTTAATCAGGAATTCGGCCTGAATTACTGGTCCAACCGCGTACAGGACTGGGCAGATATGCCTGACGTCAGAGGTACGATCAACGGCAGTCTCGCCGCAGAATTTGAACAATTCCAGCGAAATTTAGTTACAGAGTTTTTCTGTTGGCAAGCGGCCATAATCCGGGAATATGCAAGACCAGAGCAATTTATCACACACAATTTTGACTTTAGCTGGCGCAATTATTCTTATGGATATCAGCCGGATGTTAATCAGTACGATGCCGCACAATATCTGGACATTGCAGGCTCCGATATTTACCACCCAAGCGAGGACCATTTGACTGGAGCTGAAATTGCTTTTGGAGGCGATCTGACGCGTTCCTTAAAACAAGACAATTATCTCATCCTGGAGACACAGGCACAAGGAAATCACGGCTGGCTTGCCTATCCCGGACAGCTGCGACTGCAGGCGTTTTCTCATCTGGCATCCGGGGCTGACTGCGTAGAATACTGGCACTGGCATTCGATTCATAACGCCATTGAAAGTTACTGGAAAGGCATTTTAAGCCATAACTTAAAAGAAAATGCTACATACCGTGAATGTGTGACAATCGGAGCGGATATGAAACGGCTGACGAATGACCTGCTTCATTTAAAGAAACACAACAAAATTGCAATGCTGATGAGTAACCGCTCCAATACTGCCTTCCGTTATTTTCCTGCCGGAAGCATCAACGACCAGAATACCATCGTACGCTGGCTGTATGACGCATTTTACCGGATGAATCTGGAAATGGATATGATAAGCGATACGCAGATAGATCCGGCAGCGCTTGCAGATTATGACCTGATCGTACTGCCTTCTGTATATTCCATGCCAAAAATACTGACAGAACATCTTGATTCCTATGTAAAAAACGGCGGCCACCTGCTTGCTGCACTACGAAGTGCATTCGCAGATGAACATTTAAAAATTTATGCAGACGACCAGCCGTACGGTCTGACAGAATGCTTTGGAATGACTTATGACCAGTTTACGCATCCGGACCACACATCGCTGTCAGGCACAGCTGTTTCTTTTGCAGCAAAACCATCCCTTTCAGACTGGATGGAATTGCTGATTCCGAAAGACGGCCATACTGAGGTCATTGCGCGGTACGACCATCCGTACTGGAACGAGTATGCAGCAGTTACGCATCATACCTATGGCAAAGGTTCTGCTGCTTATATTGGATGCTATTTTGACTCTGCTTCCCTCGAATCTGTTTTAAACGTACTTATGGAGCGATTTCATATCACTGTTCCAAAAGAGCATTTTCCACTTATACGAAAAGAAGGCAGAAATCAGAACGAAACAGCCATTGCCTATTTCTTTAATTATTCCAATGACTGTATCGATTATACCGTTCCCTATCATGGTACAGAACTGATTGGAAATACACCAGTGTATGAACAGGATACGATCCGGCTTAAACCGTGGGAATTTCACATCCTGAAACAAACATCCTGTCACTTTACTGCAGACGAATGATGTTTTTTCGTAAAGAACTGTTACGTTTTTTCAGCCATCCAATCACATCCTCCAGTGAAGACAGCTTTGCGGCAGCCATGTTACAAAATTCCCTGCCCGGCTCTTTCATATCAGGAATACAGATCACATCTATACCTGCAGCATATGCGGCCTGTATTCCTGCTTCACTGTCTTCCAATACCAGACAGTTTTGCGGAGATTCTTTTGCGTATTCACAAGCTTTGATAAAAATATCCGGCTCAGGCTTTCCTCTTTTTACCTCACTGCCAAATACCATATAGTCAAAAAAAGCTGCAATTCCATTCTGACTCAAAACACCTTGCGCACGCTCCTTTGAACTGGAAGATGCCAGCAAAATCTGATATTGATGCTTTTTCAGATACGACAATAACTCCAGAGCGCCTTGTTTTAAATCAACGCCTTGTCTGAAATACTCTTTTTCTTTCCTTGCCGCAAACGCCAGACCCTCTTGCGTGGAAATTGGCAGCTGATATGTTTTTATAAGCGTCTGCATATTGTATAATTCTGTTCTTCCACTGTAATCATGAATATATTGCTCCAGTGACATACGCTGCCCATACATCGCAGTCAGATCACAATACAGCTGAAAACTAATCATCTCACTGTTAATTAATAAACCATCCAAATCAAAAATAACTGTATTTTTCATCCTGTCTCCTTTATTTTGAAATCAGCCCTGTGAGCGCTCCTATAACTAACAATATTCGGACATTTTTCTCATATTTCTTTTTTCTAATTTTTTTATTTTCATTATATTATCACAAAATAATTGATTGATTCTTTAGAAAAAACGACTTATAATATAACAAAAGCGACAGGAGATGAAATTATGATACAAAGTCCAAAGTTCCTTGTCACAGACAAACAAGGAAAAGAGATCCCGGAGGAAGAACTGCCATTATTCAATTTTCTTGCAAATGATGGAGATATCCATCATTTTTTAGCAGGATATATTCCTTCCCACTGGCATAAAGAATTAGAGGTTTTTCTTCTGCTGGAAGGGGATATTCAGATTGGCATCGGGGACTGCACCTACCGGCTGCATTCCGGAGACGGATGTTTTATTAATGCGGAGGTCATCCACTCTTTTACCGCAGACGTCTCTTCCCCATGCCGTTACCGCTCCTTTGTATTCAGCCCGGATATTATCGGAGGTATGCCAGGAAGTATTTTTGACACCGCCTACGTCCGACCCCTGATAGAAACCGGCGTCTCTTTCCTAAAATTTCCAAAAGGAGACGAACACAAATTTTATTTTCAACAATTTGATCGGGCTTTTTTTGCATGCGCTTCAGAAGAATACGGCTATGAATTTCAAATTCGAGAAGCGCTGTCCAACATTCTTTTATATGTAACATCAAAAAGTACGGAAATTACAGATCATTCTGTTTTTCTCAGAAAAGAAAACAGGCTGAAAGAAAACAGATTAAAACAAATGATTACCTGGATTGACAGTCATTTAGAACAAACGATCACCGTATCAGCAATTGCAAAGGCCGCAAATATCTGCACAAGAGAATGTCAGCGTATTTTTAACCAATATCTGCATTACAGCCCCATTGCATACGTAAATCGAAAAAGAATCTATTACGCAGCAAAGCAACTGTCAGACACAGATGACCCTATGATTATGATTGCGCTGAACTGCGGTTATTCAAATCCCGCTTATTTTTCCAGACAATTTAAAGAATATATGGGCAGTACACCGAGCGAATATCGTACTGCAGTAAAAGAAAGCAGGAAATCATGCTCAGCGAAGCAACGGGGTATTTAAGTCCTTCTTTTGTCCATGCCCTGCCTTTATCCGGGAACTCGTCCATCCGTCTACATAATCTGGATACAAGATATGGGTAGCCTCCAGTATAATCCCAAAGCATTCGGCTGATTTTACAAATATCCATCCCTGTATGAAAATCACGTTCGTATTCCTGCAGCATTCCGGCAATATCTTCTGCGGAAAAGCTCAAATCCACCTTAAAATCTTCCGTAATATTCCATGGGCTGTTGTATTTATGCTGTTCCTGCGGACGGATTTTTATTTTCAGATTTTTGATATCGTATACTCCTGTAAGTATGACAGACTGAAACGTCCGGATATACCTGCGGCGCAGATACATGCTCCTTAAAATGGCAAGAAAATCTAAAAAAATCTGATTATTACATGCCTGATCCACTTCATCGATCATCAGCACTAACGCCCTGTCCCATCCGTTCGGAAACAGCCTTTGGTATCCCTTCTGTCATGCCATATGCAATCTGCGTTTTCAACAGGCGCAGGAATGTTTTGCAAAATTGATATTCATCCAAAAAAGCCGCGCTTCCCATATCTTCAAAGCTTAAAAAGAAAACACCATATTCCTTGTTTAGTTTTTGATAGAGCGCGTCCAGAATCGTCGTCTTTCCATACTGACGCGCCCGGTTAATTGTAAAATATTTATGTTGTAAAATCAGTTGTTGAATAATCTGGTCTGCCCGACTGCTTACATCTACCATATAATGGATGTCAGGAAAACAAGCTCCGCTTGTATTAAAACTCTTCGCCATAAGCAAACCTCTCTTTATTCCTTTTCCAGCAATTTTCTGCCCATCAGCACACCCATCGCAGATGCCATCATCAGTCCCCTCGTCCATCCACTGGAATCTCCCAGACAATATAAGCCCCTTACATTTGTATCCAGATTTTCATTCATCCTGACCTTATTGCTGTAAAATTTCAGTTCCGGCGAATACAGCAATGTCTCTGTACTTGCAAACCCCGGCACAACCTGATCCATCGCCTGAATGAAATTAATAATGTTCACCATCGCCCGGTACGGCATTGCCGCGGTAATATCGCCCGCTACTGCATCCGGCAGCGTCGGACGCACATTGGACTGCGCCAGTTCCTTCGGCCAGGTTCGCTTGCCATCCAAAATATCTCCATAGCGCTGCACCATAATCTGGCCCGCTCCGAGCATATTTGTCAGCTCTCCGACCTTCTGTGCATAAGCGATCGGCTGGTTAAACGGTTCCGTAAAGTTGTGGGAACAAAGAATCGCCAGATTTGTATTGTCTGATTTTAAGTCCTTGTACGAATGCCCATTGACAACAGCCAAATCATTATCATAATTTTCCTGGCTGACAAATCCGCCCGGATTTTGACAGAACGTGCGCACTTTATTTTTAAACGGCCTCGGATAACCAATCAGCTTGGATTCATACAATACTTTGTTGACTTCTTCCATAATTTCATTGCGTACTTCTACACGGACGCCAATGTCTACCGTTCCCGGCTTATGCGCTATCTCATATTTTGCGCAAAGCGCCTGCAGCCAGTCCGCTCCACGCCTTCCTGCGGCCACTACCACATGCTGCGCTTCATAACAAATCTGCTGCGTATCTCCCTCTTTCGAAAGCACAACGCCTTTGCATAAATCCTCCTCCATTATCAAATCGCTGCAGTGATAGCCAAACATCATCTCTACGCCTTTTTCCTGCAGATATTTTTCAATCGCACCATAAATATGCTGTGCCTTTTCTGTCCCAAGATGCCGGATCGGACAATCCACCAGCTTTAATCCCGCATGAATCGCACGTTTGCGGATCTCACGTACTTTTAAAGGTTCACTGACCCCTTCAATTCTTGTATCCGCTCCAAATTCCAGATAAATCTGATCGGTATAATGAATTAATTCCTGTGCCATTTCTGCCCCGACCAGCTGCGGAAAATCTCCGCCCACTTCATAGCTTAACGACAGCTTTCCATCTGAAAATGCACCTGCTCCGGAAAATCCGGTTGTAATATTACACGGCTTACAGCCGACACACTTTCTTGTCTGGCTCTTCGGACATTTTCGGTCTTCGATCGCCTTTCCCTTTTCTACCATCAGGATTTTTTTTGTACTGTTATTTTTTACGAGTTCCATCGCGGTAAATATCCCTGCGGGACCTGCTCCCACAATAATGACGTCATATTTCATATTCAAATTCCTTCCTTAAACTATCCTCACGCAACTTTCTCCCTGCCTATTTTAATTTACTGATATCCTTATCATTCATAAACTGTGCACTGTTATATAAAATCAGAATATCATCTGCCGGATACACCCGAAGAAGCTTGCTGACCGGAAGATTGACATAACGCAAGTCGACAACAATGGTACGGGCATAATGCGCTGCCGCAAAAGGAGCAAAACAATTGCCAAAAGAATCTTTGATTATAAGAAGTGTTTTGCCGTTTGTTGTTTCCTCTTCTGTCCGAATATCCACCATCGCCTGATTTCCGCCAAAAAACACGCCGTAAGGATCTTCGCTTTCCGGTTTCGTCAGATCATAAAAACGATCAGACTGAAATTCACCCATATTGTAATCCAGGGTATACTTAGGCCCATCGATACGTTCATAAAGAAAAATCGTATCCGCAAGACCTCCTGTCCGTACTTTTGCATATGTTGTCCCTAAAAAATGATCTGTCACAGGCGTAGCCTGATACTGTTCCTTACGGATCGGAGTCAGACCCATGCTTTTTGCCCATGCTTCATACGCATAATAAGCCCCCAGTGTCGTCCAATGATGATCTGTCCGATAATAGATATATTCTGAATTGTGCGCTTTTAACACATCTGTCACGAAAATCTGCTGTTGCTTTGGTATATGCTGTGCAATCAGTTCAAAGAAACGTTCTTCCCCTTCGCTCTGTGCAAACATCGGCAGTTTATCTGACAATACGCTGCTTTTCACAGGTACAAACATCACTTTTGCATTCGGATATTTTTTTGCAAAAGAAGCTGTCTGTTTGACATTCTTTTTGACTTGTTTCCATTCAAAATCCTGCATCCGATACCGCTCTAACAGATAGCCATCCTTTCCAAAATAAACGCCGTTTGCTTCCTTTTCACCAAGCAGACGCGATAAACCTGTCCGCATCGTAACCAGATGTGACCGTCCCGGAAACTGTTCGCTCAAATAAGTTTCATATTTTTGCTGAAATTTTCCGTTCCTGACATTCTTCTTTGTAAGTTTTGGTCTTTTCATAAGCATACGCCGCTCTTCGGATGAATAAGTATGATCCGGTGTCAGATGTATATGCAGACTACATGCTGACAACAACAAAACCACGGCTCCTATAAAGCATAGGAACCGGATTTTGCCCGCAGTGAAATCTGCTCTTTTCTTTTTCTGATCTGCGAAATGTTTCATATCACCTTTCTTAAAGTACAGTTCAAACAACCTGAACTGTTACTTTTGATTACTTTTGCTGCTATATTATTTATAAACATACTCGCTTATAAATAAAACTACATACAAATAAGACTATTTTAATTTGTTTTTCACGGTATTCACCGCTTTTTTATTCATCTGTTGATAAGCTTTAATTATTTCTTCCTCGCTGCCGGTTTCTTCCAGGCTTTTGTCAGCATTTCCTCCTAACATAAAGAAGCAAACATACTTTCCATTGGAATATACTTTGGAACCCTGAATCTTTAAACGGTTCATTGGATACTGCATTGTATCATTCTTTAAATTTTTCTGATATTTTTTCACTGCGCTTAAAATTTTCTTTTTGGAAGCAGTATTTTTTGCTTTAAAAATAACAAGCTGGTCTACTTGCGCACTAATCATTGGAACTTCTGCATATGCAGACGAATACCAGGATGAAGATACCCCATATTTATCTTTGATTTCATTTTTATCCAGTTTATAATTCGGCCAGTAATTTTCTCCGTATGCTTTTTTTACCGCGCTTGCAAGGCTGGAAGCCGATGGTTTCGCAGCCGCCTGTACCGTCATCACAGAAGAATCCATTCGCTCTGTTCCTAAAGATAATGCTGTTCCTGTCATCTGCATGGAAAAAGCGCCTATTCCAACTGCTGCCGATAATAAGAATGCTGTTATTTTCTTATTTTCTATTTTTTTAGTTTCTATTATTTTATTCTTTTTGCAGTTCATCTTTCCCTCCCAATTTTTCTTGTTTCCAAACTTTCCTGCATGTTTCATACTCATATACCAGCTGCCGGGACTCATGGCAGTCGTACCGCCTGTTTTATCATCTGCTGCGTTGTCATCCGTCAGAAACATTACATCCCAAATGGCCGGATATGAGGTAAATTTATTTTAACATATCCTATCAAAAAATGAAACATTTATTATACAAAAATCAACAGCAATGGAACCGTCAATACACATAGTACGGTCGTCAATATAATGGCGGCGCTGCAGGATGTTACATCTATTCCTTTTTGATTTCCAAGGATCAGAGGCATATTTCCAACCGGCATGCCAAACATTACGATACAAACGGCAAGCAAATCAGATTCTCCCAGGATAAGCCGCAGCAAAGGCAGCATCAGCAAAGGCAGCGCAAGCAGCTTGACAAACGAAAACAGATAAAGCCGCAGCTGGCCGAATATTTTTTTAAAATCGGATTCAGCCAGTGCAAATCCTACCGCCACAAGCGCCATGGGGGACGTTACATTTCCAAGGTAAGTCACTGCTGTTTTTAAAAAATCCGGCAAATGGATATCAAAAATAATAATTGCCATCGCAAGCAGCCCCGATACTGTGCCCGGATTCATCATTGCCCGCAAAGACGCTGCCGTCAGCTTTCCATCCATCAGTGCAATTCCATACGTATAAAATACAAGCGTATACACAAGCATAAATTCTGTCACATAAACGACATACTCTGTCCCAAATATGCTGGAAATAACCGGAATGCCAATAAATCCTACGTTTGAAAACACGAACATCAGCTGAAAAATCTTTCTCTGTTCCTTATCTTTTTCAAACAATGGTGCTAACAAGCTGCCTGCAAGGATAAACACCAAAAACATACCGGCGGCAATACCGCCCGCCAGCTTTATCGCATCCAAAGAAATCTGTCCAACCGAACTGGCGGCGCTTGCCAGAACAAGCAGTGGATTAAAAATATGAACAATCATATCTGACATCTGATTGTTTGTATGCTCGTCCAGCATTCCTTTTTTCGTTACCAAATATCCCGCGCCAATCATCAAAAGCAGTGCCAGCATTTGAAAAAATACGGTAAAAAATGTCATTACAATTTATCTCCACCTACTCTTTTTTACAAAATGTATAGAAATTCCTTTCCTTAGGAACTGTTCCTTAGTATTCCAAATATGTTTTAAATGATTCCCTGTTTTCATTTTATTGTATTTTACACACATCCACCCATCCATCATATCCGGAATACTCTTCCAGCTGCCCGATGGTAAGCTCAATCGCGCTATTGGAACTGCCGCAGGCCGGAAAAACCGTATCAAAGCGTTTCAACGATTGATCCAGATAGATTTTCACTCCATCGTTTACCGCAAACGGGCATACGCCGCCTACCGCATGGCCTACAAGCGTTTCTGCCTCCTGCGGCGGCGCCATCTTCGCCTTTGTGCCAAACTGTGCCTTATATTTTGGATTGTCAATCTTCGTATCTCCGGCTGTTACCACAAGTATTGCATATCCGTTCACCAGAAAAGACAGCGTCTTGGCAATCCTGCAGGGCTCACAGTGCAATGCTGCTGCAGCAAGCTCCACCGTGGCGCTGGATACGTCAAATTCCAGAATCTTTCCTTCCATGCCAAAAGTTTTCAAATATTCTCTCACTCTTTCAATTGCCATCTTTTTTCCTCCAATAAGTGTTCGTTTATGCAATGTTTCTTTTCCTGATTTTAAGATAAGTGTTCATTTATACAATGTTTCTTTTCCTGATTTTAAGATAAGTGTTCATTTATGCAATATTTCTTTTTCTGATTTTAAGGCAGGTACATTCCTGAAGATTCCCGTACCATCAAATGGCAGGGCAATTCCATACGCACACACGCCTGATGCCCTCCCTGCAGACGGTCTTTTAGCGTCAGCACCGCAAGATGCGCCATATCTCCTTTTGGAATTTGAATCGTCGTCAACATCGGCGAAAAACGCACTGCCTCTTCGATATCATCAATAGATATCACTGCCGGACGGTACACTTGTTTTCTGCGCCGGCCATTTCCATCCTTCATAGCCTGCAAAAATCCAAGAGCTGTTACATCATTCGCACAAAAGACAGCAGTTGGCGGTTTGTGCAGCGATTTCAGACGATGAAAAGCCTGATACCCTTCCTGCCTTGTCTGATTCGTCGGTACAATATATTCATAAATCAAAGAAATTTTATGATTCAGCAAGCACTCATAATAGCCGCTGTATCTTGCCTCCATCGTACAGTCGCCGACATAGGCGATATCCGTATGTCCAAGTTCCAGCAAATATTCTACTGCCATCCCGGCAGCGTGCGCACCGTTGCATGTAATTTCATCCATCCGGTAATCCATCGGATTGCGGTCAATGGCTACGACTCCATGATATTTGCGCAAAATAATATCTGCCGCAGTCTGCGGGCACTTTCCAAGCACAAGCATCCCATCCGCCCGCAAACGGTTTTCGGCGCCTAATATAGAAATATCCGGAACATGCAAAATCTGTCCCGGAATGCAGTTTAATTGATAACATTCTGTTTCGATATAGCGGTACAGCTCCTCAAAAAAAGGGTCTTCCCCAAACGAATGAAATCTTGCCAACAGAATATCTATCTTGTACGGCTTTTCTTTTGCCGTATTTTTGCAGCTGCCTATTTTCAGTTGTCTGGCATTTTGATTCGGTACATAGTCAAGCTCTCTTGCAGCCTGACGAATACGCTCCGTAAGATTCTTATCCTGACACTGATAATCCGGATGATTCAGCACTCTGGACACGGTTGCCACGGATGCACCCGTCATTTGCGCGATTTTTTTCAGAGACATTGGGCAATTTCCCTTCTTTATCGTAATGGATTGCTACTTTAATCCCCGCTTTTTCAACAGATCATTCTCCACTGTAGAAAAAACTCCTTTATCAATCACAATCCCGATCAAAATAATGACAAGCATGACAGTCATTACCTGATTAATATCGGCCAGATCCCGTCCGATCATTAGCGTGTAGCCAAGACCTACCGATGCAGACATCACTTCACCGGACATCAGCGCTCTCCATGCAAACGACCATGCCTGTTTCAGCCCTGCCACAAACGATGGCAACGCTGCCGGAAAAATGACCTTTGTATACATTTTACCGGACGATACCCCCATCGTCTTTGCTGCTTTTATATAAATTGGCGGCACCTCTTTAATCCCGCTCTCTACCGCAAGAGAAATGCTAAATACCGAGCCCATAACAACTACGAAAATAATGGCGCTTTCATTTAAACCAAACCACAGAATCGCAAATGGAACCCAACAGATACTTGGCAACGTCTGAATCCCAAGCAAAAGCGGCTTTAAATTTCTGGAAAAATACTCAGACTGAATAATCAATATACCAAACAATACGCCAACAACGACCGATATCACAAATCCGATCAATACGCGAAGCATACTCTTTCCAACTGCTGCAAATAATGTACCGTTTACAAGCAGCGTCTTAGCGCTCTCCACGACTCCTGTCGGATGCGGAACCGCATATGGCTTTGCCCATGCAAACCAGTCCGTAGCCGCCACATATAACAGCTGCCAGAACGCAATCAATCCGATAAAAAACAAAACGCTTCCTATTATTTTGCGTGTTTTCATGCCTGCTTCACCTCCGGACTGTCGAATTCATCTGCTACGCTTTTTCTTGCACTGAGACTTACCTGACTTAAAATCTGCTTTCGAAGCGCTGTAAATTCCGGTGATTCAATATTTCTCGGACGCTCAAAACGAATCGGTATGATCTGTTTGATCTGTCCCGGATTTTCAGCCATCACAACAACACGGTCTGCAAAATAAATCGCCTCTTCCACACTGTGCGTAACATACAAAATCGTCTTTTTCGTCTTTTCCCATATTTCTTCCAGTTCTGCACGCAAAATATTGATTGTCTGCTTATCGAGCGCGGAAAACGGCTCATCCATCAACAACAGCTTACTGTCCAAAGCCAATGCGCGCGCCAAAGCGGTACGCTGTTTCATACCTCCGGATATCTGATGAATCGGATAATCTTTATAATGCCACAGCTGCACCATTTTTAAGTACTTCTTTGCAATCTCCTGTTGTTTTGCCTTTGGATACCCTGCCGCATCCAGCCCAAACATTACATTTTCCATCACATTCAGCCATGGATACAGGGCGGCTTCCTGAAACATAACCACACGGTCTGCCCCCGGACCTGTTACCGGCTGTCCATCCAGATAGATGGAGCCGGCGGTAGGCGTATCCAGTCCTGCTACCAGATTCAGCAAGGTAGATTTGCCGCATCCTGAAGGTCCTACGATACAAATAAATTCCCCTTTTTCTACTTCCAGAGAAATATCCTGCAGCGTTTCTTTTTTTGTTTCTTTAAAAATTTTACTAATTGAATTCAGTTGTAAATACATCACTTTCCTCCGGTACTTTGCTGATAAATCCTTCCTTTTTACTGATCTCGGCAAACTTCATAATCGCCTCTTTATTTAGTGTGGTATCTACTGTCATTCTTGTAAATGCATTTTTAATGACTTCCTCATCAATTGCTTTTCCTGTCGTTTGTTTAATTTCCGTATTTACAATGCTGCGCGCTTCATCCATATTTTCATTGATATATAAGGTTGCATCTTCATGCGCCTCAAGAAACTGCTTTACCAGATCCGGATGACTTTCTATAAAATCCTGGCTGGCAACAACAACTGCCGTTGGATAATTTCCTTCTAAAAATACTTCATTATAATCCAGTAAAATTTCTGCATTTCCGTTATTTTCAATTGTCGTTCCCCAAGGCTCCGGAACGAGCGCTGCATCAACACTTCCATTATCGATCAGATTCAATATGTCCGCATTCGAGCTGGCATTGACGGTTACATCCCCTCCGGCGTCTACCGTCTTTAATCCCTGATCGGTTAAAAGACTTAACAGACACAGATGTTGTGTATTTCCCATCTGTGGAACCGCAATTTTTTTACCGGAAAGATCCGCAAGTGATGTAATGCCGGAATCTTTGCGTTTTAATAATACGGCCCCGGCGTTCGTTGTATTGGAAATAATCTTCACGTCTCCATCTGATTTCACATTCGCACTGAGCGCCGGAACCGGCCCGATATATCCCAGATCAATTTCTCCCGCAAAGATTGCCTCCATTTCTGCAGGACCGGCATTAAAAGAAGTCCATGATACATTACAGCTGTCTTTCCATTTTTCTTCCAGCGTTTTTTTATTTTTCATAACAAGCGCCTGTGTATGCGTAATATTTGGAAAATACGCAATACGCACATCCGTCTTGCCGGACGACTGACTGCCTTCTTTCTCATTCGCCCCACATGCAGCCATACATGCGCAAATGCCGGTGATAAGAATGCCTGTTACAATTTTTTTGCATAAATTTTTCATGATAGGGAAACCTCCTAATGATCTTTCATATTCAATGTTTGCATTTTATCATAGAAACATACACTTTTCTTTATCTTTTTTGAGAACGTTTTCAATTAAAGCTTTTTTTACTAAACATAATATTTTCAGCTGTCAAATTATTTTTCCATTATAAATCATCCGTTTCTTTTCGCATAATTTGCATATATTCATAAATTTAACACGCTGATTTGAAAACGTTTTCAAATCAGGGGCAAAAAAAGAGAGAAACATATACTACTGTTCACTCTCCATTTTTGCATCTAACATTTATGATTCCCGTACATCTTTCATCTTCTGCAGCCCGAGTATAACCGCTCCTCCGATTACAAAAAACAAAATATGAAATGTTCCAAATGTCAGCGCTGCCTGCGGCGTATCCAAAGTTTCCGGTCCTTTGATTACTGCATAGACAGAGCCGAGCATCAAACCGATAATCAGATAAATCGTTTGCGGCCGGAACCGTTCCAGCGCTTTGCGGATCAGTTTCACAACACTGAAAATACCCACTAAAATCCCGCATCCAAAAATAAATACTGTAGGAAATGCTTTAAAATCAAAATGCAGAATATCCTTGATCGCAGTAATGACCGGCAAATACAATCCCATAATCAAAAGCAGCGTAGACCCCGAAATTCCCGGCAGTACCATGGCTGAAATAGCAATCGCTCCGGCTAAAAAAATATATATGCCAAGCCGCACGTTCAAATGTTCCAGATTCATACTGCTTCCCGCGGAAACCGGATTAAAGTAAGTAATAGCAATGACAATCAACGCCCCGATAAAAGCAAACAATGCTGCCCCCGGCTTTGCCTTAAGCGCTTCTTTTTCTTCTGAAATGACAACCGGTATGGCAAATAAAATAAATCCGATAAACATGGAACTGATCGCATATATATTTTCTTCAAACACACGAGTCAGTACGAGAACTGCCAAAATCATTCCACATGCCCAGCCGATGCCCAGTTTGATTAAAAAAAGCAATGCTTTCTTTTTCTTATTGAGATTTCCGCGCAGCAAATCATCCATCGAACCGATAAACTGGTCATAAAAACCGAGCAAAAACGCAATAGTCCCTCCTGATACACCCGGCACACTATCCGCGAGCGCCATACAGAATCCTCTGATAAATTGAACGATATACATATTTTACCTCTCTTTCAGCCTGATTTTACTATCCATCTGATTTTACTATCCATCCTGTTTCATTTGCCCACTTTTACGATCTGACATTTTTTAAATAGCTTTTTAAAAAATCTATGAGAATATCCATCTGTTCGTCTGTACCAATCGTAATCCGTAAATAATTGTCTATTCTTGGCTTGTTAAAATAGCGTACATAAATATGTTCTCTTTTTAATGTCTCAAACAGTTCTTTTGCAGATACCTTCGGATGCGTTACAAACAAAAAGTTGCTCTGGCTGTCGCCAAAAACAAAACCCAGTTCGCGAAACTCTTTTTTTACACGCTCTCTTGTTGTTATGATCTTATGAATCGTATCCCTGAAATATGTCTCATCATCCAAAGCAGCCGCTCCGGCTGCTAATGTCAGCTGATTCATCGTATAGGAATTAAAGGAATATTTTACATCATTTAAATATTTTATCAATGTCTGCGAACCAAACGCATAGCCGATACGCATACCCGCCAATGATCTGGATTTTGAAAACGTCTGTATAATTAACAGATTTTCGTACTGATCCAGCAGTTTTAATGCCGATGTTCCGCCAAAATCAATATATGCCTCATCTACAATAACGATTACATCCTGATTATGCTGCAGGATATGTTCGATATGCTCCAGGCTTTCCAGCTCTCCGGTCGGCGCATTCGGATTTGGAAATATGACGCCGCCATTTGGGACATCATAATCACCCGCATCCATCCGAAACTCTGCATTAAGCGGTATCGTTTGATAAGGAATCCGAAACAGCTCCGCCCACACATCATAAAACGAATACGTAATATCCGGAAACAAGATCGGCTTTTTCGAATTAAAAAATGTCAGAAACGCCATTGCCAGTACATCATCAGAGCCTACGCCTGTAAATACCTGTTCCGGACTGACACGATATCGTCTGGCAATCGCATGAACAAGCGTCTTAGCTTCCGGATCCGGATATAAGCGCAATCTGTCCGTATCAAATGCATACAGGCTTTCCATTACCCCCGGCGCAGGTGGATATGGGTTTTCATTCGTATTCAGTTTGATAACACGCTGCTGATCCGGCTGTTCCCCCGGCACATAAGGCACAACCTTTCGTATATTCGCTTCCCATAACTTCATTTTTTATATCATCCTCTTTTCTAACGTAAAAATGTAGTAATCTAATGTCGATCTAACATAGATTACTACATTTTAACCGGAATGTAAACCTGCAATTGCAGATTATGCTGAAATGTGGGATATTGCATGTAACAGATCATTATCTGCATACTGGCCTCTCGGACATCGGATGATAGGGAACTGCGCTGGCTTCTTGTTCCTATTCCAGAATGCAACAAGCACTAAGCATTCTGCATTTAAACTATGACAACCGGACGGTCACAGTGCCTAGTTCGCCCTGGCTTAACGCCAGAAGCTAAAGGCGCCGCTGGGCTTCGCCCCATAGGCGCGAACTTAAGCAGAAATGCAACAATTTACAAAATGCGTACTGGCTATGCGAACGCTGGATAGGAGGCGTTAGCCTGTCTGTTTGTGACTTTTCCAGAATGTAAGAAGTTCTAGGCA
>CAJUBQ010000021.1 GCA_910584595.1 uncultured Eubacterium sp.
TCTGCATCAGTACATTGATGATAAAAAGGCGTTAATTTTACGGGACGATGATATGGTTATTGGTGCAATGGGATTTTCGTCCGATACTGGCAGCATAGATTTCTTAGCCATACATCCACAATATCGCCATCTCGGTATTACAAAACTGTTTCTTGATAAACTCATGGACGAACTGCTGTATGGTAAAGAAATCAGTTTGACAACATACCGTGCAGGCGACAAGGCAGATACGGGTTATCGTGAAGAATATTACCGTCTTGGTTTTGCAGAAAGAGAGCTGCTTGTGGAATATGGGTATCCGACTCAGCGGTTTGTGCTTCTTCCAAAAAACAAGGAGGAAGCCGATAATGACTGAAACACAAAGAAATCCGTTGGCAAAAAATTTTAGCACGGTATCACTTATCAAGTTTGCATTTCCAAGTATGGTTATGATGCTTTTTATGGGATTATATACCATAGTAGATACTGTTTTTATAGCTCGATTTGTAAACACAAACGCCCTGTCGTCTATCAATATCGTATGTCCTGTTATAAACCTTATTGTTGGATTGGGGACAATGCTTGCAACAGGCGGAAGTGCTATTGTTGCGAAAAAAATGGGAAGCGGTAAATCCAAAGAAGCCCGAAGCAACTTTACACTCATTATTATTACAGGTGTTATTATCGGTCTGGTTATTACTGCTATGGGGCTTTTGTTCATTGATAAAATTATCTGGGGATTGGGTGCAAGTGAAGTCTTGTATCCATATTGCAAAGATTATCTGATGATACAGCTTCTTTTTGTTGTAGGAAATATCATGCAGGTTTTATATCAAAATCTTTTTGTCACAGCAGGAAAACCGACTTTAGGACTTGTACTTTCCATTTCAGCGGGCATTGCTAACATTGTTTTTGATTACATATTCATTGTTTTGATGCAGATGGGAATAAAAGGAGCTGCACTTGGAACAGGCATCGGATATATGATACCAACGATTGTTGGAACGATATTTTTTCTGACCCGAAAAAGTGAACTGCATTTTTGTAAGCCCAAAATGGATATTTTAGTTTTGTTGAAAAGCTGTTCCAATGGTGCTTCTGAAATGGTAAGTCAGTTGGCAACGGCGGTAACTACATTTTTATTCAATGCTACAATGATGAAACTGCTTGGCGAGGACGGCGTGGCAGCAATTACAGTTATCATATACTCTCAATTCTTGCTGACAACACTTTACATAGGCTTTTCAATGGGCGTAGCTCCCGTAATAAGTTATAACTATGGAAGCGAAAATGTAAAGCAGTTAAAGAAAGTTGTTCGTAGTTGTCTTACTTTTGTATCAGCTATTTCGATTATGGTATTTTTGTTCTCATTTTTGGCAGGCGAAAATATTGCCAAGATATTTGCGGGAAATAATGAAAATGTTTTTGAAATTACAAAAATGGGATTTGCTATTTTTTCCTTTGGTTTTCTGTTCTCTGGCTGTAATATTTTTTCCTCTGCTTTGTTTACAGCATTGTCAAACGGAAAAGTATCCGCAATTATCTCCTTTTTGCGGACATTCGGATTTATTACAGCTTTCCTTTTAATACTGCCAAGATTTTTGGATGTTACGGGCGTATGGTTAGCAATTCCCATCGCAGAACTTCTTACACTTATACTGACGATAAGTTTGATAACCAAATACCGTAAACATTACAACTATTTATGAAAGGCAGGTAGCAAATTGGAACAAATAAAATGGCTATTATGTCCTCTCTGCGGAAATAAAACACGCAATAAAATCAGAGAGGATACTATATTGAAAAACTATCCTCTTTATTGCCCTAAATGCAAACAGGAAGTTTTGATTGAAGTCAAGGACTTACAAGTAACCGTCATCATAGAGCCAGACGCATAAGACGCAGAGCCGATGAACAAGTGAGCAATCACAAGTTTATCGGCTCTGTTCTTTATATATCCATAGTTAGGACAAGCCCACCGAATAAAAAAAACGATGTTTCGGTGAGCTGATTTGCTATGCTCTGAACACTCTCCGACTTCGCTTTTGAAGTTTGGAGGGATTTTTATTGCTTTCAAGCAGCAGCTTCTACTTACATATACCATACCGAGGATGGGCGGATAACCTGCTAAAAAAATCCTCGCTACCGTATGGGGGCTTTATACCTCAAAAGTAGAAGCCAAATCTCTACATAATAGAAATAAACTCTCCTTGAACCGTAAAGGTATGACAGCCTTTGCGGTTTTTCTTTTGTCGTTTTTTGCAGGAATGTGGGACAAGCCTGTTTCTGGCGTGGGATGCCGTTCTCCGCCTGCCAATCTGGATTTTTCAAAAAAATTCAGATTGGAGGAAACAGAAGTGTTTGACAACACAACTCCCTACACCATCCGTTTTGAGAAAACGGACGGTAGAAAACGCTACTTTGTAGCATTTACAGACGGGCAGGGCAACTTCCGAGAAACAGAGGTTACAAAGGCTGTCTATATGGAATTTTGCCACTTCATCAAGCGTGAGCGTAATCTTCGCAGGTCTGACGAAAGGCATTTAGAACAATCGGAGCTGACTGAGGAAACGCTTTGCAGACGGGCGGTACATAAGCCAAAGCCCGTTGATGAAGCCGTAAACGATACTATCCGAATGGAACGGCTCAACCGAGCGATTATGGAACTGCCCGAAATACAAAGGCGGCGGTTTATGCTCCACTTCGATTTAGGCTTGACCTATGAGCAGATTGGAGCAATGGAGGGCTGTACGCAAATGCCTATCAAGCGTTCCATTGACAGGGCGATTGAAAAAATCCGCCTTGCATTAAAAAACTTGTGATTTTTAGGGGCTACTTATAGCTTCTGAGTGTGGAAACAGGTGAAGGGATAAAACCCTTTGCCTGTTTTCCTTTGTGTGGCGAAAACGGGGACAGTTCCTTGACAACCGAATACCCATTCGCCAAACACTTCCTCTTTGTGATTGTGATGAGCATAAGCGTGTGCAGCGGTACGCCATGACCTGCCGAATGGCAGCGAGCGACAGAAAGGTGGTGAGCCTATCTTACCGACTCGAAATATCGGGCAGCTCCCGATTTCGCCGTAATCCACAAAGAGAATAATGGTACTCCCGTCCAGTCACAGTCCGAGTGGTAATCAATCCACCGCAGGCAATGAGGGCGGCTCTGTCAGACCGACAGTTGGGGTGAAACTCCCGTGGCGTCAGTTCGCTGCTGACCGTTTGGCGACTTCCCATAGCGTTTCGGGGTGTCGAGGACAAATAGAAATGCTCCTATCATATCAAGCCAGATACAAGGCGGTCTATGGAAACAGAGCTTTGTTTTATGCTCTCCCGACCTTAAATACTTCCTTGTATCTGGCGGCTACATAGGCAGGAAAATCATGCCTAAATCCAGATGGGAGGACAAAACATAATGGAAAGGACTATCAAGCGTGGCGATATTTATTACGCCAGATTAAACCCCATTGTCGGCTCGGAGCAAGGTGGCAAGCACAGACCCGTACTTATTATCTCTAACGACAAAGGCAACAAACACAGCACTACGGTCATTGTGGCGGCGATTACAGGTAAGGAACACGCCAAGCCCAATTTACCCACTCATGTCATCGTGAACGATTGCGAGTACCTTGAAAAAGACTCTATCATACTGTTTGAACAAATCAGAACGCTCGATAAACAACGCCTGCAAGAGTACATCGGTACTTTTGACAGGCGTTTAATGATGTCGGTAGATAAGGCTTTAGCTATCAGCATCGGCATTTCAAAAAAGGACTAACCCCTCTGTTATATCGTACAAACCCTAATGAATACATTATAGCGAGGTGGTGTTGATGATTGAAATGTCGTGAGTTTATTTATGTCGGAGAGCCTGCTCCGCAAATCACCGAACAGGCATACACAGCGTTTTATCTGCATCTTCAAAAGTCAATACTTGCTTCTTTGGAAAAACGGGAGCTTTTGACCCATTCGCAATATAGCCGCTGTATCGAGGAAATAGAAAAACAATACTGTCAGAAAAACCGCAGCCAAGCCTAACCGCTTGGCTCTTTACATATAGAAATGTGCGATTTCAAAATTTACACATTCGATATACAAGCAATCACTCACTATACTTAAACTACGGCAAGTCATTGTCGGGAAAGGAGAGGTTTTATGCCAACATTACAATATGAACTCTTAAACCAAGAGAGAAAAATGCAGGAAATGAAAAAAAGAGTTGCCGCCTACTGCCGTGTTTCCACGGACAATGAAGACCAAGCCAATTCTTTTGAAAGCCAACAGCGATATTTCCGCCAGTATATTGAGCGTAATCCCGATTGGGAGCTTTATGCCATATTTGCCGATGAGGGCATCTCTGGAACGAACACGAAAAAGCGAAAAGAATTTAACCGCATGATTGAGTGTGCAAAAAACGGCGATTTTGATTTGATTATTACAAAGGAGATTTCCCGTTTTGCGAGAAATACCCTTGATAGTATATTCTATACCCGTGACCTCAAAAAGCACGGTATCGGCGTTATCTTTCTGAACGACAACATCAACACATTGGACGGCGATGCGGAGCTTCGCCTTGCCATTATGTCCTCTATCGCACAGGAGGAAAGCCGCAAGACTTCCGAGCGTGTGAAATGGGGGCAGAAACGCCAGATGGAGCAAGGCGTTGTGTTCGGACGCAGTATGCTCGGATATGATGTAAAAGACGGTAAAATGACCATCAATGAAGATGGGGCGAAAATCGTTCGCCTTATCTTCCACAAGTTCGTGGACGAGGGAAAAGGTACTCATGTTATCGCCCGTGAACTTCGTGAGGAAGGTATTGAGCCTATGCGTGTCAAGGAATGGCAGAATACGGTTATTCTCCGTGTTATCCGCAACGAAAAATACTGCGGCGATTTAGTGCAGAAGAAAACCTATACGCCAGACTTCCTATCTCACGAAAAGAAATACAACCGAGGACAAGAGGAATTTGTCATTCTCAAAGACCACCACGAGCCGATTATCTCCCGTGAGCTTTTCGATAAGGCAAACCGCATTCTGGATACAAAATCGCTTTCGCAGGAGGGCAAGGCAAAACACAGCAACCGCTATCCGTTCTCTGGGAAAATCAAATGCGGCAGATGCGGAGCAAGCTATGTCGCCCGATATAAGACCCGAAAAGACGGAAGCAGATACAAGGCGTGGCGTTGCTATGAAGCGGCAAACCACGGCAGACCACACACCGACAAGGCGGGCAATCAAGTGGGCTGCTCTGGCGAGAGTATCCGCAATGAGGATGCGATTTATTTATTGTACCTTGTTTGCAGGGAGCTGAAAATCAACCGTCAGAAAGTTGTCGATAATCTCACCAGAACGATTGACGCTGTTATGCGGATAGACCTAATAGGAACAAGCACGAGTGCCTTATCGGAGAAAATCGAAGAAGCCAAGAAAAAGAGTACAGGTCTTATAGACCTTTACACAAGCGGCGACATAGACAAAACCGAGTTTACTGCCCTAAGAGCCAAGTATGACGAGGATATTGAAAAGCTAAAGTCTATGGCGGAGGGAATTGAGCAACAGCAGACAATGATACTCAAACAGCGGGAATTGATGGCGGATATAAAAAACGCCATTGACGAGCTGATTAACGGTATCCAGTACGAGGACGAATACTACACCCAGATACTCGATAAGATGGTAATCAACGATAAAAACCACATAGATGTTTATTTGAAGATGCTGCCGCATAAATGGAGCTTTACGGTAGCAAAGGGCGTTACGGGGGCTTTAGAAACGCTAAAAAAAGCTGAAGCCTCAGAAAACTCCATTTCTGAGGCTTCACTACCAATATCGGTCAGTAATCCCGCCACATTTCGGTAAGGCATCGTATACCGCTGCGCCAGATAGCGCATGGAAGCGGATAATTCACCGTCCGGGCCGCCGAACTGTGTCAGTATTACCTGTGCGATTTTTGGATTTGGCGTAGAGATGTTTACTGGATATTCCAGTCTTTTTTCATAATTCCACATTTAACAGTACCCTCCTTCCCATGGCCACGGCTGGTCTGCCCACTGCCAGTGGTCGTCGGTATTGATACAATCCATTGTCAATGGTCCGAATTGGGCCGCATAGTTTGAAAGAGCCTGGCGGCGCATCTGGCTGTATTTTTGGAAAAATTCCAGAGCTTGCTGGTCATCAGGATGCGTATCGAGATAGAGCGCCATGTCGTAGGCCATAAAGCTTACTTTGTTAATCCAGGATAACAACTCTTGTCTGTTTCTGGCTTGGTTCATAATCTTCTCACGCTCCTTCCAAGAAATGGTTTGTCAAGTTCCGGGAATATCGTGCCGACTGAAAAAGCCTGTTCCGGTTCGTAAGAGCTTGTAAATTGCTGCCATGGAACGGTAGCCATTGCAAGGAAACAGGTGCAGTCCACAGCATTTGAATATCCGCCGGGCTGCATGGTATATGGCATTGCGCCGCGGTTGTTAGACTGATAACAGTTACACATAGAAAACTCCTGCTTTGTTTTACTATAAAATATGCATAAATCCAAAGACTGGTGCATAAGTTAGAACAAAGATTTTAAAAAATAAGTTTTTTTTTTAGTACAAGACCGGAAAAAATGCAGAAAATGTAGATTTTCATTGAATTTTATATTATAATAGCATACAGTGATGGAAAATCTGCCAGCGTATTTTGAAAGGACAGGTTCACATTTTGCTGATGTTTGGCGGGAGGATATCGCCCGGGTCACAATACAGCTTTCAGAATGCAGCTGGTAAAAATAAATATATGGGGGAAATTGTATGTACAATGATGAGAACGTAATCAAAATCAAACATGACGTCTTGTATGAAGTAGCGAAGCTGGCGTTCGACGGCACATTGGAAGAAAAACGGGATGAGATTCCGGAAAAGCTAATACCAGGTCCGCAGCCGCAATTCCGCTGCTGTATTTATAAGGAAAGAGAGATTATCCGTCAAAGAGTCCGTCTGGCAGAGGGTAAAAATTTAAGAGGTCAGTCAGATAATGTGATTCAGGTCATCGGTTCTGCATGTGAAGGCTGTCCGATTTCCAGCTATACGGTAACGGATAACTGTCAGAACTGTCTTGGCAAGGCGTGTATGAATGCCTGCAAATTTGGTGCGATTACGATGGGACGTGACCGTTCTTATATTGATCCGTCCAAGTGTAAAGAGTGCGGGCAGTGTGCAAAGGCATGCCCATACAATGCCATTGTTGGCGTGAAGCGTCCATGTAAGGTTGCCTGTCCGGTAGACGCCATTACTTATGATGAGTACAACGTTTCTGTAATTGACAAAGAAAAATGTATCCGCTGCGGACAGTGTATTCACAATTGTCCATTTGGAGCAATCGGTTCTCAGACATTTATCATTGATGTGATTGAAGCGATCAAATCCGGTAAAAAAGTGTATGCGATGGTGGCGCCTGCTACAGAAGGCCAGTTTGGTACGGATATTACAATGCAGAGCTGGAAAAATGCGTTAAAGAAGTTAGGGTTTGAAGATACAATTGAAGTTGGCCTTGGCGGTGATATGACTGCTGCCAGCGAAGCAGATGAGTGGGCAGAGGCTTATAAAGAAGGCAAAAAGATGACAACTTCCTGCTGTCCGGCGTTTGTAAATATGGTTTACAGACATTATCCGGAGCTGAAAGATCATGTGTCTACAACCGTATCTCCGATGTGTGGCGTTTCCCGTATGATAAAAGCTGCAGATCCTGAAGCGTATACTGTATTTATTGGACCATGTATTGCAAAAAAATCTGAGGTCAAAGATCAAAAGATCGAAGGAAATGCAGATGCAGTACTAACGTACAGTGAAATCCGCACGATTATGAAGGTAAAAAATATTACCCTGGAGCCTGCTGAAAATGAATATCAGGAATCCAGTATTTTTGGCAAACGTTTTGGAAATTCCGGCGGCGTAACAGAAGCAGTGCTTCAATGTCTGAAAGAGACGGATCAGGAAATGGATGCCAAAGTATGCAAAGCAAATGGCGCAGCTGAATGTAAGAAAGCTTTGCTGCTTATGAAAGTCGGCAAACTGCCGGAAGACTTTATTGAAGGAATGGCATGTAACGGGGGCTGCGTAGGCGGGCCAAGCGCATTCCAGGATCAAATAAAATCCAAAAAGAACAGAGATGCATTGCTGTCTCAGGCAGATGACCGTGGTGTACATGGAAATCTTGGAAATTACGATATGGATAAGTTCTCCATGCATCGTGCATAAATCAATAGAATTATGGCTGCACTCACTATCCGTTTGGATAGTGAGTGTTTTGTCACATGATAAAAGGTATCTATATGAACTACAATGCTTCTCAAATAAAAGCGGTTACCCACACGACTGGTCCATGTCTTGTTTTAGCCGGTCCCGGCAGTGGGAAAACTGCAGTTATCACAAAACGCACCGAGTATTTGATTACCCGGCGTCAGATTTCCCCTTATCACATTTTAGTTGTCACATTTACGAAAGCGGCTGCTCATGAAATGCGTACCCGTTTTGAACAGATGACGTCTAAAAAATATCCTGGTGTCAGTTTCGGCACTTTTCATGCAGTCTTTTTCACGATTCTTAAACATGCTTATCATTATACAGCTTCCAATATTGCGGGCGAAGAAGTCAAATATCAGTTTATGCGTGAAATTATAGCGAAAAATAGAATTGCCTGTGAAGATGAATCCGAGTTTGCCGGTCATATGTTAAGTGAAATCAGCGTATTAAAAAACAGTGGTGTGGAAATGCAAAATTATTATCCGGTTCATTGTGGGAAAGATATTTTTATGCAAATCTGCACAGAATACAGCAGATATATGAAAGCTCACAGGCTCATTGATTTTGACGATATTTTAGTCTATACAAAGGAATTATTGGAACAGCGCAAAGATATCCGTGAGGCGTGGCAGCAAAAATTCAGATATATCATGGTGGATGAATTTCAGGATATTAACAGATTGCAGTATCAGACGATCCGTCTTTTATGTGGGAAGGAAGCCAATTTATTTATTGTAGGAGATGATGACCAGTCTATCTACCGTTTTCGAGGCTCCAAGCCGGAGTTTATGTTAAATTTTCCCAAAGATTTTCCGAAGGCGCAAGTGATCTGTCTTTCTGTGAATTATCGTTGTCCAAAAGAAGTTGTTCAAAAGGCCGGGAATTTGATTAGCCATAATAAAAACCGTTTTGGCAAGCAGATGGAAAGTGTGGGGGCAGATGGTACGGCTTTTTGGATTGCAAAGTTTAAAACGGTACAGGAAGAAAATAAGGCGATCATAGAGCTGATTCGTATGCAGCTGGCTCAGGGATTCCGGTATAGGCAGATTGCGGTGCTCTACCGCACCAATACGCAGCCAGGGCCGTTGATTGCCAGGCTGATGGAATATAATCTGCCATTTCGGACAAAAGAGCGGATTCCTGATTTGTATGAGCACTGGATTGCACAAGATATGAAAGCTTATTTCAGACTGGCGCTTGGGAGCAGGCAGCGCAAGGATTTTCTGCGCATTATGAACCGTCCGAAACGATATATCAGCAGAGAAAGTCTTGCAACGCAGGAAATATCATTTGAAAAATGGCAGGATTTTTATCAGGAGCAATCCTGGATTGCGGAACGGATTGAACAGCTCAAATGTGATCTTAAAGTACTGACGAGGATTACGCCGTTTGCAGCGGTTAATTATATTCGAAAAGCGATTGGCTACGATGAATATTTGACAGAGTATGCGCTTAGCCGTCAGATACCGGCAAATGAGCTGATGGAAACGCTGGATGAAATACAGGAAAGCACAAAAGAGTATCAAAAGCTTGGCGAATGGATGCGGTTTACGGAAGAATATACTGAGAAATTAAAGCAGGAGCAGAAAAAGCCGCAGGATACGGACAGTATTTCTATTTTAACGCTCCATGCATCAAAAGGGCTGGAATATGATATTGTCATCATACCGGAGGTCAATGAAGGAATGATTCCTTATAAGAAGGCGGTATTAGAAGCGGAACTGGAAGAAGAGCGGAGAATGATGTATGTGGGTATGACACGTGCGAAAAAGAAACTGTTTTTGTCATATGTAGAAACGATAAGAAATAAAAAGACAGAGCCGTCTTGTTTTTTATCAGAAATTTAAGAAAATGATATACAAACGCTGAAACTTAATGCTATAATAAGAAACAGATATAAAAAATGGAAACACGAAGGAACGGGAAACCGTTTCTAAGATAAAAGGATACAGTAGATACAGGATTCGGTTCCAGTGAACAGGCAGATAAGAGAAGGCGGAAAAGATATGGAATATACAATCATTGAAGGAAATTATGCAAAAATCGGTGTATCCAAAGTGGCAGATACCGTATATTTTACATTTGAAGGCGAAAAAGAGCAGAAATGCGCGATTTTACTTTATACTGTAAATGATAATGAAATTCGAATCCCGGTTCCGGATGAATACTGCATCGGAGCGCTTCGGTCTGTGGGCATCCGCGGACTGAAATGGAAAAAGATGAACTATAATTATGAAATTGACGGAAAGCTGTTATTCGATCAGCATGCCCGTAAAGTGATCGGGAGGGAAAAATGGGCGGATGCCGGGCGGCTGAATCAAAACCATCCGGTACGTGCAGGGTTTGATTTTGCAGGCTTTGCATGGGATGGAGATCGTTTTCCGGAGATTCCAAGAGAGCAGATGGTTATGTATAAGCTGAATGTCCGGGCATTTACCATGGATGCCGGATTCAGTGGAAAGAAAAAAGGAACCTTTGCAGGAGTGATGGAAAAGATTCCATACTTAAAAGAGCTTGGGGTTACATCTTTGGAGTTTATGCCAGTCTATGAATTTGAAGAACTGATTGCAGAAGAAGGTAAAAAACAAAATTTGGAAGGTTGGAGTGAAAATGCAAAAGAGGGGTTTTTGCTGGAAGACAGTCAGCCGCCATCTTATAAAATTAACTGCTGGGGGTATGTGGCTGGTGATTACTATGCGCCAAAAGCATCCTATTCTGCGACAGGAGAGCCATCTTTGGAGTTAAAAACACTCATACGTGAGCTGCATAAAAATCATATGGAATGCATTTTGGAAATGTATTTTGATGAGAAAATGAATCAGAATATTGCAGTAGAGATTTTACGCTACTGGGTGATGGAATATCATGTAGATGGATTCCATTTGCTTGGAGCAGCATTGTCTGTGGATGCAATGGCACAGGATTTGATTTTACGCAGGACCAAGCTGTTTGCGGAAGGATTCAGCAGACGTTTGTTTCAGGAGGAAACATCTTATCCGCATTTGTTTGTGTACAATGACGATTTTTTATATGCATCCAGAAAAATGCTGAGCAGAAATCATGGAAATATGCCGGAATTGCTGGGCCAGTTGAAGCGGCAGCATCCGGTTTTTGGATTTGTAAATTTTATTGCAGGAAATAATGGATATACGCTGGCGGACTTGTTTTGCTATGTGCAAAAACATAACGAAGCAAATGGCGAGGACAATCAAGACGGACTTTTATGGAATTTCAGCTGCAACGGTGGTGTGGAAGGCATGACACGCAAACGTACGATTTTGGAGTTTCGCAGAAAGCAGATGCGTAATGCGGTTACGCTTGTAATGATTGGTCAGGGAGTGCCTTTACTTATGGCAGGCGATGAATTTGGCAATTCCCAGCAGGGAAATAATAATTGCTATTGTCAGGATAATAAAACCGGTTGGGTAAACTGGAGCGCCCTGAAACGGTGTGCGCCATACGCACAGTTTGTTAGTCAGATGATCGCGTTTCGCAGGGAACATCCGGTTCTAAGCAGCAGCAAGCCGATGCAGATGTGTGATTATGCATCAAAAGGTTATCCGGACTTGTCTTATCATGGGGAAAACGCATGGATGCTTTCCAATGTATATCCGGATGCGGTCGGGATGTTATATTATGGCGCCTATGCTTTGCGGGAGGATGGCACAGAAGATGATTTTATTTATATAGGACTTAATTTTTATATGGAACCTCAGTGTTTGGCGCTGCCAAAGCTGCCGCGCAGAATGCGGTGGAATTTGGCTGTCAATACGGCAGACAAAGACATGCCGTTTTGTGATCCTCCCAAGCTGGTTGAAAAAAAACACCAGATCGAAGTTCCGCCGCAGGCAATCGTCATTTTAGTTGGAAAATAAAGAATGAAAATTTATAAGATATGAAAATAGGAGCAACCATAATTATGAAACTTATTCACAATGGTTTACAGCATATTCGAACGATCAATCATCACAAAAAGCTGGTCATGGAAGCCTGCTTTCGGCTTGGGCTGTACCGGCAGGGGCTTACGCATGATCTGTCTAAATACACCTGGCCGGAGCTGCGTATCGGCATTCGTTATTACAGGGATGACCAGAGTCCGCACAACGGAGAGCGGGAGAAGTACGGCTACTCTACGGCCTGGCTGCATCATAAAGGACGCAATAAGCATCATGCGGAATATTGGATTGATTATACGGCAGATGCAAATCCTTCAAATAGACATGTGACCGGAATGAGAATGCCGGTCAAATATGTGGTTGAGATGTTTGTAGATCGTGTCAGCGCTTCGAAAAACTATCGGAAAGAAAAGTACAGAGATTCGGATCCGCTGGAATATTATGAAAAACGCAAACATTATATGGTTGTGCATGAGGATACGAGAAAGCAGCTTGAAATCCTTTTGCATATGCTGGCAAAGGAAGGGGAGGAGAAGACCTTTCGATATATTCGCCGGCATATTTTAAGAAATAACCATTTGGAAAAACTGCAGCATATCTTTGGGAAGCGGCGCATGAAACGTTAGCGCCTGACCCGTAACAGGATGTGTAAAAGTAAGATTTCCGGCATGAAGCGCCTGTCTTTTCATGCGGGAATCTTTTGGGTTGTAAAGAAAATCTCCAATGAGCGGATGGCCGATATGGCACATATGCACACGGATTTGGTGGGTGCGTCCGGTATCCAGCCAAAGCTTTACAAAAGACAGGCCATCTTTTACCGCAAGTGTTTGAAAATGTGTAACAGCCGGTTCGCCGTCAGCGGAAACAGTGCGGGCGATGATGGTATTTTTTTGCCGGGCAATCGGTGCGCAGACCGTTCCTGTTTCGGGTGTTGTGCCTTGCACAATGGCATAATAAGTTCGTTGAATGTTTCGCTCTCGCATTTGTTCATATAAGAGGCAGCTGCTATAGCTGTTTTTGGCAACGATCGTTAATCCGCTCGTATCTTTGTCAAGACGGTTGATACATCGATATGGGTAGGATTCCTGTCTCTGGACAGCATGATACGCTACGGCATTTGCCAGTGTATTTTTATCATGCCCGATCGAAGGGTGAATGGGCATATTTGCAGGTTTATGAATCACCAGCAGATCTTCGTCTTCGTATACAACGCAGATGGGAAGAGCTGCTGGTGATATTTTTTGTGCGTCCTCCGGTTCTGCCAGCTCAATGGTCAGTAGTTCTCCTTCTTTTAGTATATGGTTTACATAAGCCCATTCGTGATTAATCTGTATGCCGTTTTTTGTCTTTTTTAGTTGGATTATGACAGAACGTGAATAATGTTTTTCTTTTAAAAATCTTAAGATGCTCCATCCGGCAGCGTCTTTTTGTATTGGGTAAGTTAATATTCTCTTCATAAAACTGATTATACAACAAAATCTGAAAATTGGAAAGGCACGAAGAAGACGCTGCTTTCATAGAATATAAGAAAGTGGCTTTGAGGTGTGGGTTTTGAAGACTTTTTTGCCGCCTTTGGGTATACAGGAGGAGAGAAAAGTTTTAGAAGAAATGCAGGGAGGAAGCCTTGAGGCCCGAAATACACTGATTGTCCGCAATATGAGGCTGGTAGCGCACATTGTGAAAAAATATCAGAACGCAGATGAAGATATGGAAGAAATGATTTCCATTGGTACGATTGGATTGATTAAGGCAGTCCTGACCTTTCAGCCGGAAAAAGGCTCCAGATTGTCAACCTATGCAGCAAGATGTATTGACAATGAATTGCTGATGCATTTACGGAATCTTAGGAAAGTATCGAGAGAAGTGTCTATTTATGAACCAATCGGGACAGATAAAGAGGGAAATCAAATCAATTTTATGGACATTATTGAAAGTGACGAACCGGATGTGGTGGAAATTATGGATAAAAACAGTAACATTCAGTATCTTAAGAAGATTTTGCCCAAAATACTGACAAAACGGGAACAGGAAATTATTGTGCTGCGGTATGGCCTGATGGATGATAAACCAGTGACACAAAAGCAAATTGCAAACCGTCTTGGAATTTCGCGGTCCTATGTCAGCAGAATTGAAAAACGGGCTCTTGGAAAACTGCGGGCAGGGATGGAAAATATACAAACCGGCCTGAAAAATTTCCCTTCCCAATCTTGAAAATCTGTGCTAGAATAAACTTATCTTTTTTGTGACAGTTCCAAAAGACTCGCCGCTTCCCAGGCGAGTCAATTCTTAAAAATTCCCGGTATGATGGTATAAAAACAGGAGGAATGGATTGTATAGTATTGTATCAACTGCGATTATCCGCGGGATTAACAGTCTGCCTGTGCAGGTAGAAGCAGATGTCAGCGACGGCATGCCAATGTTTGAAATGGTAGGTTTTTTGGCATCCGAAGTAAAAGAAGCCAGGGAGCGTGTGCGCGCAGCTTTGCGCAACAGTGGATACTATCTTCCGGCGAAACGGATTACGGTTAATTTATCGCCGGCAAATATTAAAAAAACGGGTTCGGCCTTTGACCTTCCGGTAGCGGCAGCGATATTGGCAGCGCTCGGCATTTTGCCATCGGAGCGTCTTGCGTCGCTTTTAATTGTAGGCGAAATTGGTTTAAATGGCAAAGTGCAGCCGGTGGAAGGAATTCTTCCGATTGTGGCAGAGGCGAAAGGGCATGGATTTACACAATGCATGGTGCCGTATGAAAACCGCAGGGAGGCATCTTTTATTCAGGACATACCTGTGATTCCGGTAAAAAGCATTACGGAAATGATCGATATTTTGAATGGAAAGGAGTATGTGCCGGAGAATATGAAACCGGTAGCGCTGAAAGAAAAAAACAAACAAAAGATCGGAGAAACCGGAAAGAAAAAAGAACCCGACTTTTCCCAGATTCATGGACAGCGCCTGGTCCGGCGCGCCAGTGAAGTAGCAGCGGCAGGGATGCACAATCTTTTGATGATCGGCCCTCCGGGAGCCGGAAAGACGATGATTGCCCAGAGAATTCCTACCATTTTGCCGCCGATGTGCCTGGAAGAACAACTGGAACTGGCCAGAATTTACAGTGTTAGCGGTATGCTGCTGCAGGATGACGGCAGAATAAGCAGGCGACCATTTCGAAGTCCACACCATACGATTACGCCTCAGGGACTTGTAGGAGGCGGCGCTGTGCCAAAGCCGGGAGAAGTATCGCTCGCGCATAAGGGAGTATTGTTTCTGGACGAGCTTGCAGAGTTTTAAAAATCTACTATCCGGTGGATTTTAAGTTTATTTACAAATTCAAAGTAAAATGAATATATTTTTGTATATTTTCTGATATAAGGAAAGGTTAAAATTTATGAATAAACACATAATAGTAATAATAAAATATTATAATGTTGAATTTTATTTATATTTGCAAAATGAAAGTGATTTATTTAATGTTAAATATTTTATAAAAAATATTGACAGAGATATTCGGATGCAAGATATTTTTGTGTGGTGTAAAAATCACAACGTTAGTTGCACTACAAAGTTTAAATATAGAAAAGATTTTCCTATGACTGCTAATCTATGGAACTTTTATTCTTATATAAGAGTTAATGTTAGCATGAAGTATTGTAATATTATAAAGATTGAATAAAGATATTACTGATTGTTGAAATATTTGGTTAATATTATTTTTGTAATGAAGTACATCAATTAAAAATTTGATACATATTTTAAAAACTTTTCTCTATTCATAACAGTATGGCTGTCAAGTGGCATATCATAATCAATTGTATAGTGGGTATAAAAAATGATAATTGAAAATTATGATTAAAATAAATTTCATAATGCAATTTGTTTAAAAGAATAATACATAAATTTCAACATATTAACAATATGTTGAAATACTTCATTAAAATACTGCCAAAACAGATTTTGGCAGTATTTTTAAAATCATTTTAAGTAACTCATAATATTCGACAATTGATTATTTTATAAAAATAAGGTTTTATCTTATATATTCATAAACTTCTATAAACATTTGGGAAGCATACGAATCGGTAGTCGTTACTCTTACCCTATATGCATTATTAGCTGTTACATTAACATTTCTAGTACTTGTGGTTGTATAATTTACAGTATTACTATATATTTCTGTCCAAGTGCCATTTGAATTTCGTTCTTCTACATGATATGTATATGTTCCACTAGCACCCCATGCACCAAATTGTATTTCTATGAGATTTGTTTTTGGTGTAAATGTTCTGGTTATATATGGAGTATGAATACGAATATTAACACCATAGTCGCGAATAAGTTGATTTTTTGTTCGAGCTTCAACAGACATAACATTTTTTTCGCAATTGTTTTGTTCTGCAGCATTTATTGAAATTGGTGTAAATAATAGAACAAACATTAGAGCAAACAAAACAATAAGATTTTTCTTTTTCATTTGATTATCTCCTTTCGTTTATGAGTTACTTTAGTGTATTATATAACATTTATAGTACTTTTTCAATATACTAATAATATAAATCAGATTATTTATCTTAAAAATAGTGTAATAATATTTTGATAGAGCACTTATATCAAAAAATTTTGAGCAGACAATAGCAGACTTTGCCAATATAAATCAGGTGGACGTCATCCATCTTGCCGAAGCGTTCTGCTACCGCAGCCTGGATCGAAAGTATTGGGAAAGGCGGTGAGCGGGCGATGAAGTATGCTTATTGGCTGGCGAGCATAAAAGGCTGTACTTCCAGAGTAAGGAAACTGCTTTTTTCTTTCTGTGCGAATGCGCAGGAAGTATACCGGTTAAGCAGCAAAGAACTGGAGAAAATTCCGGGACTCATGCATAAGGATGTGCTTTGCATCATAGAATCAAAAAAAACATGGGACATTGATAAAAGGTGGCAGGATCTTGTACAGTCAGGCGTCAGGTTTGTAAGTTCGGAGCAGGAAGATTATCCGCAACAGTTTTTGGAACTTGCAGACGCGCCTTATGGGATTTTTTACCGGGGCAGTCTGCCGGCGCCGGGAGAATTCCGGGTGGCGATCGCAGGCGCCAGAATGTGCTCGGAATATGGCAGGACGCTGGCGAGGGAGATTGCAAGGGAACTGGCTTTGCAGGATGCAGCAGTAGTCAGCGGGATGGCAAGGGGCATTGATGCGGCAGGGCACAGGGGGGCTTTGGACAGCGGCGGGAATACTTATGCGTTGTTTGGATGCGGTGTGGATATCTGTTATCCGAATTATCACAGGCAGCTGTATGACGAGATTGAACGGCATGGAGGGCTGCTGAGTGAATATCTGCCTGGGACGAAGCCGCTGCCGGCTTATTTTTCGCAGCGTAATCGTTTGATTAGCATATTATCAGATGTGGCGCTTATTATAGAAGCAAAAGAAAAGAGCGGTTCTTTGATTACGGCTGATTTTGCTTTGGAGCAGGGCAGAGATGTTTATGCGCTTCCCGGTCGCGTTACAGATAGATTAAGCTATGGCTGCAACCGATTGATAGCACAGGGAGCAGGTATTATTTTATCGGTGGAAGACTGTCTGGCAGAGCTGTCCATGCAGGCAGTCCGCAAAAAAGAAATTGTATGTAAAAGCGCCTTGAAAACGGGAAATTGTGAAATTTTTGACAATTTACAGAAATTTTCTCTTGAAAAAGATGAGCGGTTGGTGTATGGTTGTCTTGGTCTTTTGCCAACGGGCTTTGAAACTTTACTGGAAAAAACAGGATTAGACATACAGGAACTCAGTCAAATATTGGCAGCCCTGATGCAGAAGCGCCATATTGAAGAAGTGTATAAAAATCACTATAAAATAATTACGGAATGAATAAGGTGAGGAGTAGTCATGGCAAAATATCTGGTAATTGTGGAATCTCCGGCAAAGGTAAAGACAATCAAAAAATTTTTGGGGAAAAACTATGAAGTTACCGCATCGAACGGACATGTCAGAGATCTGCCAAAAAGTAAGATGGGAATTGATTTTGAACACGATTTTGAACCAAAATATATTACCATCCGGGGAAAAGGAGATATTCTTGCAAAATTGCGCAAGGAAGCAAAAAAAGCAGACCGTGTGTATCTGGCAACGGACCCTGATCGAGAAGGAGAGGCCATTTCCTGGCATTTGTCAAAAGCTTTAAATCTGGATGAAAAAAAAGAAGTATATCGTATCAGCTTTAATGAGATTACCAAAAACGCGGTGAAAGCATCGCTGAAACAACCGAGAGAGATTGACATGGATCTGGTGAATGCGCAGCAGGCCAGACGTATTTTGGATCGTATGGTGGGATATAAGATCAGTCCACTGCTTTGGGAAAAAGTAAAACGGGGCTTAAGTGCAGGTCGTGTGCAGTCTGTGGCTTTGCGGATTATTGCTGATCGGGAAAATGAGATTAATGAATTTATACCGGAAGAGTATTGGACGATTGACGCACAGTTAAATGTTGCCGGAGAAAAAAAGAAACTGGATGCAAAATTTTATGGCGCCGCTCATGGTCGCATGAAAATTGAAAACAAAGAGCAGGCTGAAAAAATCCGGCAGGAGCTTTCAGAAGCGGACTATCAGGTGTTGGACGTGAAAAAGAGTGAACGCACGAAAAAAGCTCCGTTTCCGTTTACGACAAGCACGCTTCAGCAGGAAGCATCCAAAGTTTTAAATTTTTCCACGCTAAAGACGATGCGTCTGGCGCAGCAGTTGTATGAAGGCGTGGAGATCAAGGGAGCCGGTGTGATAGGTTTGATTACCTATCTGAGAACGGATTCTGTGCGCATATCCGAAGAGGCTGATGCACAAGCCAGAGATTATATCGGAAAAAATTACGGAGAAGCATATATTGCGGCTGCATCAGCAGAAAAGAAAAAATCCGGCAAGATACAGGATGCGCATGAAGCGATCCGTCCGACAGATATTTTAAGAACTCCGGTAGAAGTAAAGGAATCGCTTTCCAGAGATCAGTTCCGCTTATATCAGCTTATCTGGAAACGATTTGCTGCCAGCCGTATGAGCGCTGCAAAATATGAAACGACAAGCGTTAAAATCGGCGCAGGCGACTATCGGCTGACCGTATCTGCATCCAGAGTGGCGTTTGATGGATTTATGGCAGTATATATGAGTGATGAGGATGAAAAAGGGGATCATAACATGGCGCTGAAATCGATCGATGCATCTTCCAGGCTTACACTTGCCGAATTGGAATGCACCCAGCATTTTACCCAGCCTCCGGCTCATTATACGGAAGCTGCCCTTGTAAAAGCTCTGGAAGAACATGGCATCGGAAGGCCAAGTACGTATGCTCCGACAATTACGACATTGCTTGCGCGCCGCTATGTATTAAAAGAAAATAAAAACCTGCATCTGACAGAGCTTGGAGAGGCTGTCAATACGATTATGAAAGAGGCGTTTGCTACGATTGTGGATGAAGAATTTACTGCAAATATGGAAATGCTTCTTGATAAAGTGGAAGAAGGAGATATCAGCTGGAAGACGATTATAAGCAATTTTTATCCGGATTTAGAGGAAGCGGTAGAGAAAGCAGAAAAAACACTGGAAAAAGTACAGATTGCGGATGAAGTCACTGATATCATTTGTGAGGAGTGCGGCCGAAATATGGTCATTAAATATGGTCCGCATGGGAAATTTTTAGCATGTCCGGGATTTCCGGACTGCAGGAATACAAAGCCTTATCTGGAAAAAATAGGAGTAGCCTGTCCGAAATGCGGCAAAGATATCGTTGTGCGCAAGACAAAAAAAGGCAGACGTTTTTATGGATGTGAAGCAGGGCCGGATGATTGTGATTTTATGTCATGGCAAAAACCGTATCCGGAAAAATGTCCGAAATGCGGCGGTTATATGGTAGAAAAAGGGAGTAAGGTTGTATGTGCAGACGCACAGTGCGGATACGTATGTGAGCGCAAAAGTGATGTGCACAAAGAATCATAAAATAACAGGAAGCAGTTTCCGGTCAAAATGGTCTCTCAGGGTATGGGAGGCCATTTCCTGCGGTTGGCCCAGTAAATGCACAGACATGCACTGTTCCAAACAATTCAGAAAATATTACAGGAAATCTCGTAAAATCAGTTGAATTATCAGACAGGAAATGTTATTATACTTCCATATAGGGCAAAAAAGGTAAAAAACGCCCATAATTATGCTGACAAAAGGAGGTGCAGTCAAAGGATGAGTGTTCAACTGCTTGATAAGACGAGAAAGATAAATAAACTGCTCCATAACAACATTTCATCCAAGGTCGTATTTAACGACATCTGTGAAGTTATGACAGATATTCTAACGTCAAATATCCTTGTCATCAGTAAAAAAGGAAAAATACTGGGAACAAGCCGGTGCAGCGGAATACCGGAGATTTCTGAACTGATTGTGGATGAAGTCGGTGAACATATTGATGTGATGTTAAATGAACGTTTGCTTGGTATTTTGTCTACAAAAGAAAATGTTAATTTAGAAACACTTGGATTTATACATAATATTCATAAATATTCAGCAATTATTACACCGATTGATATTGCAGGCGAGCGTCTGGGGACATTGTTCGTATACCGCAGTGATGATCCATATGATATTGATGATATTATTTTGTGCGAATATGGAACTACGGTAGTGGGACTGGAAATGATGCGTTCTGTAAATGAGGAAAGCGAGGAAGAGACAAGAAAGATACAGATTGTCCGTTCAGCCATCAATACGTTATCTTTTTCCGAGTTGGAAGCAATCATTCATATTTTTGATGAATTAAATGGAACAGAAGGGATTCTCGTTGCAAGCAAGATAGCGGATCGTGTTGGCATTACACGTTCTGTTATCGTAAATGCACTGCGCAAATTTGAAAGCGCAGGCGTCATTGAATCCCGTTCATCAGGTATGAAGGGAACTTATATTAAAGTTGTAAATGATGTCGTATTTTCTGAGCTGGAAGCTCTGAAAAAGAAAAATCAGAAGGGAATCTGAGCAGTAACTTGCAAAAAAGGTTCCTTTTTTTACTTGTTATGGCCAAATATGGTAGTTAATCGACAAAAAAAATACAATATCGGGAAAAAATACTCTTGTAAAAATTTTGAGATTAATTATAATGTATTATAGGGTAGAAACAAAAAGAATTTACAGACAGAATAAGATCAAAAAAACTAAATAAGGTTATCTAAGCGGAAAATTTAATTTAGAACTAAGGAACGAAAGTGTAACAGGCCATGATAAACTGCTGGATGAAAAACAAATAGCAAAGTACAAAAAGAGTAGAATCAAATGGTGAAGAAACAAGATAGAAGACAATAGTATATGTGAAAGGACAAGACAGAACAAGATAAAGACTGGAAAAGAACTAAATCATAAGAACCAAATCATAAATAAGAGATTAAGAAATAAAATTAAGAAACATCAGAGAAAAAGCAAATAAAAAACAAAAAGCAAATAAAAAAACAAAAAGATAAAACAAGGTCAGGAGGAAAACATATGTTTCAGTCATCTGCGTTTGATTATATTAACGTATTAGATAAAGCGGCCGATGCAAGCTGGCTCAGAGAAACGACGCTTGCAAATAACATTGCGAATGCAACTACACCGGAGTATAAGCGGTATGATGTGGATTTTCAGTCCTTATTGGAACGGGAGCTGATGGATTCCAAATTTAACCGGAATTTAGATAAGAAGATACATAATGTAAATTTGGATCATTTAACGGCAACGTCACAGATTGATATGGCGGCAGAATCTTATTCTTATCGTTTGGATGAAAATAATGTAGATATGCATACGGAAAATGTGGAGCTGGCTTCTGAGCAGATTCGCTATAAAGGACTGACAGACAGCATTACACAGGAATTTTCGCGTATGCGTACGGCTATCGGCAAATAACAGGCAGCAGCATAGGCATACAGCAATTTTTGGAAAGGAATGAGAGGATATGTCATTATTTCAATCATTTGGTATCAGTGCGTCGGGTATGACCGCACAGCAGTTTCGCGCAGATATTATCGCGGAAAATCTTGCGAATGTAAATACGACAAGAACGGAAGACGGCAATACTTATCGCCGTAAGGTCGTCGCGTTTCAGGAAAAAGGCGTTGACCGGTTTGACCGCTATCTGACGGAGAGCAGAAAACGCGGCAGCCATATCGGAAATGGCGTAAAGGTTGTGGAAGTCAGAGAAGATACGACTTCGGATTTTATTATGGAGTACGATCCGGATCATCCGGATGCGGATGAGAATGGATATGTATCTTATCCAAATGTGAATATTGTAACGGAAATGACAAACCTAATCGATGCCAGCCGCGCATATGAAGCAAACATTACTGCATTCGAAGCGAGCAAATCTATGGCGCAGGCCGGACTGTCGATTGGAAAGTAAAGTAAAATCAGGAGTTGAAGGGAAATGGACGTATCAAATATTACAGGAGCTTCGCAGGCGGAAGCGGCGTTTCTGTCGGCACAGAAGCAGTTTGAAATCTCTGCGCAGGAAAATACGGAAGATTTTGAGACGGTTTTCCAATCTGCACTTGGAATGGTGGAAGAGACGAATGATCTTCATAACGATGCGGAGTCGGCAATGATCCAGTTTGCTATGGGACAGTCGGAAAATACGCATGATCTGCTCATTGCGCAGTCGAAAGCGAATATTGCGCTGCAGTATACGGTGGCGGTAAAAGATAAGCTTCAGGAAGCTTATCGTGAAATCATGCAGATGCAGATTTAAAATAATCCTAAGAAAGAAAAGACAGCTAGGCGGCAGGCGGCTTGAGTGGGAAAACAATAAAGATTAGGAGATTGGAATACGGAGAGTGGGTAAAAAATGCCGGATAAGATTAGGGAAATACTAAATAATATTGTTGAATGGTGGAAGAAGTTTACAAAGAAGCAGCAGATGATTCTTGTAAGCTCAACGCTGATTGTTATTATTGCAGTTGCAATTTTGGCGTTTGTGCTGACAAGGCCCAAAATGACGATTATTAAAATTTGTGATAATGCAAAAGAAGCATCTACGGTACAGCAGTTGCTGACGGACGCAGGCATTTATCATGAAGTGTCGGATACCGGGCTGACGTTTTCGATACAGCAAAAGGATTCGGCGGCAGCAAATATTTTGCTTGGATCGAATGCCATTCGAACAGAAGATGAAGGGTTAAAAGCGATTTTAAATGGCAGTCTGAGTACGACAGAATCAGATAAGACAAAGCTGGAAAAAGAATATAAGGAAAAACATATTGCGCAAGTGCTGGAAACTTTGGAAAATGTAGAAAAAGCAAGCGTCATGCTGGATATTCCAAATGATGACGGTACGTTGATTGCCAGTAATAAGGAATCTTTTGCAGAAGTATTTCTGACGCTGGATGGCGAAATGTCAGAAGAGCAGGCGCTTGGTTTGGCGCGGATGATTGCAACAGGGCTTGGAAATAAGACGACAGATAATATTTCGATTATGGACAGTAATTTAAATATGCTGTATTCCGGCGGCATGGGTGATCTGACGACGGCCTCAGGCATGACTGCTTCACAGCTTTCTTTTCAGCAAAAAGTGGAAAACAAAGTAAAGGGAAATGTTAAAGACGTTTTGCTTGGCACAGGACAATATCAAAATGTTGAAGTAGGCGTGAACCTGCCTTTGAATTTTGATAAAAAAACGACCAGCAAGAAGACCTATGATCCGGGCGAAGGACGGGAGCAGGGGCCTTATAAAAGCGATAGGACATATGATGAGTCTACAACTTCCGGAGGAGCAAACGTACCTGGTACGGATGCGAATGGCGAAGACGGCAACTATATGATTACAGATGGAGATCAGACGGAGCAGACGATTTCAGATTCTTCCAGAGACTATGCATTAAATGAAACAATTGAAAACATTGAAGCCGGAATCGGCAATATTCTTTATGAGAATGCTTCATTAGCCGTAACGCTTAAAACATACATAAAATATGACGAAGATACGCTAAGAGCAAATGGCGATCTGGAAGGCACTACCTTTGAAGAGTATCGTGCACAGATTGAAAGTCAGGGAGCGCAAAGGCAGGAAGTAGATGCAGATACGGTTGATTCTATTGCAAAGGCAAGCGGAATCGATGAGGAACGGATTTCCGTAATCGCATATCAGGAGCCGCTGTTTATCCCATCAGAGGGAAGCGGCAGAACATTTTCTGATTATTTGGAAATTGTTTTAGCGGTATTGATCTTTGCATTGTTAGGATTTGTAGTATTTATGAGCACACGAAAAGAGAAAGCCCCGGAACTGGAGCCGGAATTGTCAGTTGAGACATTATTGCAGACAACAAAAGAAAATGAAGAGGAAAGCCTGGAGGATATTGGTTTTAAAGAAAAATCCGAGGCCAGGGTACTGATTGAAAAATTTGTGGAAGAGAAACCAGAGGCTGTTGCGTCGTTGCTCCGCAATTGGCTCAATGAAGACTGGGAATAAGATAAAATTGAGGGAGAGACATGGCAGATAAGATGAGTGGTCTTCAAAAAGCGGCAGTTCTTCTGATCGCGCTGGGACCGGAAAAATCGGCAAGTATATTCAGATATTTAAAAGAAGATGAGATTGAGGAGCTGACATTGGAAATTGCGAATACGAGAAGTATCGCACCGCAGCTAAAAGATGATATCATCAATGAATTTTATCAGGTGTGTCTGGCACAGCAATACATATCAGAAGGCGGTATCGGTTATGCAAAAGATCTTCTGGACAAAGCGCTTGGCGAAGAACGTGCGCAGCAGGTTATTACAAAACTGACGGCATCCCTTCAGGTGCGCCCGTTTGAATTTGTACGTAAAACGGATGCGAGCCAGGTGTTGAACTTTATTCAGGATGAACATCCGCAGACGATCGCTATGATTCTGTCATATCTGTCTCCAAATCAGGCGTCCATGATTATTGGCTCGCTGGATCCGGAAAAGCAGGCAGATGTTGCAAGACGTATCGCTATGATGGATCGGACATCGCCGGATGTAATTAAAGAAGTGGAAAGCGTATTGGAACGAAAACTGGCATCTTTGGCCAATCAGGATTACACGATTGTCGGCGGCGTCGATGCAATTGTAAACATTTTGAATACGGTAGACCGGAGTACAGAAAAACATATTATGGAAACACTCGAAGTGGAAGAACCGGAACTGGCAGACGAGATCCGCAAAAAGATGTTCGTATTCGAAGATATTCTTCTGTTGGACGATCGTGCCATTCAGCGTGTGCTGCGTGATGTGGAAAACAGCGATCTGGCAATTGCGCTTAAGGGTGCAAATGATGAAGTAAAAGGTGCGATTCTTAAGAATCTTTCCAAACGTCTTGCTGCTATGATTGAGGAAGATATGGAGTTCATGGGTCCGGTAAGAATGAAGGATGTAGAAGAAGCACAGCAAAAGATTGTTGCTGTGATACGTAAGTTAGAGGATTCCGCTGAAATTGTTATTTCCAGAGGCGGAGGTGACGAGATCGTTGTCTAATTTATATAAAGCAGATGTAAACAGGAACAAAGGGGAAGTTTATACCCGTGTAATTGATTATAATGAGCTGCTGGAACAAAAGTTGAGCGCACTCTCTTTTGAACGGCAGGCGCAGCTGCGCAGACAGCAGACGGAAGCGCGTAAACGGCAGCAGGAAGAAGGCGGTCCGCTAGAAGAAGATGCACAGCAGACGGAGATGTCGGATGGATTTATAGGGCTGAATCTGGAAGCGCTTCCGGAGATGCAGATCGATTATGTGGAGCGGGCCAAGGAAGAGGCAAATCAGATTGTATCCAAAGCGACAGCAGATGCTGAGACGATTTTAAAAAAAGCAGTGCAGGAAGCGGAAAATCTCAAAGAACGTACGAGACAGGAAGCGGAAGAGCAGGGATATGCAAAAGGAATGGAACGCGTGCAGATGCAGGAAGCTCAGATGCGGGAAGAACTGCAGCGTCTTAAGGAAGAACAGGAGCAGGCATATGCAGACCGCTTATATACGATGGAGCCGGAACTTATGGATGCTGTCATAGAAGTGTTTGACCAGGTGCTGCATACGGATTTTGCTAATCATCGTGAGATTTTGCTGTATTTGATTCGCAGAACTGTACGCCATATTAAGAACAGCCGCGAATTTCGAATTTTTGTCAGCGCTGACGATTATGCAGAGATATCTGCAAAAAAAGAAGAGATTATAGAGAAGATCGGCGGTGAAGTGACGCTGGATATTATTATGGATGAATCGATGCAGCCCGGACAATGTACGATTGATACAGATGAAGGATTGTTTGAGTGTGGATTAAACATACAGCTTTCGAATTTGTTAAAAGATCTAAAAGCGTTGTCTTTGTCTTAGACAGACTGAGGAAATCATTGTGAATGGAGTTATAAAAAAGCAGTATCACAAATATATTAATTTAATTGATAAAACGTATTTTAACAGATACGGAAAAGTTGCAAAAGTTGTCGGACTGACGATTGAATCGCTCGGGCCGGATGCAAAATTGAATGATCTGTGCCGCATCTTAATCGACAGAGAAAATGATGTATCTGTCATGGCAGAGGTTGTTGGCTTCCGTGATAAGCATATTTTGCTGATGCCATTTGAAAATGTAGAAGGAATTGGCGTTGGATGCATAGTTGAAAATACGGGACATCCATTATCCGTTACCGTGGATGACAATATACTGGGACATACCTTAGACGGGCTTGGAAGGCCGACGGATGTAGAGGAGCTGGAGCTGAAGAAGGAATATCCGGTAGAAGCCATGCCTCCGGATCCAATGTCCCGGGTAATTATTCGGGATGTGCTGCCGCTTGGCGTGAAGGCGGTAGATGGACTGATTACCGTCGGCAAGGGACAGCGTATCGGTATCTTTGCGGGCTCCGGCGTTGGAAAAAGTACGCTGATGGGTATGTTTGCACGTAATACGAGAGCAGATATCAATGTAATCGCGCTGATTGGCGAGCGTGGACGTGAGGTACGCGAATTTATTGAAAACGATATGGGCGAGGAAGGCATGAAGCGTTCTGTCGTTATCGTCGCCACCTCAGATAAACCGGCGTTAATCCGTAATAAAGCGGCCAAAACCGCAACTGCGATTGCAGAATATTTTAGAGACCAGGGAAAAGATGTTTTGCTGATGATGGATTCCCTGACGCGTTTTTGCATGGCGCAGCGTGAAATTGGGCTGGCGTCCGGCGAACCTCCGGTAACAAGAGGATATCCGCCAAGCATTTATTCGGAGATGCCGAAACTTTTGGAACGCGCCGGCAATTCAGATAAAGGATCTATTACAGGCTTATATACGGTGCTTGTAGATGGAGACGATTTTAATGAACCGATTACGGACACGGCACGAAGTATCCTGGATGGGCATATTGTATTATCAAGAAGACTCGGGCAGAAAAACCATTATCCTGCGATTGATGTGCTTGCAAGCATTTCCAGATGTATGAGCGCGATTACCTCAGATGAGCATAAAAGCGCTGCCGGAAAACTTCGCAATGTACTTGGCACTTATGACGAAGCGGAGGATTTGATTAATATCGGGGCTTATAAAAGCGGCTCGAATGTGGCGATCGATTATGCGATTCAAAAAATCAACGCAGTCAATCAGTTTTTGATGCAGGGGACAGCCGAAAAATTTACATTTGATGAGATTACGCAACGTCTGGAAGAAATTTTTATGGATTAGATATAGAAGATATCGAATAAAATAAACGGAATTCATTTCGTTCGAAGGGGCCCAACATATGGCAAAGTTTATATTCAAGCTGCAAAGCATTTTAGATATTAAGCTTAAGCTGGAAAGCCAGGCCAAAATAGCATATGGGCAGGCAAATGCGAAGCTGCGCAGAGAAGAAGCCGCATTACAGATGTTGATTACGCAGCGTTCTATGTACGAAAAACGTGCGGTAGATCTGGTAAAAGGAGCGCTTAGCGTACGGGATATCAGAGAAAATAAGCAGTCTATCGAGATTATGAAAACAAAAATTCGTGCACAGATGATGGTCGTGCATGCAGCAGAAAAGCAGGCAGAGGCAGCAAGAGCAAAATTAAATGAGATTATGATCGAACGTAAGACCTTTGAAAAGCTGCGGGAAAAAGCGTTTGAGGAGTTTAAGCAGGAAGTTGCCTATGAAGAAAATCAGGCTGTAAATGAGCTTGTCAGCTATACGTATCATGGTGAAAGTACATAAGGAGGGTATCTAAATGCCGGAAGAAGCAATGGAATCACAGGCGGATGCCAAAAAGCAGGAAAAGGCTAGGAAAAAAGAAGAGAAAAAGAAGAAAAAGCAGGAGAAAAAAGCTGCAAAACAGGATCAGGAAATGACAGAAGAACAGGAAACTGTCGGCGGCAAGCTGATTGTAGCGTTTGCGACGCTTGTTATTATTGTTATATGGCTTGGCATTTTAGCGCTGCTGGTTCGTTTGGACGTTGGTGGTTTTGGCTCTACCGTATTGCATCCGTTATTAAAGGATGTGCCATATATAAATAAGATTCTGCCGGAAGTTAAGGTGGATACGAAAGCGGAGGAAGACTATCCGTTTCAGACATTGGATGAGGCGATTGCGCGTATCAAAGAATTGGAAGGAGAGCTGGAGACAGCTTTGCAGACGGATAAAGACAGTTCTGCAAAAATCGAAGATCTGCAGTCGCAGGTACGCAAATTAAAGAAATACCGGGATAATGAAGCGGCATTTGAAACTTTGCGTCAGGAGTTTTATGAGGAAGTTGTATTTGGAGAAGATGCGCCGGATATTTCCGAGTATCAGAAATTTTACGAAGCGATGAATCCGGATAATGCTGAGGTCTTATACAAAGAAGTGGTGGAACAGACAGAATATGACAGTAAAGTAGATGATTATGTAAAAACATATTCTTCCATGAAGCCGAAGGAAGCAGCTGCAATCTTTGATACAATGACAGATAATTTGTCGCTTGTAAGAAGAATTCTGGAAAAAATGTCGTCCGCAAACCGCGCCAATATTTTGGCGGCAATGAATCAGGACACAGCGGCAAAGCTTACGGAGATGCTTGAACCGTCGAAACGTTAAATATAAAAAAGTTAAATGGCAGGAAGCATGAGATATATCCTGTATTTGAAATTCTTTTCCGCAGATTTCGATACAGTTTATATAAAAACATTATAAATTTATGAAAGGAGGCAGAGGATGCCGGCAATACAACTTATGACAGTTTCCGGTACGGAACCGGTAACGGCGACAGAGACGGCAGGTCAAAAGCCGCAAAAGGCGGATGGGCTGCAGAGTGCGTTTTCGAATTATATGCGGCAAAATTCTTCCAATACTGCGCAAACGGCAAAGAGTCAGAACGTAATGCCAAAGACAAAGCAGACGGGCAGCGATACAACCGTAAAACAGCAGTATGAACAGTGCCAGACTAAATCGGCTGCTTCGGCAGAAAAAGTAACAAACAGCACAGACGGCAGTCAGGTGGATACAGATGCGGTACAGGAAACAGTGGAAGAGGCTGTAGAGAACATCAAAGAGGTGATAAAAGAAAACCTTGGTGTGGATGATGAGCAGATAGAAGCTGCAATGGAGCTTCTTGGACTGACGCAGGCAGATTTATTGGATCCGCAGCAGCTTGTTGCTTTAGCGGTAGAGCTGACTGGCAGTGAGGATGCGGGGAGTATGCTTTTTCAGGAGAATTTCCAGCTGGTCATGCAGGAGACAGCAACCATTACAAAAGATTTGCTGCAAGAGCTTGGATTGACAATGGATGATCTGATGAATCAGATACATACGATGCTGGAAGATACCAAACAGCCAATCGAGACGATGCTGCCGCAGCAGGATGCAGAAACAGCAACACAGCAAATGGCTCAGACAACGCAAATGCCGCAGCAGGTTCAGGTGCAGGATACACCGCAGGAAACGATTCAGACCATCCAGCCTGAGATGGAAGCTGTTCAGACGGTTCAGGCGCAGCCGCAAAAAGAGACTGTACAGCAGCCGCAGGAAGCAGTTTTTGTTCAGGAAGAACAGCCACAGGAAACAAAACAGCTGACGGAAACTCAGCCGCAGCAGGAAGAAGCTCAAAACGGACAGGAAACAAATACGCAGCAAAATCCGACGGGCATGTTATCTGCAGGCAAAGAAGCGCAGGAGAACACCCGCTTTGATTTTCAGGCGAATATTCATGCACAGGACCCTTCTGTTCAAGTGCAGACGCCACAAAATCCTGTTGCACAATCACCGCTGCCACAAGTAAATATGCAGGAAGTGATTGATCAGATCGTACAGCATACAAGAGTCCATCTTTCGGAAAATGTGAAATCCATTGAGATGCAGCTGAATCCGGAAAACCTTGGAAAAGTATACATTCACGTTTCTGAAAAGCAGGGAACGGTGACCGCACAGCTGACCGCACAAAACGAAAATATGAAAGAAGCGCTCGTTCAGCAGGCAGCGATTTTAAAGGAAAACCTGAATCAGCAGGGAATTAAGATCGATGCGGTTGAAGTTTCTGCAGGCACGCATGAGTTTGAAAGCAGCTTAGAGCGTGATGCGCATAGCCAGGAAGAGCAGACAAGACAGCAGGAAGAGCAGAGTATGAGACGTTCCAGAAGAAGTATTAATCTGAATGATTTCCATGATCTGGACGGACTGTCGGGAATGATGTCTGAAGAAGAGGCGCTGGTGGCGCAGATCATGCGCGACAATGGCAATAATGTTGATTATAAAGCTTAATATTATTTAGAAAGGAGAATCTATATGGCTATTATACAGGAAGTCAAAGATGGAAGATTTGTAGAAGACGCTTCTGAATCTTCTTCTACCGGTAAAGGCGGCAAGAAAAAGAATGTAGATAATACCATGGGCCAGGACCAGTTCCTCCAGCTTTTGGTGGCACAGATGCAGTATCAGGACCCGCTGGAGCCAACAAGCAATACAGAATGGGTTGCGCAGATGGCAACATTTTCTATGGTTGAGTCACTGAATAATATGCAGACCGCATTTGACAAACAATCCGCCAATTCGCTCGTAGGCAAATACGTATTTATTAATGACGGCGACAATGGATATGTTAAAGGAAAAGTTGATTTTATCACAAAGCAGGACGGTAAGACAAAGCTTTCGGTAGGCGATAAACTTTATGATCTGGATCAGCTCGATACCGTATCCGATGAAGAATATTTTCAGGGAGCCGTACTTGCCAATGATCTGCACAAGATGATACAGCTGCTGCCAAGTGAAAATAATCTGACCGTATCGGATGCAGGACTTGTAAAATCTGCGCGAGAGGAATATGATAAGCTGACGGAAACACAAAAACAGTTTGTACAAAAAGAAGATCTGGATAAATTAAAAGCGTTAGAAGCGAAGATGGATGCACTCAAAGCTACGGAATTTGCGGGAGCTGTAAACGGACTTCCGACAGTTGGCGAAATCGAAGCGGCGGATGCAGATACATTAATGAAATATAACGCACAGTTTGCAGATACGACAAAGCTTTATGAAGGATTGACGGATTCTCAGCGTCAGAAAGTAGCGGAACAGACAATTAAGCAGTATGGAGTGATTAAGGATGCGCTGAAAACAGCTTCCGACAAGCTGAATATAAAGCCGGACGGGGACGGTTCGGGAGGCTCCGATGGATCTTCGGCAGATGTATCCGCGTTGTTACAGAAAATTTTAGAAGAACTGCAGGCGCAGAATAAAAATAATGCAACCAGCAATTAAAGCCGTAATCTTTGCAGGATAGGCATCGCAGGGAGGCTTTGTGTATCAGGCATAAGGATGGAGTTGAAATAATGAAAGGAATCGAAAAACAGTTCACTTCCATACAACAGATGACGGATCAGTATCTGACGCAGAAAAGCGATGTCGCGGCGGATGCGGGCTCACGCGTATCTTTTGAGGAAGTGTTAAGAAAGACAGCACGATCCGGACAGACACAGGACGAACCGGGCAGCATCAGGCCACTGAAGTTTTCCAAGCATGCTTCGATGCGCTTAGAAGACCGCAACATCAGTCTTTCCAGAGAACAGAATGAACGCCTGGAATCCGGCGTCAGAAAAGCAGGCGAAAAAGGGATTCATGATTCCCTTGTGATTGTTGATTCACTGGCATTTATCGTAAACGTACCGAATAAAACGGTAGTTACTGCATTAGATAAAAGTGAAGCGGATGAAAATATCTTTACAAATATTGACGGCGCTGTGATTATATAGGCCGGACCTGTCAGGAGGCTGCGGTTTCTGACTGACTGAGGAAACCGCACAGCGCCTTAAAAAGCGATTAGAATTTAGGAGGTCATTTTACTATGATGAGAGCATTATATTCGTCGGTAGCAGGTCTAAAGACCCACCAGACGAAAATGGACGTAATTGGTAACAATATCGCAAACGTAAACACAGTCGGATTTAAATCCTCACGTACAACGTTCAGTACAATGATGTATCAGACGACGTCTTTTGCATCCGGTGCAAACGCACAGACGGGCAAGGGCGGCGTAAACGCGAAGCAGATTGGTCTTGGCGCTACGTTCGCGTCTACCGCGATTGATATCGATACAGGCGGCGCATCAGAATCTACCGGAAAGGCTTTCGACTTAAAGCTGTCTGATAAAAATTCCACCAGTTTTTACATTGTTAACACCGGAACCGAAAATGTATTTACAAGAGCAGGCGCTTTTTATGTAGACGGCGCCGGTAACCTTTGTATGGAATCGACCGGCTATATGGTTATGGGATGGCAGGTTGATGCAAATGGAAACATCCGTAAAGATACGGTTACTCCGTTGAAGATTATGTCGAACGACAATCAGACGTCCAATCCGGAATATACGACACAGGGCGTTTGCTCCGGCATTTTAGACGACAACAGTACAAATGTAAACTCAGACGAAGGCTACGCAATGAATCTGAGAATTTATGATAATCTGGGTTATGCCTATACGGCAAGGTTTGCCGCGCAAAAGACAGGGGACAAAGGCGAATATACGATTAACCTGACCGATATTATAGATGACAACGGGAAATCTATTCTGACAGCCGACGGAAAAGCAGGTCTCGGCGACCTGTGGGGCGGCGGACAAGGCAGCGGCGTTTATATTACAGATTATTATAAAGTTGCAAGCGGTATGGGGAATACGATGACAAAGCTTGCAAACGATATTGTAAAGGCACAGGCTGCCAACGGAATACCTTATAATTTCACATCCGAATATTTGAACGAATTGTTTGCGCCGAATAAGGCGGATGCCTTAGATCCGGGACTGCGGGTGGAAGCTCAGGTTACATATGATACGACAAACAGTACGTATACATTTAAAGAGTGGAAGATTTATGAAAGTAACGGCGCTGAATATACGGGAACATTGCCGACATGGATGCAGACCTCTACGGTAAGCCCGTCTAAACAGCATACAGTAAAAGCAGATTTGGAAGATGAATATGCGAAGGGAAATTTAAAAGAAGTTAAAGATTCGCAGGGAAATACTTTTTATGTTCTGGATTCTGCCAAGGCCAGAGACTTATATGAAGAATATACAAAAAATGCAGATGATCCTGCAAATCCAACAGTTCAGAATTATGCTTCAGGCGATTTGTGGGTTGCAGTTGATGCCAACGGCAATGTAACCGGTATTCAGGCGCCGGAAGGAACTGCAACAACCAGTCCGCTTGCAGCCTGGGCTACGTCTTTGTACGGTGGAAATTATAATGATACGCTTGAAAAACATTTAGGAGACGGATATCTTGTATTAAATACTGCAGATGTAAATAATGCAGGCATTTTTACAACAGATCTTCCAAAAGATGCGGAAGTCCGCTATAAATTCGGTGAAAACGGAGCCTGGTCTTATGAAATTACAACGCCGGGAACAGACGGCTATAAAGCGCAGTTCTCTACAGCCGACGGTTCGCTGACTTACATTGGTTCCGAGGGGAAAAAGACGCAGACGCTGCGTTTATCCAATTTTATGGATGAGGGCAATCCGTTTTCGGATATTGAGATTGACTTTTCCACATTGAAAAACCTTTCCAACGGCGCCGCTTCTACTGCAGCGATGACAAACGGAGATAGCGCGGGTGAAGGAGAAGGCAAGCGTGTCGGTTCTCTGATCGGCCTTTCGGTAGACCAGAGCGGTAAAATATACGGTTCCTACAGCAACGGCAATACAGCATTGCTTGGTCAGATTGCGGTAGCCAGATTTGCAAATGCTTCCGGTCTGGAAAGCATTGGTGAAAACTGCTATCGTACAACGATGAACTCCGGTGAGTTTGATGGTATCGGTGTGGAGATGGATTCCGATGGTTCGACGATTGACAGCGGTACACTGGAAATGTCCAACGTGGATCTTGCAACCGAATTTACGCAGATGATTACGACGCAGCGTGGTTATCAGGCAAACTCCAGAGTAATTTCTACATCCGACGGTATTCTGGAAGAGCTTGTAAACCTTAAGAGATAATAGGATCTGACAGTTTGAATCAATAAAAACAGGAATGGCAGATAACGGCTGGCAGCCGGTTTTATCAAAAGCCGGCCAGAAACCAGCCGCTGTATCCTGCGGAACGGTTTTTCGATGAGAAGACAAAACACCGCCCGGCAGAACTGCTCCGCAGGATACAGCGGCCCTAAAAAGGAGACCCATAATGATAGAGGTAACAAGACTCAACGATACAAAACTATTAATAAATTGCGATCAGATCGAATTTGTAGAAGAGACTCCGGATACCGTTATTTCATTTTTATCCGGCAAAAAAATTATTGTAAAAGAAAGTAGACAAGAGATACAAAATCTAGTAATATTATATAGAAGAAAAATATTAAATGATTGTCTAATATTCCGTAATCGGGCAGAAGAAGTCTAGCCATACGCAGGAGTGTTATACAAGAGAAAAATTTATTGGTAGGTGAAAAAAATTGGATATAGCAACTTTGTTAGGACTGGTAATTGGTATCCTTATGATGATCTTTGGTATGACGTTTAATACAGATCTGGGGACATTCCAATTTAATGTCATTACGGACTCATTTATTGATATCCCATCAGTGCTTATTACGCTTGGCGGATCCCTTTGCGGCGTTGTCGGATGTAATAAGCTGCCGGATACGATCAATTCGTTTAAGGCGTTTGCGCTGACGTTTAAGCAGCCGAAAGCGGATGCCGCGGAAGCAATCCGAAATATTATCAGCATGTCAAATATCGCCCGAAAAGAAGGCCTGCTTGCATTGGAAGAAGCAGCCAACGGCGTAGAAGACGAGTTTTTGAAAAAAGGAATTATGCTCGTTGTCGACGGTACGGATCCCGAATTAGTAAGAGGCATCTTAGAGACAGACTTATCTTGTATTGAAACACGCCACAAGACAGTCATTGCCTTTTATGAAAAATGGGGGGCGTTAGGGCCTGCCTGGGGTATGATTGGTACTTTGATCGGTTTGATTAAGATGTTAAAAGACTTAAGTGATCCTTCCTCCATCGGACCAAATATGGCGGTCGCATTGCTGACAACTTTTTATGGTTCCGTGATTGCGAACTGGTTATGTGATCCGACTGCATCCAAGCTAAAGGTAAACAACGATCTGGAAATGATGGTTAAGGAAATTACAGTGGAAGGTTTGTTATCCATACAGGCAGGTGAAAACCCGCGTGTGATTGAAGAAAAATTAAAATCATTCCTGGCTCCGTCAGCACGTGAAGAACTAAGCGGCGGAGGCCCGGGCGGCGGAGGCGGTGAATAAGAATGGCGAAACAAAAACAGGAAGAACCACCAAAAGGCGCGCCGGCATGGATGGCGACGTTTAGCGATCTGATGAATCTGTTGTTATGCTTCTTTGTACTTTTGTTTTCGATGTCTTCGGTGGACGAGGAAAAGTTTGAAGCTCTGATTGCATCGTTACAGAGCCAGTACAGTATTTTGAAGGGCGGCGGTTCTTCTGTCGGTGACGGGAAAATGGTTTCGGCAGGCATTAATCAGATGCAGAAATACGATGTGTATTTTAATCCGAAAAATACATCTTCCGGAGACGGAAAATCGGATGCTGAGAAAAAAGATATTTTACATACGCTGGCAGATGATGATGGGGCAAACCATAATCCATCAGAAGGGTATGCAACTTCCGAGGGACAGAAGGAAGGTCTTGAGGCGGAGCGTGACCAGAGTGCAGAAATGGTGGCAGGCTCCCAGGACTCCGAGCTGACGGAGGCGGCAGCGCAAGATTTGATTGAAGAAGCAGAGATCAAAGAATCCGAGCAGATGGCAGACAAAGTAGAGCGTATGCTGAAAAAATATGGGATTCAGGATAAGGTACAGGTAGATTTTAATGGACAATATGTGGCGATGACATTAAATGGAGCTATTCTATTTGCTTCCGGTTCTTCAGATCTGGCGGAGGACGCAAAGCCTTTAATAAATAATATAGGAAAGATATTGCAGAAGTTCAACAGCCACACGATTGAGATTGAAGGACATACGGATAATGTTCCGGTTCACAATGCAAGATTTGCAGATAATAATGTGCTTTCTATGTACCGGGCGTTGTCAGTGGCGGATTATTTGCGTGCATCCACACATTTGAATCCGGCAAATATCAAGTCTTCCGGACGCGGAGATTATATACCGGTTGCGGATAACGGGACGCCCGAAGGGCGTGCGCAGAACCGCAGGGTTGAGATCAAAGTATTTAATTCGTATAATTCGGATCATATTGAATAAAGGTAAAGGATGGGGAAACAGATGAAAAAGAATTTAATGTCTGTATTGATTATGGCACTTGTATTTGTGAATGTAGTGCTTTCTGCGGTAATTATGATAACGCTTGTGCCAACTGCGAAACAGTCTAATAAGCTGATTACGGAAGTATGCACCGCAATCAAGCTGGAGCTTGAAAGCGGCAAAGTATATAATGCGAATACAATTCCAGTTGAACAAACGGATGTAGTCGTAATATCCGGTGATGATGTGCAAACGTTTACTTTAAAAAGAGGAGCGGATAATGAAGACCATTATGTAGTCACAAAAGTATCCGCGGTATTAAACAAGCTGGATACAGATTACGAAACAAAGAAACCTCTGATTGAAGGACGGGAGTCTTTATTGCAGGAAATTGCGATAAATACGTTTTTGAAATATACCTATGATGAAATTCGTACGGATGAAGGACAGGAAGAGATTCGCAGCGATATATTAGAACAGATACAGGAACTTTTTGATTCTGATTTTATTGTTGCAATTAACTTATCAGAGACAAATTATCAGTAAGCAATGATTAGAATAAAACAAATGACAGGTGGTGAGATTCATGGCTGATGTTTTGTCTCAGAGCGAGATAGACAATCTACTAAAGGCGCTCAGCAGCGGCGAGGTCGATGTAGATGAAATGAAAGATGTTGAAGAAAAACCAGTCAAGAATTATGATTTTGCAAGACCTTCGAAATTTTCAAAAGAGCATCTTCGTACGCTGGAAATTATTTTTGAACATTACGGACGTCTGTTGTCTACCAATCTGCCCGTGTATTTAAGAAAAAACATACAGGTAGAGGTAGTCAATTCGGAAGCAGTAACGTATTCAGAATTTGCGAATTCGCTTTCGAATCCAATGCTCCTTGGTGTAATTAATTTTTCACCGTTAAAAGGAAATATTCTGCTGGAAATGGCGACGAATATTGGCTATGCTATGGTGGACAGGATGTTGGGCGGCCTTGGAGAACCTTTGGCAAAGGCAAGAGAGTTTTCAGAGATCGAGCTTTTGATTATAGAAAGACTTCTGACGGTCTGCGTCAATCTGCTGCGGGAGCCATGGAAAAATGTTGTGGAATTGAATCCGCGTTTAGAGCGTATTGAGACAAATTCACAGTTTGCGCAGATTATTTCTCCAAGTGAGATGATTGCGATTGTGACCATCAATATTAAGATTGGTGAAGTAGAAGGACTTATGAATGTATGTCTTCCTTATATTACGCTGGATTTAGTCATGGATAAGCTGAATACGAAGTTCTGGTATTCGAGCCAGCAGGAAAAAGAAGAGATTTCCTATAGTGATATGGTAGAAAATCTGTTAGAGAAAGCGCCGATACCTGTCAAAGCGGTTTTGGGCACCAGTTCTTTTTCCATTAGTGATTTTACAGGGCTGCGGATAGGGGACATTATCCGTCTGGATACAAAAGTGGAAGATGAGCTGAGCATTTACGTTGGAAGCATGAGAAAGTTTACGGCATTGCCTGGTGTATCGGGTGATAATTATGCAGTCAGAGTAACGTCAATTATAAGAGAGGAATAGAGTAGATTATGGATGGAGTATTGTCACAGGAAGAGATCACAGCGCTTCTTCAAAATGGCGGAGATGCACCAGGCGCTGGGGCAGCTGCTATGGGAGGGGAACAGATCTCTGCTGATGAATGTGATACGATTGGTGAGATTGCAAATATCAGTATGGGTACAGCGGCAACAACATTGTTTTCGCTCGTTAATCATAAGGTAGACATATCCACTCCGGTCGTATCCATGGCAAAATGGGATGATATTGTAAGTCAGTATGAAAGGCCATGTGTATTTATCCGGATTGCCTATACAGTAGGTCTTGACGGCAGCAATCTTTTAGTATTAAAAGAACAGGATGTAAAAGTCATCACGGATTTGATGATGGGCGGAGATGGAACCAATACCGAGGTTGAGCTGGGAGAACTTCATTTAAGTGCGATTAGTGAAGCGATGAATCAGATGATGGGTTCCGCTGCTACATCACTTTCTTCTATGCTGGACAAGACGATTGATATCAGTCCGCCGGAAGCAAATTTGATTGATTTGACGGACAGCCTGGATGAAAAAGAAATTGATGAATTTTTAACCGGAGATTTTATTAAGATTTCGTTTAAAATGGAAATCGGAGATCTTGTAGACAGTACGATTATGCAATTATATCCAATTTCATTTGCGAAAGAGATGTGTGAAAGCATCAAATCGAATATGTCAAAAGATTTAGAAGAGGCTACTCCGGCGCAGCCGGCAGCAGCGCAGCCACAGCCGGCGCAGCCGCAACCGGCAATGCAGCAGCCAATGATGCAGCAGCCGATGCAAGGCCAGCCAATGATGCAGCAGCCGATGATGCAGGGTCAGCCAATGCCAATGATGCAGCAGCCAATGTACCAGCAGCCGATGATGCAGCCGGTTAATGTACAGCAGGCACAGTTTCAGAGCTTTTCCGGAGATTTTAATTCGGAGATTTTCCAAAAAGAAAATATTGATTTGATTATGGACGTACCGTTGGAGGTTACTGTAGAATTGGGACGTACAACGAAGTCCATTCAGGAAATCCTGGATTTTGCACCTGGTACGATTATTGAATTGGATAAGATCGCAGGCGAGCCGATTGACATTCTTGTAAATGGAAAATATGTTGCAAAAGGCGAGGTTGTAGTCATTGAAGAAAGTTTTGGTGTAAGGATTACAGAAATTATAAAATAATTGCTAATACTTATTGTTTTATGTTATAATAAAAAAAGAATCTCTGCAAAGAGATAAAACAATCATATTAGAAAAATAAGGGAGAATGTATAATTATGGCAAAGAAAGTTTTAATTTGTGATGACGCAGCATTTATGAGAATGATGATTAAGGACATTTTATCCAAGAATGGCTATGAAATTGCCGGCGAAGCTGAAAATGGTGTGAAGGCTGTTGAAAAATATAATGAAACGAAGCCGGATCTCGTATTGATGGACATTACCATGCCGGAAATGGATGGTATCCAGGCATTAAAAGCAATCAAAGAGTTAGATGCGGGCGCGTGTGTGATTATGTGTTCTGCTATGGGGCAGCAGGCAATGGTTATTGAAGCAATTCAGTCCGGCGCAAAGGATTTTATTGTAAAACCATTCCAGGCAGAGCGTGTATTGGAAGCTGTGAAAAAAGTAGTTGGTTAAGATGCTGATAACAGCTTCGACTGTCTCCATGCTTCGCAATCTGGGACAGTTGATCTGGGTTCTGATGTTGTTTGTTCTTGTGTTGCTGCTTACTTTGCTGACAACACGCTGGATTGCAAAGTATCAGCAGGGACAACTGCATAACCAGAATCTTAAGATTATTGAGACGTTAAAAGTATCGCCAAATGGATACATACAGATTATCAGAGCAGGAGATGTATACCTTGTCATCTCGGTAAGTAAGGATCATATTGAAAAGCTGGCAGAAATTACGCCGGATCAGCTTACAGCCGATACTGTAGATACGACAGGGCAGAAGATAGACATGGTTGAAAGTTTCCATGACATTCTTGACAAAGTAAAACATCATCTTCCAAAAAAATAAGGCAGATTGTGAGAATGAGTACAGGAAAGAAAATATATTGCATGGCGTCATTTATGCTGGCCATAGTGGCGCTTACCATTTGTCTGGTGTTTTGTGCCCGCGGGCAGGTATATGCATCATCGAGAGACAATATTGATAATTTTGATTCTGCAGTACCGCCGGAAGAACCGACACCGGATTATAATGATGGCCTTTGGATTAGCTGGCCAAATGAAGAAGGCGGCATATCGGCGCCGATTCGGATGCTGATTGTCATTACTGTTTTATCTTTGGCTCCGTCTATACTAATTATGCTGACCTCGTATACCCGAATTGTGGTTGTGCTTCATTTTGTAAGAACAGCATTGGGTACACAATCAACTCCGCCAAATCAGGTTATGACTGGATTAGCGCTTTTTTTAACCGCTTTTATTATGGCGCCTACGTTTTCAGAGGTCAACGAACAGGCGTTAAAGCCTTTGGACAGAGGTGAGATTACGCTTGAGACGGCATTGAAGCGGGCAGAGGAACCGTTTCGCGCATTTATGTATCCGAAGACACAGGAAAAGGATGTCAATATGTTTTGTGAAATTGCGGATGTTACGTATGAAACGGCTGAGGATATTCCATTGACTGTGTTGATTCCAAGCTTTATTATCAGTGAATTGCGTGCGGCATTTATTATCGGATTTATCATTTATATTCCGTTTATCGTAATTGATATGGTTGTATCGTCCGTATTAATGTCAATGGGTATGATGATGCTGCCGCCAACGACAATATCTATGCCGTTTAAAATATTATTGTTTGTATTGGCAGACGGCTGGAATCTGGTTATTAAAAATCTGTTTGTAACATTTTTATAGTATAAGGAGGACGGATATATGCTTACTGAAGGGCAGGTTATGGATATTTCCAGAGAAGCCATTTATACAATTATACTGACAGCAGCGCCGTTGTTGCTCACTTCACTTGTAGTCGGTCTGATTATCAGCATTTTTCAGACGGTAACGTCTATTCAGGAACAGACGCTGACATTTGTTCCAAAGGTTTTAGCTGTATTTGCAGTGATGCTTTTGGTGGGAGCATGGATGCTCAACAACATGTCCAGTTTTATGGTTCAGCTATGGTCTGATTTTAGCTTGTATGTATAATTAGGATAGGAATGTATCATGTTCAATGCGACGTTCTCATTACAGACATTTGAATATTTCCTTTTAGTATTAGTCCGGATTGCGACATGTATTTTTGCAGCGCCTTTTTTTAACACAAGGGGGATTCCGACAAAGACGAAAATAGGAATGGCAGGCGGTATTGCAATTATGCTGACAGGTGTTTTGCCAGAGCAGAACCTTGCTTACACAGGTATAATGGAATATGGAGTTATTGTAATCAAGGAAGGAATTACGGGCTTGCTGATAGGTTATTCAGCTAGTATCTGTAATTCTATTGTTTTGTTTGCGGGTTCGCTGATTGATATGCAGATAGGGCTTTCGATGGCGCAGGAATTTAATCCGATGACAATGATGAATGAGAGTATTACAGGTAATTTATACAATTATATGGTCATGCTGATGTTATTGGCGACAGATATGTACCATTATGTAATTCGTGCGGTTTGTGATTCTTATCAGGTGCTTCCCATTAATCAGCAGGTGTTTCAATGGGATTATTTATTAGAGGGAATCAGCAGTTATATGTCCGCACTGCTTATTTTGGGATTTCGGATTACCTTGCCGGTATTTGCGTGTATGATGCTTGTAAACTGTGTGCTTGGCATTTTGGCAAAAGTATCGCCGCAGATGAATATGTTTTCCGTCGGTATGCAGTTAAAGGTTCTGGTTGGACTAACGATTCTGTTCCTGGCGTTTATGCTGATTGGATCTGTGACAGATAATATTGCACAGGAAATGAAGAGAATGGTAGTTTACATGATAAAAGGGATGTATGTCAGTGAATAAGAATGATTTTCAAATGCCGTTAAACCTCCAATGGTTTGCAAAAGACGGGGAAGGCGGAGAAAAGACGGAGCAGCCAACCGCGAAGAGACTGTCAGATGCCAGAAATGATGGTAAGGTTGCAAAAAGCAAAGAACTGGATAATGCAGTAGGTTTATTGCTGTTGTTTATATTGCTTCAGGTTACGATATCAAATCTGGGCGGGGATATGCTTGGGCTTTTTGATACGTTTTACAATCGGATTCCGGAGTTTTTGGATGAGAGCAGCAGGGGAGTATCGACGGTATTTGTGTCGAGAATGGTTCGTCAGGCGTTGATGGATGCTTTTGGGATGGTTATGCCGTTTTTTGCGGCAGGATGTATTGTGATGTTTATCGTAAATGTCCTTCAGGTAAAATGGAAGGTTACGACAAAGCCGTTAAAGGCAGATTTTAAAAAATTTAATCCGATTAACGGATTTAAACGTTTTTTTTCAAAAGATTCATTGATAGAGCTGCTGAAAGCATTTTTAAAAATTATTATTATCGTATGGGTTGCCTATTCGGCTGTAGTGGATGATTCCAGAAATCTGTTGCTGCTATATGATATGTCATTGATTCAGGCGGTTATGTTTATCGGTTCCGTTATCATTAATGCCGGAATGAAAATCTCAATCGCATACTGTATCATAGGCATTGCTGATTATATTTATCAAAAGTGGAAGTTTAAAGAAGATATGAAAATGACCAAACAGGAGGTCAAAGACGAGTATAAAAATTCAGAAGGTGATCCGCAGGTGAAAGGCAAACAGAAGGCCAAGATGCGGGAAGCGTCGCAAAGGCGTATGATGCAGGATGTGCCGCGGGCAGACGTTGTTATTACGAACCCGACGCATTATGCGGTAGCGTTAAAATATGATGCGCAGGAAGCGCAGGCGCCGGTTGTGCTTGCAAAAGGAACAGATTATTTGGCTCTTCAGATTAAAGAAAAAGCAAAAGAAGCGGATGTGGAAATTGTAGAAAATAAACCGTTGGCACGTATGTTATATGCAAATGTAGAAATTGGAGAAGAAATTCCTCCGGAATTGTATCAGACGGTGGCTGAGATACTTGCTACGGTATACCGCTTAAAAAACAGGCTGTAGCAGAATGTTGCGGCAGATAAATCAGATAAATGACAGATAAAGAAAATGATAATATTTTAAACATATTTTCAAATAAGCGTGAAAAGAAAAAGCTGAAAGCCAAACATATGGAAAAGCGGAGCAGCCAAAACTTTCGGACGATATACATAAAAAAGAAACTGCGCAAATTTTTAAAGCAGAAAAATACGGAATCGTTTCATCTTGTATAGATAAAAATTATCAGATGACAGAGTATATAGGAGTATATAGGATTGTTGTAACAGTGATTGTATGCATATAAAGAGAAGTAGTAAAATGAGAGAACAGATAAGAACTGGAAACAGTTATAATCGAGGTAGAAAAAATACGAAGGAAAGGTGGGATGGTCAGAAATGAAGAAAGCGGATGTTGGCGTTGCGCTTTATTTACTGGCAGCGATTATATTCTTTATTGTACCAATCCCGAGTCAATTGCTGGATGTTATGCTTGCGCTTAACATCTCAATAGCGCTGGTGGTGCTGTTTAACTGTTTGTTTGTACAGGAAGTTTTGGATATGTCCTTTTTTCCAACGCTCCTGTTGTTTACAACGATTTTTCGAATTTCTCTGAACGTTTCTTCTACCAGATTGATTCTTGGTACCGGAGATCCGGGAAATGTCGTTGCGACGTTTGGCGCTTTTGTCGGCGGTGACGATATTATTATTGGTACGATTGTCTTTATTATTTTAGTAATTATCCAGTTTATAGTTATTAATAAAGGTTCGGAACGTGTATCTGAGGTAACGGCACGTTTTACTTTGGATGCTATGCCCGGAAAACAGATGGCGATTGACGCGGATTTAAATACAGGAGCCATTGATGACAGAGAGGCAAGAAACCGCCGTGATAAAATACAGATGGAATCTGCGTTTTTCGGTTCCATGGACGGCGCTACAAAGTATGTAAAGGGAGATGCATCTGCAGGACTTTTGATTACGGGAGTCAACCTGATCGGAGGAACGATTATGGGGGTTACCCGTGAAGGGCTGGAAGTGTTGGATGCGCTGCAAAAATATGGCGTTTTAACGATTGGTGACGGTCTGGCTTCCCAGATGCCGTCTTTGATGATATCGCTGGCAACTGGTATTTTGGTTACAAAAGCTTCCAAAGAGGCAGATTTTAGCGATGTACTTGTGTCTCAGCTGTTTGGAATACCAAAAGTATTGTATTTGGTTGGGATGACTTTGGTGTTTTTAGGAATTACAACACCGTTAAATGCAGTGCTTTTTATTGCTTTTGGACTTGTTTATATTATAGTAGGAAGAGTCATGGACCGGAGTATGGCTGTGGAAGCGATTGAAGAAGAGTCTACACAGGCGGAGGAAGAAGCAGAAGAAATCCGCAAACCGGAAAATGTTGTTTCGCTGCTGCAGGTAGATCCGATCGAGCTGGAATTTGGGTATGGTATTATTCCGCTGGCTGATGTGAATCAGGGCGGCGATTTATTAGATCGTGTCGTTATGATAAGGCGGCAGATTGCCCTGGAACTTGGTACGGTTGTTCCGATCATCCGTCTGCGTGATAATATTCAGTTGAATCCGAACCAGTATATTATAAAGATCAAAGGAATTCAGATTACTGAAGGAGAGATTTTGTTTGACCATTATATGGCGATGAATCCTGGTTATGTGGAAGAAGAGATTACCGGTATTCCAACCTTCGAGCCATCCTTTCATCTGCCGGCGATCTGGATTACGGAGAGTCAGAGGGAGCGCGCGGAAAGTCTTGGCTATACCGTTGTAGACCCGCCATCTATTATTGCAACGCATTTAACGGAAATCATTCGCAGCCATATCGCGGAGCTTTTGACCAGACAGGATGTACAGAACTTAATCGACAACGTAAAAGAGACCAATCCGGTACTTGTCGAGGATCTTGTTCCAAAGCTGCTTGGCATTGGCGAAATTCAGAAAGTTTTGCAAAACCTGCTTTCAGAAGGGATTTCGATTCGCGATTTGCTTACAATTTTTGAAACATTGGCAGATCATGCGGTGACATCCAGAGATACGGATGTCTTGACAGAGTATACCAGGCAGGCGCTGAAGAGAGCAATTTCAAACCGCTATTTTATGCCAAACGAAGCTACTAGTGTAGTCACACTAGATCCAAATGTGGAACAGGAGATTATGTCATCAGTAAAACAGACAGAGCAGGGTGCATATTTAACAATCGATCCGGAGCGGACAAAGCTGATTATGGAATCTGTCGAGACAGAAATAGCGAAACTGGAAAATCTCGGCAAGAATCCGATTATTGTCACCTCACCGATTGTACGTATGTATTTTAAGAAGATGACAGAAGAATATTTTAAAGATCTGATTGTTGTGTCTTACAATGAGATAGATTCAAATGTTGAATTACAGTCAGTAGGGATGGTGACAGCATAAATGACAATAAATAAATTTCAGGGGAAGACTGAGAGCGAGGCGATCGAAAAAGCAAAGAAAGAAATGGGGCCGGATGTCGTAATCATGAGTGTGAAGACGGTAAAGCCCAAAGGTGTTTTTCGCGCTTTAAAAGGAATTTTGTATGAAGTGACAGCTGCGCTTGAAGAAAACGAATCAGATAAAGTCCATCCGCCTGCACAGACAGAAGCTGCGCTGCCGATGCAGCAGATGAAAAAGCCGGAAAGCATTAATCTGGCAGCGGATGAGAATATACGTATTTCGGCTGTTCCAGCAAACAGCCTGGACGAAAGGGCAGGGCGGGTGTTAAAACAACTCAGGCAACAGGAAGATACAACCGATCATGTACAAATACAGCAGCAGACATCTTCCAGCGCGATTGAAGAGCGTCTGGACAGTCTGCAGAGTCTTCTGGAAGACCGTATTTCAGCAGAAAAGAAAAATCAGGAGGACGGCATAGGGGCAGCGAACGATCATGCACAGGAAGGTTTTTCCTTTGTAAAAATGCTCTATCAGACATTGCTCGACAATGAGGTGGATGAAAAATATGCCAACCAGATTTTGGATGAGCTGGAAAAAATATCTAATAAAGGCAGCAATATTGATTATATATTATCACATATTTACCAAAAACTTGTGTTAAAATTTGGTCAGCCTAAACCGATCGAATTTCAGGGTTCTAAACCAACGGTAGCCTTTTTTATCGGGCCCACGGGGGTTGGCAAGACGACGACTATCGCTAAAGTTGCATCCCGCTATAAAGTAGATGAAGGGAAGAAGGTAGCGTTTCTGACGGCCGACACTTACCGTATTGCGGCAACTGAGCAGCTGCGGACTTATGCAAACATTCTGGATATGCCTTTGACGATCGTGTATTCATCTGAAGAGATTCAGGATGCGGTCCGTAATTTATCAGAATATGATCTGATACTAGTAGATACTGCAGGATTTTCGCATAAAAATGCTGCGCAGTGCGAAGATGTAAAGAAACTAATCGGCGGACTTTCTGCTGGTAATAAGACTGAGGTATATCTGGTCTTAAGTGCAACTACCAAATATCGTGATCTGCAGGATATGTGTAACATTTACCGCACGTTTGCAGATTACAGGCTGATCTTTACCAAGCTGGATGAAACCTCATGTTATGGCAACTTGTTGAATATCCATTTATATTCGGGAGCGGATTTGTCTTATGCGACCTATGGACAGAATGTACCCGATGATATTGAGGTGTTTGACACGCAAAAGATTGTGAAGAAATTACTTGGAGGGGATTGAGTATGGATCAGGCAGAACAACTGAGAAACGTGGTAAAATCAAAACAAGCCCGTTCTGTATCCAAAGCAAGAGTTATCACAATAACGAGTGGTAAAGGCGGGGTAGGAAAGTCGAATATTGCTGTAAACCTTGCAGTCCAATTGCGCAAGCTTGGAAAAAAAGTGATTATTTTTGACGCGGATATGGGTCTTGCAAATGTCGAGGTTATGTTTGGGGCGATACCAAAATATAATCTAAGTGATATGATATACCATGGAAAGAAACTAAAGGAGATCATAACAGAAGGTCCTATGGAGATCGGGTTTATTTCCGGAGGAAATGGGATTACAGGAATGAACAACCTGACAAAAAACCAGCTTTCCAGGCTGGTGAACAATTTAAATGAGCTGGATGAACTGACAGATTTTATTTTGATTGATACAGGGGCAGGCATCGCGAATAACGTGATGGAGTTTGTATCTGCAAGTCCGGAAGTCCTGCTTGTACTGACGCCGGAACCAAGTTCTTTGACAGATTCTTATTCTCTGATTAAAGCATTGTACGGGAACCCCGGATTTGCCAGACATAGTACGAATATCGAAGTTGTGGTTAATCGTACCGTATCGATGGATGACGGCCAAATTGTATATGAAAAGCTTAGTTCCGTGATATCCAAGTTTCTTCAAGGTGAGGTACATTTTTTTGGAACAATCCCACAGGACGGATTATTGGAAAAGTCGGTGCGAGCACAAAAGATTGTTTCCATGACTGCCCCGAATGCAAGATCAGCCAGAGCTTTTGAGAGACTGGCCCAGAGCTTGATTGACGGGGAGCCGAATATCGAACCGGATCGTCAGGGGATCAGGGAATTGTTTTATAATTTTTTTAACTAATCAGTTTCAGTGGACGAAGGAGGAGTATGGTTTCAAATGTGATACAGCCAGGCAATAAAGTAGAGCTATGCATGTCTCAGCAGATTGAACAGGAAAGAAAAACCGGGTTGAGTGCACATATTTATAAAAGTCAGGTGACGGATATTTTTGGGAATGATGAATTGGAGCTGTCTATGCCGTCTGAGGCAGGGAAACTGGTTATGCTTCCGATTGGAATCCGGTTTGAGCTTGTATTTTATGGCAACAGCGGTCTTTACCGCGGCCTGGGAATCATAAAGGAACGTTATAAGACAAATAATATGCATATGCTGCGTGTGACGCTTAAGAGTCAGCTGCATAAATATCAAAGGCGGGAGTATTACCGGATGCCGTGTGTGATTCCAATGCATTATTATGATATTACCATGCAGCATGCTTTGAATCTTCCGGTGGAGCGTTTTCAAATGTTTGTAGATTTGCCGGAGATTGGAATGACGCGCAAAGATGCTTCTATCGTGGATATCAGCGGTGGCGGCGCACGTTTTGTAACAGATGTTCAGAATCAGACAGATTCTTACGTTATGATAGAAGTACAGCTTAAAAGTGAAGATTATGCGAAAACGTATCTGATTCCGGCACATATTTTATCTTCTTCGGTAACGCAGGCAAATAAAGAACGATTTGAAAACAGAGCGGAATTTATTATTAGAGACCGCGTCATTCGGGAAGAAATTATCCGGTATATTTTTGACGAAGAACGTAAAATTCGAAATAAAGAGAGAGAAAGAAGTTCTGATGCGCTATGAAAAAAAATATTTTAGTTGTAGATGACTCTGCACTCATGAGAAGGGCTATTTGTGATATAATCAATTCAGGTAATGAGTATGAAGCGACAGATACATGCAGAGATGGACTGGAAGCATATGATAAAATAAAAAAGAACAGTTATGATGCCGTACTTTTAGACATTAATATGCCAAGAATGAATGGACTGGAGCTTCTGCAAAAGTTGCAAAAAGAGAATATTCGTGCCACGGTAGTTGTTGTGAGTTCTCTGGCAAAGGAGGATGCTAAAATTACGATTCAGGCGATGGAGTATGGTGCAGTTGATTTTATTACAAAGCCGGAAAATATTGTTGAGGCAAAGGGAATGCAGTTTCGGGAAGATTTGACACGTCTTTTGAATTCTGTATTGCCTCAGATGCGAACAAAGCCTCAGCCCGTCTTAGCTGCAAAACAGGCAGTTCCGGCTGCAGCCGGAAAATCGCCTGCATCGGTATCTGCCGCAGCGGCTGCCGCATCTTCAGCAGTGGCGACTGCTACTGCCGCGAGGGCGTCTTTATCTGCGGCAGCCCGTACAGCAGCTGCAGGAGCCAAAACGCCGGCTACAGGCAGCCAGACAGCGGCAAAGCCTGCAGCTGCTGCAAATACGGCAAACAATGCGGCGGCTGCAGCTGCACCGGCTGCAGGAACAGCAGGCAACCGGACGGCGCCACGGAAAGCGGCTCCGGCCGGGGGGCAGAAGCTAATAGCGCTTGCCTGTTCCACAGGAGGTCCGAAATCTTTGCAGAGTGTGATTCCATATTTAGATAAAAATATGGATGCGCCAATGGTGCTTGTACAGCATATGCCGATGGGATTTACAAAATCTATGGCAGAGCGTTTGAATGAATTAAGCAAAGTTCAGGTGAAAGAAGCCGAAGAGAATGACATCTTAAAAAAAGGATGGGTTTATGTTGCTCCCGGCGGCGCACATCTGGAAGTCGTTGCAGCCAAAGACGGCACACATAAGATTCATTTATCAGATGCACCGGCAATCGGCGGACTGCGTCCCTGTGCAAATGTGATGTATAAGTCGCTAAAGAGAACGAAATACGATGAGATTATTTGCGTGGTGTTAACGGGCATGGGTGCAGATGGCACCGAGGGAATTCAGGATTTGAACCGCTCAAAGCCAATTTATGTCATTGCTCAGGATGAACCTACTTGTGTAGTGTATGGCATGCCGAAAGCGATTGCAGAGGCAGGACTTACCGATGAGGTAGTACCGCTTACGAATATTCCAAAAAGAATTATTAATCAAGTGGGGGTAAAATAAGATGGATGTAAGTCAATATCTGGAAATTTTTATTGATGAAACAGCAGAACATATCCAGAGTTTAAGTGATAATATCATGGCTTTGGAAAATGAGCCGGAAGATCATGATGTGATTAACGAAATCTTCCGAGCAGCCCATTCTCTAAAAGGTATGGCTGGTACGATGGGCTTTAAGCGTATGCAGCATCTGACGCACGATATGGAAAATGTATTTCAGGAAGTGCGTAATGATAAAATTAAAGTAAACGGTGATATTATTGATATATTGTTTCAATGTCTGGATGCCATTGAAGGTTATTTGAATATTATCAAAGAAACCTCAGATGAAGGAACAAACGACAATGAAGGCATTATTGCGGCTTTAAACTCGATTTTAAATGGAGATACGGCTCCTGTTTCAAAAGAAGATAAACAGGCGGAAGCGGCTCCTGCTTCCGGAGACGGAGATCATGGAAAAAAATACCTTTCTTTACATCTTTCGGAAAGTGATCTTGAAACGCTGAAAAACGCTGAGGACAGTGGAAAAGTATTATTTGGATTTACCGTATATGTACAAAAGGAATGTTTGTTAAAAGCTGCGAGAGCGTTTCTTGTATTTAAAGCAGTGGAAGAATTTGGTGAGATCCTGGTGTATTCTCCGAGTGCACAGGATATTGAAGATGAGAAGTTTGAGCTGGATTTCAGTTTTCTTGTATCCGCAGATGAAGAGGGAGTTGAAAAATTCCTTACTGCAACAAAGGCAGTATCCGAAATAGAAGATGTTGCGGGAGAACAAATTAAATACGAAATGCTTATAGAAGCTGAAAAGAAAGCAAAAGAACCTGAAGAAGAGAAGCCGGTGGCTGCCGAGCAGAGTTCACCTGCACCGGTGTCAGCCATTGCTGCAAAAGAGGAACCGCCAAAAGCAAGTAATGCTGCCGCGAAAGGAAAACCAGTGAATAAACCGGTAGCGAATCGTACTGTGCGTGTGGATATTGAAAAACTGGATGCGCTTATGAACCAGGTGAGTGAGCTGATTATTGCAAAGAACTCCCTTGTATCCATCAGCTCCAGTGATTCCGGTGACGGGACGCAAAGCCAGTCTTTCCGAGATCAGATCGAATATTTGGAGCGTATTACGACGAGCTTACATGAATCTGTCATGAAAGCAAGAATGGTTCCGATTGAGAGCGTCGTTGCGAAATTCCCGCGTATGATTCGTGATTTATCGCGTAAACTGGATAAGAAGATGGAACTTTATATGTCTGGTGAGGATACGGAGCTGGATCGTACCGTTGTCGACCAGATTGGGGATCCGCTGCAGCATTTGCTGCGTAATTCTGCAGATCATGGATTGGAAAGCGCTGAGCTTCGTAAGGAAAGAGGAAAGCCGGAGGTAGGCTCGATTAACTTAAAGGCTTATCAGGAAGGAAATAACGTTGTCATCGAAGTAGGAGATGATGGTAACGGTATTGATACGGAAAATGTAAAGCGCAAAGCAATTGAACGTGGAATTGTTACACCGGAACAGGCAGAAAACTTAAGTCAAAAAGAAATTATCGATTTTCTGTTTATGCCAAGCTTTTCTATGGCGAAAAAGATTACCGATGTATCCGGCAGAGGCGTTGGCTTAGATGTAGTAAAATCCAATATTGAGACGCTGGGCGGCGATGTGGAAGTCAAGAGCAAGCTTGGAGAAGGTTCTACGTTTATTGTACGTCTGCCGCTGACGCTGGCAATTATTCAGGCCCTTCTCGTAGAAGTACATAATGAGCTGTTTGCGATAGCGCTTGGTTCTATTATTACGATTGAGGATGTTCCTGTTTCTGAGATTAAGTATGTGCAGGCGGAAGAAGTCATTAATTTGCGCGGCAATGTCATTCCTCTGATCCGTCTGAATCAGATTTTGGATATTGAGGAGCCGGAAGTGGCGCCGGAGAGCCTGACAGTCGTTATTGTAAACAAAGGTGAAAAGCAAGCGGGACTTGTTGTGGATAATCTGCTTGGACAGCAGGAAATTGTTATTAAATCTTTAGGAAAATTTATCAGCAACAGTAAGATTATCAGCGGAGCGACGATTTTAGGCGACGGCGAAATTGCTTTGATTTTGGATGTAAATACTTTAATGTAAGGGAGGTGCCGAAATTGGATTATATTGGAACAACAGAAGAAGCAAAAAAACAGTACATTGTTGTAAAAATTGGCAGCGAGCAGTATGGAATTGATATTAGCTATATTGACAATATTGTAAGGATGCAAAAAATTACAAGGGTGCCGACCTCACAGTTTTATTTTAAAGGTGTGATTAACCTGCGTGGTGAAGTCATTCCGGTTATGAGCATCCGCAGAAAAATGGGTCTGGAAGATGATGTATATACAGGCGCATCCCGTATTATTATATTAAAGTTTGAGCAAAAGGACGCACTGGGAATTGTGGTAGATGAGGTGAAAGAGGTTATCAATCTTGGCTCAGATGAGATTGACAAGCTTTCTCACAGTTCAAGGGAAGCAAAAGAAATGTTTATTAATGGTATCGGCAAAAATGGAGATGAACTTGTTTCATTATTTGATATTAACGCCATTATTGATGAGCATGAAACGGTTTAAGCGCTTGAGCATGTTTGTGAAACGTGAGACTGTATGATTAGAACGTAGGCGCTTTGATACGTTCTTGGAACTGTATGGAAATCCTCTGCATGATCTTTGACGGTCAGCGGAAGTTTTTTCCATACAGTTCGTTATATAACCAGAAATGTGAAGTGAGAATCAATAGATACAGGGAGAAATATATGGGCAAATTTACATTTGACGAAATAAATAGTATGTATTTTGACGTGTTGAGAGAGATTGGTAATATCGGAGCAGGTAATGCGACGACTGCAATTGCGACCTTGCTGAACATAAAATTAAATATGGAAGTGCCGAATGTGAAGCTTATGGCTGTGCAGGATTTAAATACTGCGATCGGTTCGGAGGAAGAGGAAATTGTTGGGATTTATTTAGGTGTGCAAAATGATATTGAAGGCAGTTTGATGTTTCTGCTGAAAATGGATGATGCACACAGCCTGGTAAACCATCTGCTCGGAAGAGGCGCAGATTACAAGGAACCGTTCGATGAGATGGATTTATCTGCGATGATGGAGATTGGAAATATTATTGCAGGCGCTTATTTATCTGCGCTGTCTGCGATGACAAATTTGAATATTTCACCAACAGTTCCTTATATTGCCATTGATATGGCAGGGGCAATTTTAAGTATTCCGGCTATTCAATTTGGGCAGTATGGAGATAATGCGTTGCTGATTGAGACAACATTTGGAGGGGATACAATGCTTGAAGGGTATTTTATCCTTTTGCCTGAGTTGGATTCTTATGACAAGATCTTAACGTCACTTGGAATCATGCTTTAAATAAAAGTATATGTAGGGTGGGAGTTAAAAAGATGAGTCAGATGATAAAAGTTGGAATGGCGGACTTAAATATTTGCAAAAGTCCGGACGCAATCACAACACTTGGGCTTGGTTCCTGTATTGGGATTGCACTTTATGATCCGGTCACAAAGATCGGCGGTCTGGCACATATCATGCTGCCGGATAGTACAAAAATACGAAACAATTCCAATATTGCAAAGTTTGCGGATACAGGCATTGTCGAGCTTGTGAACCGGATGGTGCGGGCAGGTGCAAACAGAACACGCCTGGTAGCGAAAATAGCCGGCGGGGCGAAGATGTTTGAAGTTACCGGAACAGATTCTATCGGCAGTATTGGAGATAAAAATGCTTTGGCATCGAAAAAAAAGCTAAAAGAGCTTGGAATACGGCTGATTGCCGAAGATACCGGGCTCAATTATGGGCGGACGGTAGAGCTGCACTGTGATACCGGGGAATATTACATAAAATCAGTGGGAAAACCACTGAAAATTATTTGATTGTATTGGGGGAATTTTATGAAGACGAAACAAATTCCTGCTTTCGTAACGTTGTTTGCCGCTTTTGCTATGTGTATTATTTCTTATGTAAATGATTATAGTCTTTCTTTCTTTATTCGGGCAATGTTTTTGGTGCTGGTCGGATTTTTTGTTTTAGGCATGATTATTAAAATCGTATTGGATATGAGCGTGTCGCAATTAGATGAAGAGTTTGTTTCTGCAGAGGATCTTGGCTTTGCAGATGGTGAAATTATAGAAGATATGGAATTTATCGAAGATGAACAGGAAAGCTGAGTAATAAAAAGAGACTGCCTGGAGGTTAAACATGAATAAGGTTTCGAAAGAAAAACTTTGGGAAATGTATCAGACGAAGCGGACACCAGAGCTGCGGGAACAGATTATTCTTGAATATGCACCGCTTGTAAAGGTTGTGGCAGGCAGATTGAGTATGTATCTGGGCTACAACGTGGAATATGACGATCTTGTCAGTTATGGGATATTCGGGCTTATTGATGCGATCGATAAATTTGATATGGATAAAGAAGTAAAGTTCGAGACTTATGCCAGTCTTAGAATACGGGGAGCAATCTTAGATCAGATACGAAAAATGGACTGGATTCCCCGCACCGTCCGTCAGAAGCAAAAAAAGATCGATGAAGCAATTAAACGCGTAGAAATGAAAACCGGAAAAACGGCGCTGGATGAAGAGGTGGCAAAAGAGCTTGGAGTATCCGGTGAAGAACTGATAGAATGGCAGTCGCAGTTAAAAGTAACAAATGTGGTGTCCCTGAACGAATTTATTGAACAAGGTTCAGAGCCCGTGATGGACGCCAGACATAATTCCCATTTTATCCAACCGGAAGAGCAGGTGCAGGAAACCGAACTGAAAGAAAAGCTTCAGGAAGCTATGGAGCAGCTGACAGAAAAAGAAAAAAAAGTTATTTTACTGTATTATTACGAAGATCTTACGTTAAAGGAAATCAGCAAAGTGTTGGAAGTTTCTGAGTCCAGGATTTCTCAGCTTCATACGAAGGCATTGTCCAAAATGCAAAAGACGATGGGAGCATATATGGAAATCCTGGCAAAGAAATAAAGAGAAGGTGGAGAGTATGACAGTACGACCGGTTCATTTAAATGGTATGATACAAAATACACAGGATGTCAGTGCGATCCGGCATCAGGAAAATCAAAGGCCAGCCGTGGAGCAGCAGCATATCCAGATCCGCGAAGAACAAAAAGAACAGAGCAAGGCACAGGAAGTCAATAAGAAAGACAATGCGGATAAAGAACAAAAAAAGTATGATGCAAAAGAAAAAGGTTCAAATGAATATATTCATCATCAGAAGAAAAAAAAGAAAGAAAAAAAGGAAAATCTGCCGGATGGCAGCGTAAAGATCAAACAGACAATGTCCGGTGGATTTGATATTAAAATATGATAAAGATGCAGAGGGTACATGAATGACAGTCATAGAGATCGTTTTATTGATTGTGGGGATGATATTTATTCTGGCAAGCTTTTGGGTGACTGAGAAATTATCTCCTGAAGAACTCAGACATATTTCAGAATTGAGCAAGGAAGAAATGGGCGTCATGCTGGAGCATGAGCTGGAAAAGTCAAAGCAGAGAGTTGTAGATATCGTAGAAAATACGATTGACGACAGCAAGGATCGTACAGAGCGTGCATTGGAGAAACAAACCAATGAAAAAATTATGGCAATCAATGAATTTTCGGATACTGTGATCGAAAAAATCAACAAAACGCATAATGAGATTATGTTTTTGTACAGCATGCTCAATGATAAGCATACGGAGCTTACAGATTTTACCTCGGGACTGACACAGCAGCTGCAGGATTTGAAGTCACAGGAAGAAGAAATGACGAACTATTATTTAAGCCAGATGAAAACACAGATGCCGCAGCCTCCAAAGCCTGTCGAACAGCCGGCAGCGACGACGGCCGTGAAAACATCCTTCCAGGAAGTACAGAGTGAAACGTCTGTTTCTGAGGAAGCTGCACCGTCAGAGCAGTCCGATCATACCGCAGTCCGGTCGACGGAAGATACGAATGCACAGGCTGAAGAAGAGGTAAATGTGAAAGATGAAATTCTCCGCCTGTATGAAGAAGGCAGAGATTCCGTTGCGATCGCAAAAAAGCTTGGCCTTGGAGTTGGAGAAGTACGGCTTATCCTGGGACTTTATAAAGGAGATTAAACCGGATGAGATTCAAATATTATTTACGGGGAGCAGGAATTGGCGTAATTGTGGCAACGCTGGTTCTTTCCATCGCATTTTTATTTCATGATAATATCTCTGATGAGGAAGTAATTCGCCGCGCGATGAAGCTTGGCATGGTCATGCAGGAAAATACACCAGGCACTCTTGCAGATATGCAGCAGGGAGACGCTTCATCGGCAGACTTGGAAACCGGCGCAGATCCGGAGGACAATGCAAGAACAGACGATGATCCTTTGGCGGAATCAAGCGCAGAGGATCCAAATACAGAGGATTCGAATGCGAATCAAAGCCAGACAGACGATCCGGAGGATCATACGGAAGACAATGATCTGCCGGATGCAAAGGATCATACCAAAGACAATGATCTGCCGGATTCGGATGATTCTGCAAAGGATCCGGCGTCCGAACAATCGTCAGACAATAAACCGGATAATTCTCAGAAAAATCCTTCCAAAGACAATCCGTCAGATAAAAAGGATGAGCCAAAGACACCATCTGATGAGGTGGAAATTGTCATTGAGTCCGGTGATGTGTCCAGAATGGTTTCCGCAAAGGTTTTCGAAGCAGGACTGGTAGAGGACGCAGATGAATTTAACTCTTATCTTGGTTCACATGATTATGATAATCAGCTGCAGCCAGGAACTTATAAAATAAAAAAAGGGTCAAGTTTCCGTCAGATTGCACAGATATTGACCAGGCAGTAAAACAGAAAATGAATTGTAAAAAAATGCTTGCAACGCTTTCACGCTTATGCTATAGTAGTTAAGGCAAAAAATCACATATGTGGAGCAATACAGGTGCCAGATATATTTTGGTTGTGTTGCATTTGGAAGCATATGGCAGTATAAAACCAAATGGAGGAAAAAAGAATGAGTGTTATTTCAATGAAACAATTACTGGAAGCCGGTGTGCATTTTGGACATCAGACAAGAAGATGGAATCCGAAAATGGCTCCGTATATTTATACAGAGCGCAACGGCATCTATATTATTGACCTGCAGAAGTCTGTAGGCAAAGTGGATGAAGCCTACAATGCAGTAGCAGATATCGTAGCAAACGGCGGTACAATTCTTTTTGTAGGCACAAAGAAACAGGCACAGGATGCAATCCGTACAGAGGCTGAACGCTGCGGCATGTACTACGTAAATGAGAGATGGCTCGGCGGTATGCTGACAAACTTTAAGACCATTCAGAGCCGTATCGCAAAATTGAAGAGCATCGAAAAGATGGAAGAAGACGGAACATTTGACGTTCTTCCGAAAAAAGAAGTGCTTGCATTAAAGAAACTGCAGGAAAAATTAGAGAAAAACCTGGGCGGCATTAAGGAAATGAAACGCATTCCGGATGCAATCTTTATTGTAGATCCAAAGAAAGAAAGAATCTGTGTACAGGAAGCTCATACGTTAGGTATTCCACTGATCGGCATCGCAGATACAAACTGTGATCCTGAAGAATTGGATTTTGTAATTCCGGGCAATGACGACGCTATCCGCGCGGTAAAACTGATTGTCTCTAAAATGGCGGACGCAGTTGTAGAAGCAAAACAGGGTGAAGCCGAAGAAGTAGCAGAAGCCGAAGCTCAAATGGAAGAGGCGTCTGAGGAAGCATAAGAGCAGCAAAGATGATTGATTTTGGAGGAAAATAAAATGGCTATTACAGCAGGAATGGTGAAAGAACTGCGTGAAATGACAGGCGCAGGCATGATGGATTGTAAAAAAGCGTTAGGTGAGACAAACGGAGATATGGAAGCTGCCGTGGAATATTTAAGAAAAAACGGACAGGCAAAAGCTGAGAAGAAGGCATCCCGTATCGCAGCAGAAGGTATCGTAAAGGTTGTAGTAGAAGATGACAAGCGTGCAGCTATCGTAGAAGTAAACTCTGAGACAGATTTCGTTGCCAAAAATGAAAAATTCCAGACATACGTGGAGAAGGTAGCGAAACAGGCTCTTGCTTCAAATGCAGCTGATATGGATGCATTTATGGAAGAAGCATGGCTGGAAGACAGCAGCAAGACAGTAAAGGATTCTTTGGTAGAACAAATTGCAGTAATCGGTGAGAATTTAAAAATCCGCAGATTTGAAAAAGCTGAAGCAGATCAGGGCTGTGTGGTAGATTATATTCACGGCGGCGGACGTATAGGCGTTGTAGCAGTTGCTCAGTCTGACGTAGTGAACGATACGGTAAAAGAAGCTGTGAAAAACCTTTGTATGCAGATTGCGGCTTTGAATCCAAAATATGTCAGCAGAGATGAAATCAGCGAAGACTATATTGCACATGAAAAAGAAATTCTTCGTGCGCAGATTATGAATGATCCTAAAGAATCACAGAAACCGGAAAAAGTAATCAACGGCATGATTGAAGGCCGTGTAAATAAAGAGTTAAAAGAAATCTGTCTGGTAGATCAGGTTTACGTAAAGGCAGAAGACGGCAAACAGACAGTAGGCAAGTATTTGGAACAGGTATCCAAAGAAGTTGGCAGTGAGGTGTCGATTCAGAAATTTATCCGCTTTGAAACCGGTGAAGGCATTGAAAAGAAGAGTGAAGATTTTGCGGCTGAGGTTGCGGCGCAGATGAATCAGTAGAAATTTGTCGAAATCGGGCGAATAGAAATAAGAATGAGAACCCTTGTAAGTGGTGTGGATGTGCCATTTGCGAGGGTTTTAATATGTGGTAGGTAAAAAGTTGTGATGGATATTGTTCATAAAACATGATAAAATCGATAAAAAAGAATATGGGAGTTGATTTTATGCTAGTCAGTACAGATAAAAAATGGGATTATGCATTAGGTATGATTAAAGTAGATGGATTAGAACCATCCCCAGAATTTAAAGAATTAATTGAAAAAGAAAGTCGTGGAGAAATGACCACGGAGGATATGCGTAAAGTTTTAGACAAAAAGTATAAGATGAAAGAATAAGGACAATATTATGAATGATCCATATTTATATCCACATACAGATATTCTGAAGAATCTTGCTGATGTACGGGACAGGGAAGTGTTATCGTGCATGGAAGCAGAATATACGAGTATACGGCTAGCGGAACTTGTGATAGGAGAATCCGTCAGCCGTTTTGATTTTGCAGCGCTTTGCGATGTACATCATTATATTTTTCAAGATATTTATGAATGGGCAGGAAAAATTAGAATTATAAATATTGAAAAATCAGAGCCGGCGTTAGGTGGTATCTCAATCGAATATTCCGATTGCTTTGATATTGTAAAGGATGCTACATATGTCTTAGATAAAATGAATCATTACACTTGGGAAAAGCCCCCTATTGATGAAGTGGCAAAAATGTTTTCAGAATATTTAGCTGAGCTTTGGAAAGTGCATCCATATCGGGAAGGTAACACGCGCACAGTAATTACATTTTGCAGTCAGTTTATAGAGAGTAAAGGATTTTATATAGATAGTGATTTGTTTAAAGACCATGCGCAATATATGCGAACTGCTTTGGTTGCAGCAAGTGCTTTGTTTTCAGATTTAGGAGATAAACGAAAGCAGGAGTATTTAGAGAAGATAGTTTTGGATGCTTTGGAAAGAGGGCAGGAAATGAAACAAAGGGTTTCAGATGTTATAAAAAAAGCCGGATTTAAAACAACAGAAGGACGAATCCGTAAGATAGTATATTGGAATCGTTTAGAGCGGCATGAGCATGGGGAACGGGATGTTGGATTATATTTATTACAAAATGAAGAGAGTGAATAAATGGCTTTATTAAAAATCAAATATTACAGAATAATGCGCTTGAGGCATGGGCAATGTCAATTAGATATTGTGATTATATTTTAGAGGGAAAGGCAACTTTGGAATATCGTAAGCACTTTGTATCTGCGCTTTATAATGCTGTGGAATTATTTGTTAAACAGCTAATGTTAAATAATACGGATTATCGGGTAATACAACTGAAAAATGGATGCAATTCAGATGGACAGCCAGCGAGAGATTTCTATAATTCCAAAGATTTAAATGATTATTTTAGTGGTTTGGATGAACAGACTATGAAGAAATTTTTTTCGATAGAATTTAATAGAATGATTGATATCACAAATGATTTATTTTCGGAATATTATGCCCAAAATAGTGGGACATCTGTAAAAACGGCTTTATCATTACTGAATAAGTTGAGAAATGGTGAGATGCATTTCTTTATTGATAAGGATACATTCCTTTTAGAAAAGGAATTTCAACAGCTTCATAATTTTATGATAGTTTTTTATAATATTCTTCATTTTTATTCGTTATTGCTGATAGCATTGCCTGTGTCCTAAATGAATACCAAGGAAATAAGTTTGATGATTTATGGATATATGTTGAAACAATGCTTGGATATAAAATATTGACCTATCATGATGAGGCAGAGGAATATGAAATAGAAGGGCAGTATGGGATGGAAAAGGGATATAACGTATATCAGCAATATTATATGGATATTTGATTTCAGAGGGGAAATTTAAAATGCCAGAACTATATATTATTGGACATGGGTTTGATAGAGGACATGGGTTAAAAACATCTTATTGGAATTTTAGAGAATATCTTGAAAAGTATGAGGAAGATTTCTTGGTTCAAATGGAAAGGATGTATGATTTTGCTCCTTTTGAAAGAAAAGATAATAGAAACCGAAAGAATAAGAAGCGGCAAAAATGGAGGGATGATGCATTATATCAATATTTATGGCAGTCGTTTGAATTTGAATTATCTCATGCGAATGAAGTTGAAATGGAGGAGAGATCACAGTCTGTATTAGAAGTGATGGAAATGAGCAAAACAAATTCGCTTAAGTAAGGAATATCCGCGAAAGACATGTTTTATACAAAATATAGAGGATTATTTTTTGACATTCAATTATACCAGTGTTTTAGAAAGAGTATATCATATTTCAAGTGATAGGGTTTGCCATATACATGGAGGATTGACACCATATTGTAAAGAAAAACCTATTCTTGGACATGGAAATGTGGATATAATTGATGTGTATCAGGAAAAAGCAAAAAGAGCAGATGATGAGTTTGATGAAGGATCAAAAAGCATATATCATGCAATTGCAAAGTTTTATGAACGGATTTTTAAAGATACAAATCAACAGATTAATAAGCATAGAGATTTCTTTCGGAATTTGGCAGATATAACATCTGTAAATATAATTGGACATTCTATGTCAGAAGTTGATTTACCATATTTTCAAGCAGTACAGTTATATAGCCCAGAAAAAATGACATGGAATATATACTATTTTAATAAAGATGAACAAGATAGTATGAAAGAGCGGTTGCTATCAATTGGAGTAATGAAAGAAGAAATTTATATGAGAGATGTAAAAGAATTTTGGGATTAAATATGATGTTGTATTTTTTATTGTAGTCATGTAAATTTGGGGGATGAAGCTGAAAAGGTATTGATTCAGGGCAGCCAAAAATCACTGCAAAGCCAGTAAAATACATAGTTCCGGGGATACGTGACCGGGACAAGGAAAAGGGAAAGTTTGCAAAACAGATGCGTTAGTGAACTTTGCGGTGAATTTTATAACGAAACGAAAGGAATCTATGGGTAAATACTCATAGGTTCTTTTTTTGAACTTTATGTATGAAAATATTAAAAGTTGAAGCATA
>CAJUBQ010000022.1 GCA_910584595.1 uncultured Eubacterium sp.
TTTGTGACAGCGTATGAGAGTAGGTTTGTGACAATCCAAGAGAGCAACAACAACAATAAACCAATCAAAGGTACGATTCGGACAAAAAATAAGCGTAACACTATCTCTAATGATACGCCTATCCTGTTCAATTTCTATGAGACTGTTGTCCGCTTTTTATCAGCAAGGTGTACACTACATAGACACGTTGATTGCGGAAAACCTTTATTTTCCGTTTGTGTTCCCACACCCGATATCAACTACCACCGAAACGTTAAAGTAGTTTTTGAGGTGCTTATTTCGGATTTTTTCACCCTCCGAAGTAAACATGAAATGCTTCGCAAAGTGCCTAAAATAAAGGGTTTCTACGAGGTTTTCTTTTGTATCAACACAATAGTCTCAACGGTATTACCAGATTCCCACAAACTAATACATCACAGATATATTTATTATTACTTATTTTTATTTTACAAAATACTCTTTCAAAATATCTTGAGTCCGTATGTACAAAAGCTCGGTCTCCTTAACTCGATAGCTAACATCTTTCCTAAAAGTAATTGATGATTCATACTGCTCATTAAATGTATCTCTGTCTGCTTCTGTAAAGTAACAATAAATAATTTTAACATTTTTAGAAGGCATATCACTAAATCGAAGCATTACATCTCTTATTATATGTTGGTCGTTATCAATATTCATTCCAAATATCACCACAACCTCTACCTTATCTTTCTTCATACAATTACCAACGATTCTTACAATGTTGTCTGTTCTCTTATTAATTGGGTTCTTATTCATTACATTTACCATTACTGCAAATGTTTTGTTCGTAAAATAATCCCCGATTAATATATCTGAAAAACTTACATATGTTTCTAAATTTAATCCTACTCCTAAACTCTGATAATAGACATATTCCTTTTCATTAAGTACATACTGCCCATGAATATGTTGTACAGGTCGCATTGACATATTTTCTAAAATATGGTCATAATTTAAAGTCAATATCACCTTGAAATTATCCAGAAAACTTTTAATTTTGTCCAATTTTAAATTGCTAAGATTACTAAGTTTTGAAAAGTTTACAGCCTTTCCGTTGCACAAAATAGCTGTTGCAAAAAGCATTCGATAATATGTATTAAATCCATTACTCAGCGCAAATTGATGAATATCATCTGTTTCGGCAACAATCTTATTTTTATTTATATATCCCACTTTGATCAACGTAATAAATTCATTATTTGAAGGGAAAGCATACTTTTCAGAATTCATTTTATTTATTGCAAAAAACATATATATCAATATCGACCAATATTCAATATTTACAAATTTATATCCCCTCTTTTTCCCAACTCTCGAAATACTTTCAACCAAATCTAATTCTGACTTGCCAAAAACTAATTTATGAATATATCCCATATCATTTAATTTTCTGATTAAATCCTCATCCTTTATAATACTTTCAGCAAAATCAATGCCCGACAAAAATACTTCTTCAATATTTTTTTGTTTATATGTATATACATACTTACAGACATTTTTATAATTATCCTCAAAAACCTTTTTAAATAAATGATTGGCTTTCACATCATACTTACCACTTTGAAGCAATAATTTATGCGCTTCATAAAGTCTGTCATAAATATTTGTAAAATCATTATCAAAATTAATACTAAATCCATTTCCACATAAAAATGCTGATGGCTGTTTTAAAACTATATTCTCCAGTTCTTTATTTGTTATTTCTCTCATCTTCAAAAATTACTATTGCTCCTTTTCATATTATTTCTTTTTACTATTACACTGATTGTCTCTCTCTTCAACATTTTAATTCTTCAACTGATTAACCTCCAATTTCGGCAAATTATTTAAACTTACCTTCTCCAATGTCTGTAACTGTTGTATTGCTAACTGCCGAAGTAATTCCATACGCTCTTTTTGATTCTTCCCTTGATTAATCAAAACAGCATTATAGCTTTCCAGATTCGCAAGCACTAATAATTGATTCAACGTTGCCAAATCCCGCATATTTCCTTTTTCAGTTGGATTTTCATCTTTCCATTGCCTTGCTGTTTTTCCAAACAAAACAACATTCAACATATCTGCTTCATTGGCATACGTATAAGCCACCTGTGCTGGCGTTAACTCTGGTGGTATTAAATTATCCTTGATGGCATCCGTGTGTATCCTATAATTTAACTTAGAAATTTCTCTATTTAAATTCCAATTCAAAGACAGTCGGCTGTTCTCATCTGCCTTTAATCTCCTATAATCCTTCATGATATATAATTGAAATTCGGGTGAAATCCAAGTTGCAAAAGACATAGCAATATCACTATGGGCATATGTTCCGCCATATCGTCCTGCTTTTGAAACAATGCCAATAGCATTCATCTGTGTAATCCACTTTGTCGGTGTCATAACAAAACGATTCAGACCCGCCTCGTTTTTAACCGCCTCGAATTGCACACGGTTAAAATCTGGATTATGCAATTCTTCCCAAACGCCTAAAAATTCTATTGTATTACGATTGCGCATCCAGTTTTGAATTACAAATCTTGGGTCATCTTCATTTCTATATTTTGCAATATCCGTTAATGAGATAAACTCATTTTCAAAATTTGTTGTATAGATGCCAATATCAATACCTTTAGCATGAATAGTCTCTTTAATAACTTTTGCCATACACGTTCTCCTTCTATCACATCATAAGCTTAAGCTCTGTTCAATTTAAGAATTGTTTTCCAATTCTTTTTCTTTATCTTCCCACATTTCCCGATACGCTTCAATATAAAACTTGATGCACCTCAGATTAAACGCATGAATGAAAAAAATACTCATCTTTATGCATTTTTTGTTATATTTCACCAATAAATGTTATTACTACTTTCTTTTTGAACTGATATATAATACACTGTCTCCAAACAGCACTTTGCGAATGTGGGGGACAGTATGGCAAAAAAAGATACCAAACTTGAAAACTTATCAAAGACAGTTCATATGCTTGTGGAGGAGATCCGGCTTTCGGAAACAGAAGGGCTGGACCGTCTTTTCATGGATGTTTATTCGCAGCAGGCCGGTATGATGATGGACAGCAGGCAGCAGGGCAAAGTGAAGCATGCCTTCAAAAACATTCTGGGCATTGTCTTCTTTGGCGTTCTTGCCGGAAATGATGAATGGGAGGATATCTATGACTTTGCAGTGGATGAAAGAGAGACTCTAAAAAATTATCTGGACTTAAAGAATAGAATCCCATCCCATGATACGATGCAGAGGGTCTTTGCCATCATCCAGCCAGGTGAACTGCAGGGCATGCTCAAAGAGATCCTGATTCAAATGGTAGAAATGGCCGGACAGCGCCTGGACCAGTATCTGTATCAAAATGAAGAACTGGACTGTTATGTACAGGACATCATTGCTGCAGATGGAAAGAAAACCCGGCATACTGCGAAAAAGCACGGAAAAGAACCGCAGGACTTGTGTAACCTGAACGAATTTAATGTGATGTCCACAGAATGGGGCGTCTGCCTGTCCAGTACGAGGATTGACGAGAAAACCAATGAGATCCCCGAAATGCAGGCGGTTATGAAAGGGCTTGACTGCCGCAGGCGCATCGTTACTGCGGATGCCATGAATGCCCAGAAAGAAACCGCACGGGTTATTGTGCAGGAAGCGCACGGGGATTACTGCCTAGAGCGTGTTTGAAAAATCATTCCCGCGATCTGCACTCCCCACTATGCGGAGAATTTATCCCAAATTTAATCAACGTAGCCCGCTACGACTCATAAATTTGGGATGAATTCTCCACAAAGTGTGAAGCACATCTCACGGAAAGCATTTTTCAAACACGCTCTAGCGCTCAAAGGCAACCAGAAGCAGGCTTATGAAGAAGTCCGGGATTATTTTGCCTGTATGGGGCTGCTGGAAAACATGCGCCAGAAAGCAGGACAGCACCAAAGTGAGACAGAGAGATCCACTTATGCCATAACCGTAAGGGAATATTTCATCACGGATGACATCCAATGGTTTGAAGACCGCAGCAGATGGGAGAAACTCCAATCCATCGGGTATGAGAGGAAGACCATAACGATTAAGGAAACAGGGGAGTCCCATGTAGAAGAACGGTATTATCTGTGCAGCATCAAACCAATTGCCGAGTTATTTGCGATAGCAGTCCGGAGACGCTGGAACATAGAGAACAGTCTGCATTGGACACTGGATGTCGTATTCAGGGAAGACAGCCTGGGTTTCAAAGAAAAGAAGGCAGTCCATAATCTGGGGCTGATCAGACGGTTCGTTATGTTTATTATTAAGTTGATGAAAGCATATTATGGACGAAGCATGAGAAGAGTCCGGAAAACGATTGGGAGAAAACCCGAAACAGAACTTCCGCTTATTCTTGCTGTCCTGAGAGTATTATACACCAATGATTTATTAGATTCCATTGACGAACTCGCCAAATAATGGGATGGTAATTAGGAAGTTTCCGTTCATGCGTTTATTCTGTGATGCACCTCGGATATACATATAAATATTTTCTACACACTTTCTTATACAACACCAATATTTTTTCATCACATGCAAAGTCCAGTAAATAATCAAGCAAATGTGATAATTCAGCCTCTGACACGGTTCTGCTACACACATCTTCAACCAACGGCAAATAAGCCTCAAAAGCTTTTTGATGTATTTCAGCTATCTGCTCTGCAATCTGAAATATTCTTTCATCCATTAAATTACCTCATAATATTTAAGCGCATCCGTTATCGCTTCTACCTTCTCTTTCGGTGGACGCTTCCTCGGATGTTTTAATTCTTCTACCGCATTAAGAGCATCATACATTGTTAGGCCTAAAGACCTTTTTACCTCTGCAATATAGGCAGTATGTACTTTAAATCCATATTTCTTCTCAACATACTCCTGTATCATTTTATATGTAATTTTCGATTTCGGCTGATATTTCTTTGCCCGTTCCGCTATTGCATCTAAAGGTACTTTTCCCTCGCCTTCTCCAAATTACACCGTCACATTAATGACACTATCTGGTGATTTGTGGGACAGAAGTACAATGGTCTCAACATGAACAGTCTGCCCAAAAAGGTCCACCCCCTGGACTCTCACTATCTCATACCCTCCTGCGCAAAGCGCTTTCAAATCCCTGGCCAAAGTCGCTGAATCACAACTCACATAAACCACTCTCTCCGGCTGCACCTTTAAAATTGCATCCAGCAGCTTCTCACCGCAGCCCTTCCTGGGAGGATCTACAACTACAACTTGCGGCCTCCATTCTTTTCTCCAGCCATTGCCCAAAATCAAATCTGCTTCATCACTCCCGCAAAGTCTCTCAAGTACATCCTCTGCTTCTCCGACCATAAATTCGGCATTGCTAATCGCATTGATCTTACAATTTCTTTTAGCGTCTTCCACTGCCTGTGGTATGATTTCGATTCCATACACCCTTTTTGCCTGCCGGGCTAAAAATAACGATATCGTTCCAATTCCGCAGTATAGATCCCAGACCGTCTCCTCTCCGCTCAGTCCGGCAAATTCCAGTACTTTTCGATACAATACTTCTGTTTGAACCGGATTCACCTGATAAAAGGACAACGGTGAAATCTGAAACCTGATATCTCCAATATAATCTTCAATATAATCCGCTCCCCACAATGTTTTCACCGTATCACCCATAATGACATTATTGCGCTGCGTATTGATATTCACAGATATACTGGTCATTCCTTCTAAAACTTTCAGCCTGTCTGTTAATTCTTTTGACCTTGGAAGCGATTTCCCATTGATAACGATACATACCATCATTTGTTTAGAGCGGAAACCATACCGGATTAACACATGCCGGACAAGTCCTGTTCCACTTTTTTCATCATATGGCTCGATCTGATACTGCTCCATCCATGCTAAAAGTTCTGATATTACATCCTGATTTTGCGGCGCTCCCAGGTAACAGTCTTCGATTGGAACAATCACATGTGTTCTGGCTGCATAAAATCCTGCCGCTAACCTTCCGTTTTTATCACGTCCGATTGGAAACTGCGCCTTATTACGATAACGAAATGCTTCCTGCATTCCGATGATTGGATCCATACGTATTTGTGATAGATCAAAGCCGCCAATCCGCATCAGATTATTAAGAATTTTATTTTGCTTATATTCCAGCTGTTTTTCATAAGAAAGCGCCTGTATCTGACACCCTCCACATTGCCTGTGCACAGGGCATTTTGGTTCTACGCGATCCGGCGACGGCTCAATAATTTCTGTAAGCCTTGCATATCCGTACGTTTTTTTCAGCTTTATGATTTTTGCAAGAACCCGGTCTCCAACAAGTGCGTCTTTTACAAAAAAAGTCATAGCGCTTCCTTCCCGGTGATCGCCTTCTGCCATTTTGCCGACCCCGGAACCGTCTGCGCTCAGATCTACAATTTCTAATTCTATCAAATCATTTTTTTTTATTATTTGTACCATACTTGCGTCCTCTATGAAAGACTCGTCTTTCGTATATTGGATTCAAATGACCGATGGAAGCCCAGCCAATCGGTGTTGCCGTCCGGTACATTTACAAACGCTTCTTCTAAGGCTTCCATTTTCGCATCCATATTATCTGCAAAGCTCAATGCAACCGCTTCTGCCAAAGCCGGCTTTTTCGGCGAACCATATTCCAGCTCCCCATGATGCGCCAAAATACAATGAATCAACTCATCTGCCAGCTTTTTCGGAAAATCAGGTATTTGCTTCATTCGTTCTGTCAGCATTTGCGCCCCGATAATAATATGTCCCAACAGCTGGCCGGCATCCGTATAGTCATTTTCCGGAAATCGGGACAGTTCTTTCAACTTTCCAACATCATGAAATACCGCTGCTGTAACTAGCAGATCTCTGTTTAAAAACTCATATTGCGCCGCATAACTCTCACACAGTTTTGCCACCCCGAGCGTATGCTGAAGCAGTCCGCCTACAAATCCGTGGTGCATCGTCTTTGCTGCCGAATGAAATTTAAACGCTTCCTCAAACTTTGGATTACCAAAAAAATCAGCTGTCAGCTGTTTTAAATATGGATTTTCAATACGGCAGATGATTTCCATTAATTTTTTATACATCTGTTCCGTATCATATCTGCTGACCGGAAGATATTCTTTTGGATCATATTCTCCAGGCTGTGCTTTCCGGATCCGCTTGATATTTAGCTGCAGCGCCCCCTGAAAGCTGGTAACATCTCCTACTACATTTAAATAATCCAGCTTCTCAAAATCATCAATCCCTAAAGAACCCGGATCCCATATTTTAGCATCCAACGTTCCTGTTTTATCCTGCATCGTCAGTGACACAAACGGTTTCCCTGCTTTTGTTACCGACGGTTGTTTATTTTTGCACAAATAAATCTCGTTAATGCGTTCTCCTTCACGCAATGTTTCTATATAACGCATACGTCTGCCTCCATTTAATAGTTCTGTCTTATTTATATTTTACTTATTTTCTATCTCAACACCCCGACTTCAACCATACAGGTAAACTTTTTATACCCTTCCGCATTCTGCCGGTTTGCAGTTATTTTAATTTCATCCCCTTTTTTCATCTTTAGCAATAACCGCTGATAGTCATCCATAGAAAGTATTTCTTCTTTTCCAATCGCGACAATAACATCTCCTGTCTGCAAACCAGCCGTCATTGCCGGAGCGTCTACTACAGCCTCTTTAATATATACGCCTTTTGGAATGTCATATTCCTCAGAAATCGCATCGGTTACAGTACTTCCTTTAATCCCGATATACGGCACGTTTAAACCATTTGAAAGCAATTCAATAATATCTTTCAGCTCTGAAATTGAGACTGCGGTCAGCGTATTCTGCTCCTTTTGAATATTGGATGATTTCAAAAACAGTCCAATCACTTCTCCATTTGTATTAATCAAAACCCCATTTCCTTTTTCATTCGATACGATGTTTGTTGTAAACACTGTATAATTGCGGTCTTCTGTTGTTATCGTATTTGTTACAGAAGTAATATTCCCGGTCAATATCGAATAATTTGTACCGAGCGGGCTGCCAAGTGCAACTACAATTTTCCCCTGCCTGAGATTCAGCGAATTGCCCAATACAGCCGTTTCTATCTGATTCATTGTAGTTTCTGCAATTTTTTCTACCGGCACGCCAAGAACAGCAATCCCCGTATTTCCATCATATTTTTTTAAAGCCGCATCTAAGGTATCATTATTAATAAACGTAACCTGAATCGATTTTACGTCTTGAATCACCTGATACTCTGTCAATACCAGCAATTCTTTGCTGTTATTTCCTATAATCAGTCCGGACGCCTGTCCTGGCGCTTCATATGGCGAATCAAATATATCTACGCCTTCTTTAATTCCTGTGACCGTCACAATAGACTTATTTACCTGATTGCCAATCTTATACAGCTGGTTTTGAAGCACCTGATAATCGTCCAGCGTCATTTCTTTCTTTTCTGTAATATAGACCGTTTTTTGTTTCTTATCTTCCTTATCCGGTTCTTTTTGCACATCTTCATGATCTTCCTGCGCGTCATCTGCCAACGAGCCTTCCGGATTCTGTTCATCCGTAAACGTATCTTTTGGAATACCAACCCACTGATCTTCCTTCGGCGCAAACCATGATTCTATTTTTGGCCGAAGCGCACAAAAAACAAGGCATGAAACAAATCCAAACAATATTGCATATCCGATCGTCGCGATGCCTTTCTGCAAAAGCTGTTTTCTGTTTACCGGTTTATCTTTGATCTTCTCTTTTATAAAATGCTGCTCATCGTTTTTGTATGGCATGAAAAAACCCCTCTTCCCATTACCCATTACACTTTTGTTTTTCGATACCTTATGTTAAGATTATACGAGGATTTGGCATTTATTTCAAGAAAATAAGTAATTTTTCTTACGAATATTACTTTTCACTTACGAAATTATCATGTAAAATGAAGATGACCGGCTATTTTCGCTGCCAACTTTTTCAGGAAGGATGATATACTATGAATAAAAAAGTTCTTTATACTTTAGAATATAACAAAATAACGGAACAATTAGCAGCCCATGCTTCCTCAGACTGGGCCAAAGAACATTGTATCCACTTAAAGCCTATGACAGATCCTGCCAAAATTGAGCAGGCGCAGGCTGAGACCTCCGCCGCACTTTCCCGCATTTACCGGAAAGGAAACATATCTTTTAGCGGTATCCATAAAATCGGCATGTCTTTAAAGCGCCTGGAAGTCGGAGGCGTCATTAGCATTGAGGAGCTGCTCCATATTGCTTCTCTGCTGGACGTTGCGAAGCGTATCAAGACATATGGCAGAAATGACCGTGAAAACATTCCCGCTGATACACTGGATGCTATGTTCCAGGCCATTGAGCCGTTAACGCCTTTGTGCGAGGAAATCAGACGATGCATCATTTCTGAGGATGAGATCGCTGATGATGCCAGCAGTCAGTTAAAATCCATTCGCCGCAGTATCCAGGGCATGAGCGGACGAATTCATAATCAGATGACAAATATCCTGAACAACTCTGTGACACGAGGTTATTTACAGGATGCAGTCATTACCATGCGAAACGGCCGCTACTGCCTGCCGGTAAAAGCAGAATATAAAAATCAGATATCCGGCATGATACATGACCAGTCTTCCTCCGGGTCCACCCTGTTTATTGAACCTGCCGGCATTGTAAATCTGAATAACGAATTAAAAGAACTGCATTTAAAAGAACAGGAAGAAATTGATAAAATTATTGCAGAACTGAGCAATCAGGTTGCCGCCAACAGTGAGGCGCTTTTCAACGACTACAAGCTGCTTACAACACTGGATTTTATTTTCGCAAAAGCAGCATTGGCACATGAGCATAACGGAGTCGCTCCATCTTTTAATACACAAGGCCGTATCCACATTCGGCGCGGACGTCATCCTCTGCTGAATAAAAAATCTGTAGTGCCGATTGATGTCCGTCTCGGAGATGATTTTCATCTGCTTGTTGTGACCGGGCCAAACACCGGAGGCAAGACAGTCTCCTTGAAGACAGTCGGTCTTTTAACGCTTATGGGACAGGCCGGTCTGCACATTCCTGCGGGTGACCGTTCACAACTTGCCGTTTTTGAAAACGTATATGCAGATATCGGGGATGAGCAAAGCATTGAACAAAGTTTAAGCACGTTTTCTTCCCATATGACAAATATTGTCACCATCTTAAAAAAAGTAACGCCAAATTCGCTCGTACTATTTGATGAACTTTGCTCTGGCACAGACCCGACTGAAGGTGCGGCTTTAGCAATTTCTATTTTGTCCAGGCTGCTTCAGCGCGGTGTACGCACAATGGCAACTACGCATTATAGCGAACTGAAAGTATTTGCACTCTCTACCAAAGGCGTACAAAATGCATGTTGTGAATTTGATGTAGAAACATTAAGCCCTACGTATCATCTGTTGATCGGTATTCCCGGCAAGAGCAATGCGTTTGCAATATCCGGAAAGCTCGGTCTTACAGAAGATATTATTGCAGATGCCAAAACACGTATTACATCTAACGAACAAAATTTTGAAGACCTGATTGCAGACTTAGAGACAAGCCGTAAGACCATTGAAAAGGAACGTCTGGAAATCGAGCAGTATAAACAAGAGCTTGCAAAACTGCATGCACAGGCTGCCACCAAACAGGAAAAGCTGGACAGCCGCCGCGATAAAATTATTCAGGAAGCAAATGAACAGGCCCTTGCCATATTAAAAGAAGCAAAAGATGCAGCTGACGCCAGCATCCGTAATTTTCACAAATTTGGCACTACCAATCCATCTGCCAGTGATTTGGAAAAAGAACGCGCAGCGCTGCGCAGCAAAATGAACGAAGCAGAGTCGCGTATCGCAAAAAGTCAAAAACAACCGGCCGCCAACAACAAAGCGCCAAAAAACCTTCGCCTTGGAGACTCTGTAAAAGTGCTTAGCATGAATCAACGCGGCACCGTATCTACCCTTCCTAACGGCAAGGGCGATCTGTTTGTACAAATGGGCATCCTGCGCACTCAGGTCAACATCAAAGACCTGGTGTTACTGGAAGACGATACAACGTCCTCTTCTAAAAAATCCGCGAAAACCGGCGCAGGTAAAATCCGTATGTCAAAAGCTTCCAGCATTTCAGCTGAAATTATGCTGATCGGCAAAACGGTTGATGAAGCAATTATGACGTTAGACAAATATCTGGATGACGCATACCTCTCCCATTTATCTACTGTACGCGTAGTGCATGGAAAAGGAACCGGCGCTCTGCGCAATGCCGTTCATCAGCATCTTCGGCGTATTAAATATGTAGATTCTTTCCATCTGGGTGAATTTGGAGAAGGGGATTCCGGTGTCACAATCGTACAATTTAAATAAATTCTTTTTTCAAAATACTCATTTTTGCACGTTGTTCGCTCTTTAAAACAATATTTGATCTAAATCTTATCTAAGGAGGAAGTATGGCAGCAAAACAAAAAATACTCATTGTAGATGATGATGTAAATATCGCAGAACTCATCTCTCTCTACCTTACAAAAGAATGCTTTGAAACAAAAATAGTCAATGATGGCGAAGAAGCTCTGATTGCTAACCAGCAATTTCATCCAAATCTGATTCTGCTTGATCTGATGCTGCCGGGTATCGACGGATATCAGGTCTGTCGGGAAGTACGCGCCAAAAGCAATGTACCGATTATTATGCTTTCCGCAAAGGGAGAGATTTTTGATAAAGTGCTTGGACTGGAGCTGGGCGCCGACGACTATATTATGAAGCCTTTTGATTCCAAAGAAATGGTTGCGCGGGTAAAAGCGGTACTGCGCCGCTACCAGCCCGTAAAACCAGCTGTGGAACAGCCGGCGCTCAAGCTTGTGGAATACCCCGGGCTTATCGTAAATCTATCCAATTACAGTGTAGAATACAATGGAAATCTGTTGGATATGCCTCCAAAAGAGCTGGAGCTGTTATATTTTCTTGCCTCCTCTCCAAATCAGGTGTTTACCCGGGAACAGCTCTTAGATAATATCTGGGGCTATGAATACATCGGTGACACCCGTACCGTAGATGTCCACGTCAAACGGCTGCGCGAAAAAATTAAAGATACGGAGCAATGGGGGATTGCTACCGTCTGGGGCATTGGATATAAGTTTGTCGTGAAATAAAATGATAAATCCATTTATGATCTATGATTTCATCTGATGCCGGAAAGGAAAGCTAATGAAACAGACACTATATTTAAAATTTTTATTAGGCTATCTGGTCTTTGGCATTCTGGGATTTATCCTTGTATCTACCGTAACGAATTACGGACTGCGAAATCAGATAGAAGCTGTGGAAGCGCGCAATCTATATACAGAATGTACCGAGATCGCGTCCCAATATGCGAAAAACTATTACAATGGAAGCATGGAGCTGACTGACCTGCACAGTCATTTGGAAACGATCAGCCATTATTTAAATACAAAGATTAAAGTCATTGATACTTCCGGAAGAGTGATTATAGACTCTGCAAATTCTGCTGCTTACGACAGTAATGGTGATATTTTCATAGATGGATTTGATATTAATGACTTTGGCAGCAAATATTATATGATGAATCGTTTTTATGATACTTTTACAGAAAACCATTTAACCGTATTTGCTCCCATTACGCCCGGCTACAGAGTCCGCGGCTATGTACTGATACATAAACCCATTGCAGATATTTATGCCTATAGTTATGAAATGCTGAATGTCGTCTATCTTACGCTATTATTTATTTTTTTGTTAGCTTTTGTAATCCTGTTTTTATTTTCGCTGCTTATTTACCGGCCGATACGCAAGATTACCTCCGTTGCGGATGCTTATATTGATGGAGATTTTTCACAAAAAATGAACATCCACACCCATGATGAGTTAGGCCATCTTGCAGCTGTTTTTGATTATATGGCAAATGAACTGAATACTCTGGAAGACGACCAGCGTAAATTTGTTTCCAATGTCTCGCATGATTTCCGCTCCCCGCTGACCTCTATCAAAGGATATATAGAAGCCATCCTAGACGGAACGATTCCTTATGAGATGCAGGACAAATATCTGAATATTATTTTATTTGAAACAGAGCGTTTAAATAAGCTGACCAGCAGCCTTTTGGAATTGAACAAATTTGGCTCACACGGCAAAACAATCCTGTATATGAAAAGCTTTGATATTAACTATATTATCCGCATGACGGCACTTACATTTGAAGGAATCTGCAGTGAAAAACATATTTCCATAGAACTGATTCTTTCCGGCCAGAATCTATATGTTACTGCAGATATGGCAAAAATTCAGCAGGTCATTTATAATCTGACTGACAATGCCATCAAGTTCAGCTACCCGGATTCATCCATTACCATCGAAACGACAGAAAAAAACGACAAAGTATTTGTCTCTGTCAAAGACTCCGGCATTGGCATTCCAAATGACAGTCTGAAAAAAATATGGGAACGGTTTTACAAAACGGATGTTTCCCGAGGCAAAGATAAGCGCGGAACAGGTTTGGGACTCGCGATCGTCAAAGAAATCATTCAGGCACATGATGAAAATATTAATGTCATCAGCACCGAAGGCGTCGGAACAGAATTTATTTTTACCTTATCCCTGTCTAAGGAACTGTAAGCAAATTAACAAATAACCACACAAAAACTGCCCAAATACAAACATTTCATATCTGCATTTGGGCAATTACTCTTACCGATAATATTTCAATCACAAAACTACACTAATTCAATAATTACCTGCATAGCGCCATCACCTTTACGCTGGCCAAGCTTGATAATTCTTGTATATCCACCGTTCCGTCCAGCATATTTTGGTGCAACTTCATCGAACATTCTGGCAATCATATCTACTTCCTTTTTATCTTTCCGCTTATTGGAAGTAACAACTTTGCCATCTTTTCTTGTCGTTTCGGAGCTTGTTACAGGATAGAGTATTTTGAGCATTTCTCTTCTTGCATGAAGACGAGATGGTTTGTCTTTTTTGATCGTCTTATCAACTTCATCATAAACAGTCTTTCTCTTACCATCTATGACTTCTTTTACTCTCTTACCTTCTGCGTCTTTGCGCGGTACCTTAGCCTTTACGGTTACTTCTTCGAAGTTATCTTTTTCATGGATTGCAATTGTAATCAATTTCTCCGCAATTTTACGGATTTCTTTTGCTCTGGCTTCAGTCGTTACAATTTTACCATGATATAACAGCTGTGTTACCTGGTTACGCAGTAATGCTTTTCTTTGAGCAGATGATTTGCCCAACTTTCTATACATTGCCATTTTTATTTCCTCCAAATCGTGGTACATTCGGCAGCACTCTTTGGGATTACCTGCCGGATGCTGATATTATGCATCTGTTCCAATTAAACCTGGTTTCGATACAAATGCAATTGTTTTACTCAATTCGCCACTGGCCATACAGTACCAAATACCTGTCTGTTTGAGCAACAAACGGTACTGCCCTGTATGTCTGGCAGGGCCGGCCTGCCTGTGCCAGATCAGACTGGTCTGCACACTTACGGTCTTATCATCCCAGCCCGGAGCTTTTTTATTCATCTCCCGGATTTAACTGAAGTCCTAACTCTTTCAGCTTCGCTAATACCTCTTCTAAAGACTTACGTCCAAGGTTACGAACTTTCATCATGTCATCCGGCGTCCGGTTTGTCAATTCTTCCACGGTATTGATGCCTGCTCGTTTTAAGCAGTTGTAAGAACGTACGGATAATTCCAGTTCGTCAATGTTCATTTCGAGGACTTTTTCCTTCGCGTTGTCTTCCTTTTCAACCATTACTTCTGCAGTCTTTGCATTTTCTGACAGGTCGATAAAGAGATTCAAATGTTCACTTAATACCTTAGCTGCAAGGCTTACTGCCTCATCCGGTTCCAGCGTTCCATTTGTAAATACTTCCAGTGTCAGCTTATCATAATCGGTAATCTGACCGACACGAGTATTCTCGACGGTCAGATTTACACGCTCTACCGGAGTATAAATGGAATCTACGGCGATTACGCCGATTGGCAGTTCCGGATTTTTATTTTTATCTGCGCTGATGTACCCACGCCCTTTCGTGATCGTAAGCTCCATATAAAGCTTAGAATCCGCCCCTCCGTTTAAATGAGCGATTTCAAGCTCCGGATTTAAGATCGAGATATCAGAATCCACCTGAATATCTGCGGCTGTGACTACACCCTCACCTTCAAATTCGATGTAAGCAACTTTAGACTCGTTTGTACTGCTGGTATTTTTCAATGCCAGATTCTTAATGTTCATAATGATCTCAGATACATCTTCCTTAACACCCGGAATGGAACTGAACTCATGCAAAACACCATCAATCTTCACCTGACTTACGGCTACTCCCGGAAGGGATGACAGCATAATTCTCCTCAGAGAATTACCGAGCGTTGTACCATAGCCCCTTTCCAAAGGTTCCACTACGAAACGGCCGTACTTTTTGTCTTCGGAAATTTCTGCAATTTCAATATTGGGTCTTTCAAAATCGAACACTACCAAGTCCCTCCTTTTCGGATCAAGTGTGCATTACATCAATTATTTCGAATATAACTCGACAATGAGCATTTCATCTACCGGCACATCGATCATTTCACGGGACGGCAGTTCTTTCACTGTCCCCTGGAGCGTCTCATGATTTACATCTATCCACTCAGGAACCAGTCTTCCGGCTGTCACCTCTACGATATCCTTCATTCTCTGAATGCTCTTCTTACTTTCTTTTATTTCTACCACATCACCGGCTTTTACACGGTAAGACGGGATATTTACCTGTTTTCCATTTACTAATACGAACTTATGTCCAACAATCTGTCTTGCCTCTCTGCGGGTTCTGGCATATCCCATACGGAATACTACATTGTCCAGTCTGGATTCCAGAATTGTCATCAGGTTTGTACCTGTCATACCTTTCATCCGGTCTGCTTTTTCATAATAGTTATGGAACGGTTTTTCTAATACGCCATAAATAAATTTAGCTTTCTGTTTTTCACGCAGCTGCAGGGCATACTCAGACATTTTTCTATTTGTTCTCTGCAGTGTTCTTCTTGATTTTTTATCATATCCTAAATAACTTGGTTCCAGACCAAGCGATCTACATCTTTTCAGTACAGGTACTCTATTTACTGCCATCTTCGTCTATCCCTCCTAATTAAACTCTTCTACGTTTTGGCGGACGGCATCCGTTATGAGGCACCGGAGTTACGTCTCTGATGGAAGTAACTTCAAGGCCACATGCAGAAAGCGCACGGATTGCCGCTTCTCTTCCTGACCCTGGTCCTTTTACCATGACATCAACTGTTTTTAAACCGTGTATAAGAGCTGCTTTTGTAGCTGTCTCTGCTGCCATCTGTGCAGCATACGGAGTAGATTTCTTTGAACCTCTAAATCCAAGGCCGCCTGCGCTCGCCCAGGATAAGGCGTTACCTTCAGTATCCGTAATTGTAACAATTGTATTGTTAAAAGATGACTGAATATGTGCCTGACCACGTTCAACGTTTTTCTTAATACGCTTTTTTGTTACTTTTTTTGCAACTTTCTTAGCCATTTCTAAACTAACCTACTTTCTCTGTATAATAATACGCAACTTTATTTCTTCTTATTTGCAACTGTTCTCTTAGGACCTTTTCTTGTTCTTGCATTTGTCTTTGTCTTCTGACCACGGACCGGAAGACCTTTTCTATGACGGATTCCGCGATAGCAGCCAATTTCCTGTAATCTCTTAATATTCAAAGCGATTTCCCTGCGCAGATCACCTTCTACGGTCTGTGATTCGTCAATCACAGCGCTGATTCTCTTTACTTCCTCGTCTGTCAGATCTCTGCAACGGGTATCCGGGTTTACTTTTGCTTCTGCAAGAATACGGTTTGAGCTTGCTCTTCCTATGCCGTAAATATAAGTCAAACCGATTTCCACACGTTTCTCTCTTGGTAAATCTACACCTGCGATACGTGCCATGTGTATTGCACCTCCATAATTCTTAAATTGGTATAATTTTGTGACTTTCTTCCTTTGAGCCAGACTATGCAGCTCCGGTTTCCCGGCCTGAAATGTGTGCATAACCTGTAAATGATGACACTTTTTACCAATATCCCCTCGGTATAAAAGATACCGGACTCAGCAGTGTCCGCTGTTTATTATGAATCAGCAGGTATTCCTGCTGACAGCCGCACATAATAAGTTTGTTTGCACTTGACTGCAGACCTGCTTGTCTGCTTCAAACAGCCTGTGATTATCCCTGGCGCTGTTTGTGTTTCGGATTTTCACAGATAATCCGGATGCTTCCTTTTCTCTTGATTACCTTGCATTTTTCGCAAATTGGCTTAACTGATGATCTTACTTTCACAGCAAATCCTCCTTTCCTTACACCTGCAGCCGGCAGACCGCATGACTGCTGCTGATCTGTCACTTCAGGGTTCATTCCAAAGCGTTCAGCTGACATTATATCACGATGTTTAAAAAAATGCAACCAGAAAATTTAGAAAATCAGCCTAAACTATAACGCAATAAAAGCAAAAACAGTCTAAAATTAAGAACTGTTTTTTAACCCGAACAAAAAACAGAAAAAGCACCTTTCATAGATGCCGTTTAAAGACAGTCTTTACACGCTCAGCCGTATACGCTATAATAATTACGGCATTAACCAGATTGTCAGGCCAGAGCGTAAGAACTGTTTGTAAATAACCTGTGAAATTTGCGAACTGCTGAATTGTCTCTGCTCTGCATTTTTTGCCTGGAAGGTTATTGTTACACAATAAATTCTTATATTATTAGGAAGCTGTTTAAAAACAGTTAAGGATGATTTTATGAAAAATCGGATAGGTTATGGATGCATACAGTCCAAAACAGATGACGCCGTATGCAGGAACCGCGGCAACGGCAGCAGCATCCCGAATGGGTCACATCATCTTGCTGCCGGAACGGTCTTAAATGGTCGGTATTTGATCGTGCGTTCGATTGGCCAAGGCGGATTTGGCATTACTTATGAAGGAATGGATATGCGGAACTCCGACCGGATTGCGTTAAAAGAATTTTTTCCATCCGGTATTGCCATACGTGAGCCAGATGCAGAGGTTAGGCTCCTTCGGACTGAAGACAGCCGCTGGTTTGAGAAATACAGGAAACGTTTTCTTCATGAATATCAGATACTGGCAGAATTATCCAGCATTCAAAATATCGTTAAAGTCAGTGATTTCTTTTTTGAACATAGCACAGCGTACATTATAATGGAGTATATCGAAGGCCTTACACTGAAACAGTATGTGGAATGCCATGGCGGCAGGCTGTCCGGTAAAGAGACTTTCCAGATTCTGAAACCCGTCATGCAATCCCTTGCAAAAATACACGAAGCCGGTTTAATACACAGGGATGTCAGCCCGGATAACCTTATGATCCTTTCCGATGGAAGCGCGAAGCTTTTAGATTTTGGCGCAGTACTGGACATCGGAGTGACTGCAAAAGCAGATCTGCCATTGTCGAAATCTGTGACAGCAGTTATTAAAAATGGATATGCTCCTTTGGAACAATATCAAAGCCATGGCTGCCTCGGGCCGTGGACCGACGTTTATGCTTTGTGCGCTACCATCTGTTACTGTCTGACTGGAGAAGCGCCGCCGGAGGCGCTGGAGCGGCTGCTGCAGGATACGCCGGTCCGGATCCGAAAAAATGGAGCGGATATCTCCACATATGTGGAAGATGTGATTAAAAAAGGTATGGAGCTGCGTACCTGTGACAGGATTGCAGATATGAACCAGCTTCTGGAGTCATTGTCTGGAGATGAAGATCTGTCTGAACATACAGAGGCAGATATCAGAAAACTATCGGTTAATACAAAGGCCAGCGCCAGGCGTATCAAAGCGGAGCAAAAAGGACAGATGGTTCTTTTTGCTGTCGTACTGGCTGTTTTTTTTATTGCCAGTAAGTTTTTTCACCAAAGCGAAGACAGCATCGGAAAAACTGCGGTCAATAAGGCAATCGCCGCGCCGGTTCATTTCCGGAATTATACTGAAGATATGGACAACTGGTATGAGACAGGTACGGCTATTCTGCTTGGATGCGGGGATGTCGCTGCATTTTCAAAAGATTATACATTCAGCTGCAGCCTTTATCTCCCAAAGGCCGCCTGTGCAGCAGACGGGGAAAAGATGATTGTCCATTGGTGGCTGGACATGGACGATGAAAAAAACGATTGTCACATCGGAACAACAGACAGCCTGTATGTTTTCAGCCTGCTCCAGGTACAAGATGAGGTTTTTCCAGTTGTTACGGCAGAACATCGTACTGGCGACGTTCTTTTGGAAAAATCCGATTACACCCGCTTCTTTCATATACAAGAAGCGGGTGATTTTTACAGACTGGATGTAACGGAACTTCCTTATCATAAGCTCCTGCACAATGAAGATGGAACAGACAGAACGATTGCCATTGATACAAGTCGGTCAGGGCAGATTGGGATCGGACTTATGGTAACGGGGCTAAACCAGTCATTTTCGTCCTATATTTATCTGGATGATATCGTGATCAGAGACAAAGGAACTGTTATAAAATCCTTTGACTGTTCAGCCGAAAGCCTGTATGGCCACTTCTATGCTTATGAATATGACGATGATAACGGACTGCGGATCCAGGTGGATGCTCCGCAGCTGTCCGCAATACCTGTCGGACAGGCTGACGGAATGTGGTGGAACAGGGAAAGGAAAAACATAAAATGACAACACAAACAAAACATATGATTCCATCTGAAAATGTAACAGAAGTTCTGACCAAAACCTCTGCCAGACATTTGGATATTGTAATTCAGGAAAACCTTACGGCAAAGGAAGCTGTCGAATTTATGAATAGCGGTATGCAGCTTCGGACATTTACAGACAATCTGACAGTATTTTATAAAGGGAAGGATCTGGAACAAAAGTTATTGGAAGGCCTGTTACGTTACAGCACAATATCAAGACAGAGCGTCCGCCGCAAAGTGTTTAACTGGCTGCACAATAAAAATCTGCCACAGGACAGAGAAGAGCTGTTTTGTATCTGTTTCATTCTGGAACTGGATGAGACGGCATCAGATCATCTGCTCAAGCGTCTGACCGGAGAGGGGATTCATTACAGGAATGTCCGTGAGATAGTGTATGCTTACTGTCTGGAGCGCCGGCTTTTATATGGTCAGGCAAAGCAGATGGCTGACTCGCTGGCCTGTCCGGCTCCGGCAGAGGGGCTCGGGCGCCAGCCATTGACAGATGCGTTTAAAAGCAGATTCCAGACACTGGAAAGCCAGGAAGATCTGCTTGCGTTTCTGCTGGAAAATAAAAGCTGTTTCGGGGAATATCATAATACTGCTTATTCCTATTTTATGCAGATGCTGAACCTTCTAACAGATGCCGGTGAATCAGCTTATTCTTTAGAAACCGTCACAGACACATATCTAAGGATGAATATGCCGTTAAATAAGCGGACATCTGGTTTTGGAACGCTTCAAAAGCTCGTAAAAAAACACTGGCCCGGCAGCCGCAGCATTAAAGCAATGAAAAACCGGACACAGGATGTTTCACGCAAAGCGCTGCTTTTGCTATATATTGTAACAGGCGGTGTACACGCGAATGATTATGAGGAACTGGACGAAGACTATGTGACGCCGGATGAGCTTTGGGAACAGCGCTGCAGAAGCATCAACCGGATGCTGACAGAAAGCGGCATGGCACGCATCGACCCACGCAATGCCTTCGATTTTCTTGTATTATATGCCATACGGCCGCAAGAGGAATGGCTTATGAGTGAGAAAATGGAGGAGATTGTACGGCAGCTGTATCAGGATTACTAATTTGGAAAAAAGTTGCCCAAGGTTTTCAGCTGCTCTGATAGAATTTAGGAAACAGATTTCTAATTCCATTTTCTATTATGAGACAAGGAGGACGATTGATGAAAAATCATTTAAAAAAAATAGTTTCTACTATTCTCACATTCCAGCTGGCTTTCAGTTTGGTATGTATGTGTCCGTCGGGGACTGCCAATGTAGAGGCTGCCGATAATAAAGCATTTGCCGCGCCAGTCAGGTTCCCAGGAGCCCAACCTGAAGATGACTGGGATAGCGCTGGTACACGGCTTGGGGTTGATCTTGGCGAAGTCGGCACGTTTTCGGATAAGTATACATTCAGCTACAGCGTTTTTATTCCAAAAGCTGCGCTCGCTGGACAAAAGGAGCATGCACAGGTTCAGATAAATACATGGTTTGATTTTAGCAATGAAGAGACATACCTGGGCAATGTACAGTCCGAATATTCATTTTTAATTGTTCATGACAATGGTTCTATATTTCCGGTTGTCGTGAATGAACAAAAGGGACAGGAATTAAAAGCTTCGGAATATAAAGATTTTTTTGCCATGCGCGAAGTTGGAGATTTCTATAAGCTGACAGTCACAGATGCGCCTGTAAACCCCATGCTGAACGTAGAAGGAGATGACCAGAACCAGACAGCCATTGATACCTCACAGTCTGGCAGCATTTTCATGCAGACTAGGATCACCGGGATGTTTAATAAACTGACTTCCATCGTATATCTTGACGATCTTTCTTTAAAAGCTGACGGTACCGTTGTATCCGAAACAGATTTTTCAGCTGCGGACATGCATACGCGTTATTATGAATATGTGCTGGGAGAAGAAAAAGATGAGAATCGTAAAGAACGCCCTGCACTGGCTGACTTAAATACCAATCTGTTGAAGTTAAGCAAGACTACGGCTGATATCAAAATTGGAAAAACAGTAAAGCTACGGGCAACAGCCGCGGCAGACGGAAAGATCACATATAAAACTTCTAACAAAAAGGTTGCAACAGTTACAGCAAAAGGAGTTGTAAAAGGCATCAAAGCCGGAAAAGCAACGATTACAGTAACTGCAAACGGTATCAGTAAAAAAGTGAAAGTGACAGTAAAAAAATAATCTGATACGATAAAATGGAATTAGAAAACTGTATGCCGAGTTTTTTTCGTCACTGTCGATTTCTGCACTCATAGTCCTGTTTTCGTGCAATATTTTGGATTCCCGTACGTTAAACACAAAAAAGAAAAGAATAAAAGACATTATGCTTTTATCCTTTTCTTATAATTCCTAGATAATACCCAACTCCTGTATTCTGCCATATACTTTTTCAAAAATATGTCTCAATTCCTTATACTGTTTGCTGTCTGCAAGTTTTAAAAATGCTTCTTCATTAAATTTGAGATCGGTATATTCTATATATTGAAATGCCAGTTCCCGGATTGTCTCTTTTGTATTAAACATCTGGCTGAGCGTATCGCCGGCTTCTACTTTGAAATAATCCGCCACAAGTGCACAATTTAAATCAAACATCGGCGCTACTGCTTCCAATTCTCCGGTATCATTATTCATCATAAATCCATAATTCTGCGTATGTCTGTCTGTATTGATTATTATATAATCCAATACAGGGATACAGGCGAATTTACTTCCCCACCGTTCCAGACACAAATCGCGGAACGCAATTTTACGCCGTTTGCAGTAATCAATGACCTCCCATGCTTCAATAAATGACTGCTCCTCTTTTACAAAGTTTTGACAGATGGATACATATGCGGTGCCGCGAGCCGTTTCTTTAATATCACTCAGGTATACGATACTGTCCAGTCGATTTTCAAAACATTCCAATATCTCAGAAGCCAGCACTTCCATTCTTGTATTTACATATTCATTCGTCTTATCTGATTTCAGCAAATACAGGCTGTCTCCTAAATACACCCACCCTTTCCGAAACAATCCCTTCGTTGTCAGTTCCGGACAGATTGCATTCGTCGTAATCGTAGGTGAAAATCCACTTAAGGACAAATCCAGAATATCCCTGAGCTGGTTCTGGCGAATATTAATGTTTTCCCAGTCTGCAGCTTCTTCGTCTTCTTTTACCCAATAACTGTCCACGATAGACACGCCTTTGCATTTTATACAAATATTTACCCGGTTATCCGTCGAATCCACCTGTGGAATCTGAAACGCGGCGTAAATCTGCTTTGCATTATCTCTCGATAAGGACAATACTCTGCTGCTTAAATAAGCCTTAACCTCCTGAATATTATGTAAAATATCTTTCATCTTTGTCGAAAGCCTTATATTCGACCGCAGACAAAACGGAAGCAGATCGTTGCGTATAACTTCCACTACAAAATCTTCCAGATCAAAATATAACACCTCTGTATTTTTTAACATCAGATACATAATTTATCATCTACCTTCTATCTTTTCCCCTATAACAGTCCCCGGCTGCATCTGCTGCCTGATATTTCCTCTTCGTTCCCCAGCTGTTCATCTGCTTATGTCCATGAAAGAATTACTGTTCCTATGTACAATACTCTTTGTAACAAACAGGTCATTTTGCAATACGCTGATTCCTGCTATACTTTATTTTTTCTTCTTTTATCTTCTTTTCCTTCTTTGTTTTCTTTTCCGTCTTTGCTTTCTTTTCCGTCTTTCCCTTTTTTTCCTTTAACCGCCTCATCCTCTTTCTTTAGTTTCTTAGCTTTTTTATAACCATTAATATCGTACTTTTCTTCGTATTCTTCAAAATAAATCGCATAATCCGAATTCTTGCGTTCACGCACACTTTTCACATAACCATGAATGTCAAATTCAGAATATCCAAGCTCAATCATCGCAACCGCTACATTTGAGCAATGCGCTCCAATACGTTCCAGATTCGCAAGCAGATCGTTAAATGCAAACCCCTGCTTTAACTCACACTTTCCATGCTGAAGCCGTTTGATATGGCGTAATTTTAATTCATCACACAAAATGCCAATCAGTTCACGCAGCGGTTCTACCCGATACGCTGTCTGCTGATCGTCTTCCATAAATGCATTTACCGTAAGGTCCACGATTTCAGAAACAGCAGACTCGAGCACTCCAAGCTCATACATCCCTTCTTTTGAAAAAGACGTTTTTTTCTCATATAATTCATTTGCAACTTTGGATATATTGCTGGCATGATCGCCTAAACGTTCAAAATCGCTTAATGTATGTAAAAACTTTGACACTTCACTGTTTTGTGCAATCGTCATCTCCCGACCGGTCAGCTGCATCAAATAAGTGCCAAGTTTGTCTTCATATTTGTCTATTAAATTTTCTTTTTCCTGTATTTTATGATATTGCTCCTCTGAATATTCTGTCAGCAGTCCCAGCGAATATCCAATATTTTTACGTACCTTCTTTGCCATTCCATTCATCGCCTGATGGCTCTGTGCAATCGCCAATGGCGGATAGGCAAGGAAACGCTCTTCCAACAAGTCAAAGTCTGCCTGATCCTCTTTGTCCTCCTGACTGTCACGCACCAAAAAGAATACAAACTTCTCGATGCCTTTGATAAATGGACAAAGCACCAGTATCGTCGCCATGCGAAACACTGTATTTAACAACGCAATTCGAATGGGACTCATCACCATTCCCATAAATTCAAAATGGACCGCTGCATGAACCGTATAAAAAATAACAGACCAAAACAGCATACCAAATAAATCATTTAACAGATAAATCAGCGCCGTCCGTTTGCCATTTTTATTGGTGCCAATCGATGATAAGAGCACCGGACACGCAGCGCCAACGCCAATCCCCATTGTAATCGGCAATGCTGCTGCAAACGTAATACCACCCGTCACCGACAACGCCTGCATAATACCAACCGATGCTGAAGCGCTCTGTAATACTGCCGTAAACAAAATACCAACTAAAATCCCCATAAACGGATTCGTAAACATCGTCAGCGCATTTACAAAATGTTCGTTGCTCTTTAATGGGGAAACTGCGCTGCTCATCGTCTGCATACCAACCATTAAAATAGAAAAGCCAAGCATAATATCCCCAACATTATGATAAGATGCTTTCTTCATAAACATTTTAAACACAATACCAATAATCGCAACAACTGATGAAATCGTTGCTGTGGACAGCATTTGCGCGATTCCTCCTGTCCCTTCTATATAAGACAGACAAAGAATCCATCCTGTAATACTCGTCCCGATATTGGCCCCCATAATAATTCCGATTGCCTGAGAGACTTTCATCATCCCTGCATTAACAAAGCCTACAACCATCACTGTAGTAGCCGAAGAAGACTGAATAATTGCCGTCACTGCAGTTCCAAGCAAAATCCCTTTTAACGGCGTGTTTGTCAGCCTGTATAAAATGAGCTCCAATTTTTCACCCGCTGCCTTTTTTAATCCATCCCCCATCAGGGACATACCAAACAAAAACAGCGCCACACCGCTTAACAAAGACAATATTAAAGTAAAACCTTCCATATTCTTATTTTCCTTTTCATCTGTAACAAGATCTTCATTTTTAAGTTACATAACTTTTACACATATTTTACATTCTAACACATCTTATCACAAAATGGAAGAAAAAGACGATAGCAAAAACAGGCTGTCAGAATATCTCACTTCCTAACAGCCCGCTATCCTTAAACGAAACAGTTATTTATCTCTCCAGATAATACGCCCTTTCGTTAAATCATATGGTGACATCTCAATGGTCACTTTATCACCCGGCAGAATACGGATAAAATTCATCCGCAGCTTCCCACTGATATGTGCCAAAATCTGGTGTCCATTTTCCAATTCTACCTGAAACATTGCGTTCGGCAGCTTTTCCACTACCTTTCCTTCTACTTCGATTACATCTGCTTTAGACATTTTCATTCCTCCATCTATTTCATCATTATTATTTTCACATTTGATATCTTTCTATATAGAAACATTAAGTTTTATACCGCAAGATACATTTGATTTAGATTTTCTGCTTCTTCCTCTGTAACTGACAAAAGCTCTGGCCCGCTGCGTGTAATCAATATGGTGTTTTCATAATGCGCAGATAAAGAACCATCCGCTGTTGTAACAGTCCATCCATTAGATGACCAGTTCACACGCCACGTACCGATATTAATCATCGGCTCTACTGCAAGCGTCATTCCCGGCTTTAGCCGCATTCCACGAAACCGCTGCCTGAAATTAGGAATTTCAGGCGGTTCATGCATATTGCGCCCAATTCCATGCCCAACCAGATCACGGACAACACCATAGCCATACTGGTGCGCACAATCCCCAATCGCTGCTGAAATATCAAAAAGCCGCCCGCCTGCCTTCGCATAATGCATGCCTGCAAAAAAACAGAGCTTTGTCCGCTCGATCAGGTCTGCCGCCTGCTTTGATATTTTTCCCACACCAATTGTTCTGGCAGCGTCAGACTGATACCCTTTATAAATGACTCCCGTATCCAAGCTGACAATATCGCCTTCTTTTACCATTCGTTTGTCAGACGGAATTCCATGTACGACCTCATCGTTTACAGATACACAGACAGAAGCAGGAAATCCTTCATAATTTAAAAATGAAGGAATACATCCATAGCTTCGTATTAATTCTTCACAAATACGGTCAATGTCCAAAGTAGACATTCCCGGCACAATTTCCCGGGCAAGTTCTTCATGTACCTTGCCCAGGATTCTGCCCGCCGTCCGCATCAGTTCTATCTCTTTTGCAGATTTTATTGATACAGGCATCACTCTTATGCTCCCAGGATTCCTATAATCGCATCAAATACTGCTTCCATCGGCTGTGTCCCGTCTACCGATTTTAAGATATTCTGATTCTTATAATAATCAATGAGCGGCTGCGTCTGATCGTGATATACCGTCAGTCGTTTCTGGACAGTTTCCGGCTTATCATCATCTCTTAATACTGTCTGTGCACCGCAGGCGTCACAAATGCCTTCTGCTTTTGTCGGATTAAATTCTACATGATAAGTAGCTCCGCAGCTTAAACATGCTCTGCGTCCGCCCATGCGGTTTACAATATTTTCATCCGGCACATCTACATCAATGGCATAATCCATTTTCTGTCCTATTTTAGACAACGCTGCATCTAACGCTTCTGCCTGTGGTATTGTACGCGGGAAACCATCCAATACAAATCCGTTTTTGCAGTCGTCCTGCTGAATACGATCCATAACCAGATCACAGGTCAGTTCATCCGGCACTAATAACCCCTGATCCATAAACTCTTTTGCCTTTTTGCCAAGCTCTGTTCCGTTCTTGATATTCGCGCGGAAAATATCACCGGTAGAAATGTGAGGGATTGTATACTTTTCCGCAATCCGTTTTGCCTGTGTGCCTTTGCCTGCGCCTGGAGCGCCTAACATGATAATTTTCATAAGATTAAAACCTCCTGATTTAATTTGTTGCAGTTTATTCACTCAGCTTGTGAATACTTCACTGTTTATTACAACCATATCATAAATTGGGACTTTTTTCTACTGTAAAGTTTCTGATTTTTATTTACACACAAAGAGAGATACAGCCGAAACTGTATCCCCCACAACCTCTATTCACTTAAGAACCCTTTATAATACCGAACAACCATCTTTGATTCAATCTGCTTAATCGTCTCTATGACAACACCTACAATAATAATAATCGATGTTCCTCCAAACGACACGTTTGCATTAAATACTCCATTAAAGAAAATCGGTATTACCGCACAGATCGAAAGTCCAACAGCGCCGATAAATACAATATAATTCAAAATCTTCGTCAGATATTCACTCGTTGGTTTGCCCGGCCGGATGCCAGGTATAAATCCGCCCTGCTTTTTCATATTATCTGCAATTTCCAGAGGATTGAATGTAATTGACGTATAAAAATACGCAAATACAATAACCAGAACCAGATATACAGCAAGTCCAATCGATAAAACAGGATTAGACGGATCACACCAGTTTCTTTGCTGCAGACCATTTAAGATTTTTCCGCCAATGCCTGTCCCGCCGTCTACCTGAAGCAGCGTACAAATAACAACCGGAAATTCCATAATAGACTGTGCAAAAATAATTGGAATAACACCGCCTGTGTTAACTTTCAGAGGAATGAATGAACTTTGGCCTCCAACCGTCTTTCTTCCCTGAATTTTTTTGGAATACTGTACCGGAATCTTACGTTCTGCATCCTGCAGTAAAATAACAAAAATAACTGTTAAAAGAATGACTGCAAGTATAATGACTGCAGCAAGTACGCCTTTGGCAATCTTCTGATTTTTTACAAACTGTTCATACAACGTCGACATATCAGCCGGTATTCTGGATACGATATTGATGACTAATACTATTGAGATACCGTTGCCGACGCCTTTTTCTGTAATCTGTTCACCAATCCACATCAATACTGCTGATCCTGCTGTTAAAATACATACAACCTGAATCACAGAAAATGCATTGTAATTTGTCAAATATCCCATTCTGCCAAATCCGATCGCCATTGCAACAGATTCAATCAGAGCAAGCGCTACCGTAACATAACGGGTAATGCTGGCAATTTTCTTTCTGCCGTCTTCGCCGTCTCGTTGCATCTCCTCCAGCTTTGGAATAGCTATTGTAAGGAGCTGCATAATGATAGAAGATGTGATATATGGCGTAATGCTCAATGCAAATACGGACATTTCATTGAAAGAACCACCTGTAATCGCATCAAAAAAATTAAATGCTCCGTTTGTTTGAGAACTGAACCATTCTGCAAACAGAGCAGAGTCAATACCCGGACAAGGAAGCTGTGAGCCTAACCGGATGACGATCAGCATAAAAAATGTATATACTAATCGTTCCCGGATTTCCTGTACCTTGAATGCACTACGAAGTGTCTGTAACATTAGATCACCTCTGCTTTTCCACCAAGAGCCTCAATCTTTTCTTTTGCACTGGCGCTGAACGCATTGGCCTGAACATTGAGCTTCTTGGTTAATTCTCCATTTCCAAGAATCTTAACGCCATCTCTTGGATTTTTAACAATACCTGTCTCGATTAACGTATCCACGGAAACCGTAGAATCATTGTCAAATCTCTCAAGTTCTGATACATTGATTCCAACGATTATCTTAGAATTAATATTCTTAAAGCCTCTCTTTGGTAATCTTCTGTATAATGGCATCTGGCCACCTTCAAAGCCCGGTCTTGGCGCTCCTGAACGAGCCTTTTGACCTTTGTGTCCTTTACCGGCTGTCTTGCCGTTGCCTGAACCATGTCCGCGTCCTTTTCTGAATTTATCTTTTCTAGAGCCCCCTGCGGCCTGTAAACTTGATAAGTCCATTCTGACACCTCCTTATTCTGAATTATGCTTCTTCTACTTTTACATACGGTGCAATCTTACGAAGCGCACCCTGTGTTGCAGCATTGTCCGGGAATGTTTTTGTCTGATTGAGTTTATGAAAGCCCATAGCCTCAATGATCTTGCGATTCCGCGGAACTGCGCCGATTTTTGATCTGATCAGTGTTACCTTTAACATTTTCTCTGCCATTTTATGCCTCCTAACCTACAATCTCTTCTACAGATTTACCGCGGAGCTTAGCAACTTCTTCCGGAGATTTTAACTGAGCCAGAGCAGCGATTGTAGCAAGCACAACATTCTGTTTATTGTTAGAACCCAATGATTTTGTACGGATATTTTTGATGCCTGCTAATTCGCACACGCTTCGTGCCGGGCCGCCGGCGATAATACCGGTACCATCCGGAGACTTCTTAAGCAGTACTGTAGCACCTGTATGTTTCCCCAGAATATCATGTGTTATACTCTTGTTATCATCTAATTTTACAGTAATGAGCTTTTTCATAGCATCTTCTTTACCCTTGCGGATCGCCTCAGGAATTTCAGCTGCTTTTCCCATTCCTGCGCCTACATGTCCGTTGCTGTCACCGACAACTACCAAAGCTGAAAAGCGCATGTTACGTCCGCCCTTTACAACCTTCGTGACACGTTTGATTGCTACAACGTTTTCTGTTAACTCTAACTGACTAGCATCAATTATTTCACGTTTCATGTAACTGTTTCCTCCTACTTAGAATGTTAAACCAGCTTCTCTGGCTGCATCTGCCAGAGCCTGCACTTTGCCCTGATAAATATATCCGCCACGGTCAAAGACAACCGTTGTAATACCTTTTTCCAATGCTCTCTTTGCGATCACAGTGCCTACCTGTGCTGCTGCTGCAACGTTATTAGTCTTTTCCACTGCATCCTTTACGTCTTTATCCAGTGTGGAAGCAGCAGCGATGGTATTGCCAACTGTATCGTCAATGATCTGAGCGTACATATGATTATTACTTCTAAAAACTGCCAGACGCGGTCTTTCTGCCGTTCCTGAAATACGGTTACGCAGTCTTCTGTGTTTATTTTCACGAACCTTAGCTCTTGATTCCTTTCTAACCATCTCTCGTCACCCTTTCATTTATTTCTTACCAGTCTTACCAACTTTACGTCTAATAACTTCATCAATATATTTAATACCTTTGCCCTTGTACGGTTCCGGTCTTCTCTTATCTCTGATCTCAGCCGCATATTGGCCAACTTTTTCTTTGTCGATTCCTTTAATCGTAATCTTGTTGCCTTCTACTACAGATTCCAGTCCTTCCGGATCTTCCATAATAACCGGATGAGAATAGCCCAGGTTGAGTGTCAGCTTATTGCCGGATTTTGCAGCTTTGTAACCTACACCGTTTACTTCCAGCTGCTTCGTATAGCCTTCAGTAACACCTACCACCATATTATTGACCAGTGTTCTTGTCAGACCATGCAAAGATTTCATTTTCTTAAGATCATTCGGTCTTGTGACCAAAATCTGTCCGTCTTCCTGTTTAATCTCCATCTCTGACGGCAGAACTCTTTCAAGCTCTCCTTTTGGTCCTTTTACAGTTACTTTATTATTTTCTGCAATCTCAACAGTTACTCCTGCCGGGACCGCGATTGGCATTCTACCTATACGTGACATGCCCGTACCTCCTGTTTATTCTGAAAATTACCGTCCACTGATTACCATACAAATGCTAATACTTCTCCGCCTACCTGCTGTTTTCTTGCTTCTTTATCTGTAATAATGCCTTTATTGGTAGACAGAATAGCGATTCCCAAACCGCCAAGTACGGAAGGGATTTCATCCTTGCCGGCGTATACACGAAGACCTGGCTTTGAGATTCTCTTGATGCCTGTTATAATCTTTTCATTTTTATCCGCGCCATATTTTAATGTGACACGGATGGCTTTGAAATTTCCGTCATCAACGATATCATATTTCGCGATATAGCCTTCTTTTTCAAGAATTTCAGCAATTGCAACCTTCATCTTGGATGACGGAATATCTACTGTATCATGTTTAGCAGTATTTGCGTTACGGATTCTTGTAAGCATATCTGCGATTGGATCACTCACTGTCATGATTGAATTTTCCTCCTTAACTATTATCTGGGTGTCACGGTTTACCAGGAAGCTTTTTTTACTCCCGGAATCTGGCCCTTGTATGCTAATTCACGGAAGCAGACACGGCAGACACCGTATTTCCTTAACACAGAATGTGGACGACCACAGATTCTGCAGCGTGTGTATTCTCTGGTAGAGAATTTCTGTTTACGCTGCTGTTTTACTTTCATCGAAGTCTTTGCCATAATTTCCCTCCTGATTACTTTTGAAATGGCATGTTGAATTGCGCTAATAATTCACGTGCTTCTTCATCCGTTTTTGCAGTAGTTACAAAAATAATGTCCATGCCGCGTACTTTGTCAATCTTATCAAATTCCACTTCCGGGAAGATCAGCTGCTCTTTAATACCAAGTGCATAATTGCCTCTTCCGTCAAAGGAATTCGGATTTACGCCTCTAAAGTCACGTACACGAGGCAGTGCAAGGTTTACAAGGCGGTCTAAGAATTCGTACATCTTTTCGCCTCGTAGCGTTACCTTACAGCCGATCGGCATCCCTTCTCTGATCTTGAAGTTTGCAATTGATTTTTTGGATATGGTCTTGATTGGCTTCTGCCCTGTAATCAATTCCATATCACTCATAGCTGCTTCTAATATTTTCGCATTTTCCTTTGCTTCGCCAATACCCATGTTTACAACAATTTTATCCAGCTTTGGCACCTGCATGCGATTTTTATATCCGAATTTTTTGATCATAGCATCCATGATCTCATTCATATACTGATCTTTTAATCTGCTCACTTTTGGACCTCCTTCCTTCTATTCGTGCTTAGTCAATAATGTCACCGGTAGATTTTGCAAAACGGACTTTTTTGTCTCCGTCAAACTTAAATCCGATTCTTGTCGGCTGTCCCTTATGCAGATACATTACGTTCGAAATATGAATTGGTCCTTCCTGGTGTACAATTCCACCTTGCTGATTCTGCATCGATGGCTTTGTATGCTTTGTGATCATATTGATCCCTTCAACAAGAAGCGTCTGATTCTTGCGGTTTACAGCAATGACTTTACCTTCTTTATCTTTATCTCTTCCGGCGATCACTTTTACCATGTCGCCTTTTTTTATTTTAAACATTGCCATTTTAGTTACCTCCTATAATACTTCCGGAGCCAGAGAAACAATCTTCATGAAATGTTTCTCACGAAGTTCCCTTGCTACCGGTCCGAAAATACGGGTTCCTCTCGGAGTCTGGTCATCTTTTATAATAACTGCGGCATTTTCATCAAACCGGATATAAGAGCCGTCTTTCCGCCGCGTTTCACGCACCGTACGTACAACAACTGCTTTTACAACATCACCTTTTTTGACAACGCCGCCTGGTGTTGCATCTTTAACGGTCGCAGTGATCACATCGCCAATGTGTGCATATCTTCTTGTAGAACCGCCCATAACACGAATGCAGAGCAATTCCTTTGCTCCGGTATTATCAGCGACTTTGAGTCTGCTTTCCTGCTGTATCATGCTGGAATCCTCCTTGTACTATTATTTCGCTCTCTCAACGATTTCAACAAGTCTCCATCTCTTATCCTTTGATAACGGTCTTGTCTCCATCACCTTGACTGTATCACCGATTCTGCAGTCGTTATTCTCATCATGAGCTTTTAATTTATAAGTTCTTTTAACGATCTTGTTATAAAGCGGATGTCTTACATTGTCTTTTACTGCTACAACAATCGTCTTTTGCATTTTATCGCTTACAACAACACCAACACGTGTTTTTCTTAAATTTCTATCCACGATATCATTCTCCTTTCTGAGATTTAGGCATTTGCTTTCTCAGTAATGACTGTCTGAATTCTCGCAATATTCCTTCTGACCTCTTTGATTCTGCCTGTATTCTCCAACTGGTTCGTCGCATTCTGGAATCTCAAATTGAAAAGTTCTTTCTTAGCCTCTGCTAATTGAGCGTTTAAATCCGCCGGCGTCTGTGTCCGTAATTCTTCTAAATATTTACTTGCTTTCATTTGATTCACCGCCTTCTAAGTCTGCACGCGAAACTACTTTACATTTACAAGGTAATTTGTGTGTAGCGAGACGCAATGCTTCTCTCGCAGTCTCTTCCGCAACTCCATCGATCTCAAACAATACACGTCCCGGCTTTACAACAGCCACCCAGTATTCCAGGGAGCCTTTTCCGGAACCCATACGGGTTTCTGCCGGTTTTGCAGTTACCGGTTTATCCGGGAATATTTTAATCCATATCTTACCGCCACGCTTTACATAACGCGTCATGGCAATACGGGCTGCTTCTATCTGATTTGATTTAATCCATGCCGGCTCCATTGCAACGATACCAAATGCACCGTTTGTAATCTTATTGCCTCTGGAAGCTTTTCCTCTCATAGAGCCGCGGAACTGTTTTCTATGCTTTACTCTTTTCGGCATTAACATAATTACTGAGCGCCTCCTTCCTTATTTCCCTTTGTAGGAAGAATCTCACCTTTGTAGATCCATACTTTTACACCTACTTTACCATAGGTTGTATCTGCCTCAGCGAATCCATAATCAATGTCTGCTCTTAATGTCTGAAGCGGAATATTTCCTTCGGAATAAAACTCTGTACGAGCCATATCTGCACCGCCAAGACGTCCGGATACAGATGTCTTAATACCAAGCGCACCAGCTTTTAAGCTTCTGGACATGCACGATTTCATAGCACGACGGAAAGAAATACGGTTCTCTAACTGCAATGCGATATTTTCTGCTACAAGCTGAGCATCCTTATCCGGTTTCTTTACTTCTTTAATATCAACGATCAACTTCTTGCTTGTATATTTCTGAAGCTCACCTTTTACTTTTTCGATCTCAGCGCCGCCCTTACCGATAACTACGCCTGGTTTTGCTGTATATATAATTACTTTTACACGCTCAGAAGCTCTCTCGATCTCGATCTTTGAGATACCAGCCGTGTATAATTTCTTTTTCAGGAATTCTCTAATTTTATAATCTTCTATTAAACAGTCTGCGAAATCTCCCTCTGCATACCACTTAGAGTCCCAGTCAGCAATGACACCAACTCTTAAGCCATGAGGATTAACTTTCTGTCCCATGCTTTCCCTCCTTATCTTTCATTCAGCACAATGGTAATGTGGCTCATTCTCTTTTCAATTCTATATGCACGCCCTTGTGCTCTCGGTCTGATTCTCTTCATCGTCGGTCCTTTATTTGCGTAGCATTCTTCAATATACAAATGATCTGCGTTCATCCCATTATTGTTTTCTGCATTCGCAATCGCGGATCTTAATAATTTAGCAGTAATCTGAGATGCATAACGTGGATTATAATCTAAAATAGCAAGCGCTGTTTTCACATCTTTTCCACGGATCGCATCTAATACAAAGCAAGCTTTCTGAACTGACACTCTTGCATAAGATAATTTTGCAGAAGGTCTGGTATCTTTATTTTCATTTCTCTCCCTCTTGATTTGAGATCTATGTCCTTTAGCCATGAAATAGAGCCTCCTTTCCTAATCAGCGAATTATTTCACTCTCGACCTTTTTTCTTCTTTTACATGACCACGGTAAGTTCTTGTTGCGACAAACTCACCCAGCTTATGCCCGACCATATCTTCTGTAACATATACCGGTACATGCTTTCTGCCATCATGCACTGCAAACGTACGTCCCACAAATGACGGGAAAATCGTGGAACGGCGTGACCATGTCTTGATAACCGCATTGTCACCTGCAGCATTCAGGGCATCTACCTTCTTTAACAGGCTTTCATCTGCGAAAGGACCTTTTTTCAATGATCTTTTACCCATTACTATATTCCTCCTATTTACTCTTGATTGCTCTGCCGTCACGTCTTCTTACGATCAGCTTGTTCGAAGCCTTCTTTTTCTTACGTGTCTTAAGGCCAAGTGCAGGTTTGCCCCAAGGCGTACATGGACCCGGACGTCCAATCGGAGCCTTGCCTTCACCACCACCATGTGGATGGTCGTTCGGATTCATAACAGAACCGCGTACTGTCGGGCGGATACCCATATGACGCTTACGGCCTGCTTTACCAATATTGATAAGGTTATGATCTCCATTGCCAACGATACCAATCGTTGCACGGCAGCTCAGAGGAACCATTCTCATTTCACCTGAAGGCAGACGGAGTGTTGCGTATTTGCCTTCTTTTGCCATCAACTGTGCGCTCAGTCCGGCAGAACGTACTAACTGTCCGCCTTTTCCCGGATACAGCTCGATATTGTGCACTTGTGTACCAACCGGAATACTTTCGAGTGGCAGGCAGTTGCCAATCCTGACTTCCGCTTCCGGGCCGTTCATTACCTGCATACCATCTGTAAGGCCGGCTGGCGCAAGAATATAAGCTTTCTGACCATCTGCATATCTGATCAATGCAATATTCGCAGAACGGTTAGGATCGTATTCAATGCCAATTACCTTAGCTGAAACGCCGTCTTTCTTTCTTTTAAAATCAATAATTCTATATTTCTGTTTATTTCCGCCGCCATGATGTCTGACGGTAATTTTACCTTGATTATTACGCCCTGAATGTTTCTTTTTTGGAGCTAACAAAGATTTTTCAGGAGTTTTCTTTGTGATTTCAGAGAAATCAGATCCAGTCATATGTCTTCTGGAAGGTGTATATGGGTTATAACTCTTGATTCCCATGGTTGTTTCTCCTTTCAATGCTTTCTTATCGTGCAAGCTGCACATATTGTTCGGATTCTGTAATTTTAACTTTTATATTCTTTCTGAAATACTTTCTTTTACAGTCCGCTGAAAATTTCAATTTCCGCACTGTCCTCTGTGAGCTGGACAATCGCTTTCTTCTTTGCCGCGCTTCTTCCTGTTACTGCGCCACGTCTTCTTTTCTTCCCCGGGATATTCATTGTGTTGACTTTTGCAACTTTCGTCCCTTCAAACATTTTTTCTACGGCTTCCTTAATCATTGCCTTGTTCGCATCTGTATGCACATAAAATGTATACTTTTTGTCTGCCATAAGATCCATGCTTTTCTCTGTAACCACCGGTCTGAGGATTACATCATAATATTGAACGTTTGCCATTATGCATACACCTCCTCAATTGCCGCTACAGCATCCTTTGATAATACGAGCGTATTATATTTCAAAATATCATATACATTCATTGTATTTATATAAGACACTTTTACGGTTGGAATATTTCTTGCAGATAAGACAACATTTTCATTATCTTCTTTCAGTACGATCAACGCTTTTTCTGCATTTAACGCTTTCAATGCGCCAACCATTTTCTTTGTTTTTACCTCATCCAATTTCAGATCATCGATTACAATAAACTTGCTCTCATTGACTCTGGATGTGAGCGCTGACTTTAAGGCAGCTCTCTTTTCTTTCTTGTTTAATTTGAAAGAATAATCTCTTGGTGTCGGAGCAAAAACAACTCCGCCGCCTTTCCACTGCGGAGATCTTGTAGACCCCTGTCTTGCATGGCCGGTTCCTTTCTGTCTCCACGGCTTTCTTCCGCCGCCGCTGACTTCGGAACGCGTTTTGGCTTTCTGTGTTCCCTGACGTTTATTGGCAAGCTGCTGCAATACTGCCATGTGCACTAAGTGTTCATTCACTTCTACACCGAAGACTGCATCATTTAATTCCATGCTGCCTACTTCCTTGCCTTCCATATTAAAAACAGATACGTTCGCCATCTGTAAAGTCCTCCTTTCCTGAATATGCGCTATTTATAAGATTTTACTGCTTCTTTGATGGTGATTAACGACTTCTTAGGTCCCGGTACGGAGCCTTTTACAAGAAGCAGATTGTTCTCAGCATCAACTCTGACAATTTCAAGATTCTGCACAGTCACCTGCTCAGCGCCCATATGCCCCGGCATCCCTTTGCCTTTGAACACACGGCTCGGTGAAGAACATGCACCATTGGAACCCTGATGACGATGGAACTTAGAACCGTGTGTCATAGGTCCTCTATGCTGTCCATGTCTCTTAATAGCGCCCTGGAAACCTTTTCCTTTCGATATTGCAGTAGCATCCACTTTATCGCCTGCTGCAAAAATATCTGCTTTGATCTCGTCTGCAAGCTTATAATCTGCAGCGTTATCAAACTTAAATTCTCTTACGAATCTTTTACCAGAAACACCAGCCTTATCAAAATGACCTTTTTCAGCTTTTGTTACGCCATGTCTGTTTCTGATTTCTTTTTTTCCGTTAGCGTCTTTGTTGATAATCTTATCTTTTTTGTCAACAAAGCCTACTTGCACTGCACTGTATCCGTCGTTTTCAACTGTTTTAATCTGTGTTACGACACAAGGCCCAGCCTGTAATACAGTAACCGGAGTCAATTCTCCGTTATCGTTGAAGATTTGAGTCATTCCGACTTTTGTAGCTAAAATCGCTTTCTTCATTCTTTTACCTCCTGTTATCCTACAGCGGAACGCTATCTATATGCGTTCATCCTAGAACAGTTAGTAACATAAGTGGAATACCGCCCGGCAGTATTGCTTCTATGATAAAAACCCTTCAGGATTGTTGCCTATCTAAAATGTTACCTTCGTTTCATTTAAGATGACGATTCATAATTATTTCATCTTAATATCGATATTAACGCCAGCCGGTAACTCTAATCTGGTTAATGCATCCACAGTCTTTTGTGTCGGTGCAATAATATCGATCAGTCTCTTATGAGTTCTCTGCTCAAACTGTTCTCTGGAGTCTTTATATTTGTGTACGGCTCTCAGAATGGTAATCACTTCTTTTTTCGTCGGAAGTGGTACCGGGCCGCTCACCTGTGCTCCGTTTTTCTTTACAGTTTCAATGATTTTTTTTGCTGATGCATCAATCAGCTCATGATCGTAAGCTTTGAGAATAATTCTCATTGTTTGACTTGCCATAAAAAAAGTCGCCTCCTTATTCGCACTTAATATTACGGCGACAGAAAGACTGTATGCTACATTTTACTTTCTATCGCGGCAGTACGACAAGCGGTGACTGTACACGAACCCGTGTGTGTCCTAATGACTACACACCATATTTCTACAACCTGCGTAGTAGATATTCTAATCGTACAGTGACTTGTCGCCAGTTTCCTAACTTGACATTCGCTCCACGGAAAACCTGCCATTCTAAGGCAGCAACCTCTCGCTTCACCGCTATCATGTCACAGCACTTTGGATTATATATGATAAAATGTGGGATTGCAAGATATTTTTGAAAATTTTTGTATTTTTTTAAATACAATTTAGAAAGAATGTTGCGCATTGGCTTCTCGGACGCCAGAAGTGGGGAGTTTTCATTTTCCAGACATAAATATTTTTTGTTCCAAAATATTCTTGACACCTTTTGCAGCCTGCATTTATTATAATAAAATAAACTCTAAGTCAGATTTCATCTAAAAAATTGTATAAAGGAGTTACTTTATGTGGATAGCAGACCAATGGAAAGATTATGAAGTCATAGATTGTTCCGCCGGAGAAAAGCTGGAACGTTGGGGACGCTTTATACTGCTGCGCCCGGATCCTCAAGTGATCTGGAACACTCCGAAAACAGACAGGCATTGGAAACACCTGAACGCACATTACCACCGAAGCGCAAAAGGCGGCGGGGAATGGGAGTTTTTTGACCTGCCAAACCAATGGGACGTTCATTATAAAGCGCTTACCTTCCATCTAAAACCTTTCAGTTTCAAACATACGGGTTTATTCCCGGAACAAGCCGCAAACTGGGACTGGATCGCTGACAAAATTCAAAGCGCCCGCCGCCCGGTACGTGTTTTAAATCTGTTCGCCTACACTGGAGGCGCTACACTAGCGGCAGCAAAATCTGGCGCCGAAGTCACACATGTAGACGCTTCAAAAGGAATGGTTTCCTGGGCAAAAGAAAACGCGTTAGCTTCCGGCCTTGAAAATGCCCCTATCCGCTGGCTTGTTGACGATTGCATGAAATTTGTAGAACGGGAAATCCGGCGCGGCCGATTGTATGACGCGGTAATTATGGACCCTCCTTCTTACGGACGCGGCCCAAAAGGAGAAATCTGGAAAATCGAAGATGCCGTCTATCCTCTGATACAAAGCTGCACTAAAATTTTAAGTGCGCAGCCTTTGTTTTTTCTGGTCAATTCTTATACCACCGGCCTGCAGCCTGCAGTGCTTGCCTATATGCTTGGCTCTGCTATGAAAGACTTTGACGGAATTACAGATGCACAGGAGATTGGCCTTCCGGTCTCTTCCAGCAAGCTTATCCTGCCATGCGGTGCATCCGGACGCTGGAGCCGCTTCTAATGAAAGTATTAATTATCGAAGACGATCCCGGTTTAAGCCGCGGCATTTCATTTGCCTTACTGCAGGAAGGATATGAAACCATAACCGCTGGCGAAAAACAAAAAGGCTGGTCGCTGTTTCTGAGCGAACAGCCGGATGCTGTCCTGCTTGATTTGAATCTGCCGGATGGCGACGGCATTGACTTATGCTGCAGTATCCGCAATATTTCAGAAATTCCGATACTCATGCTTACTGCACGAGATTTGGAAATCGATGAAATCATGGGGCTTGAAAGCGGCGCAGATGATTACCTTACCAAACCTTTTTCTATTTCCATATTAAAAATACGTCTGGAAAAAGCTCTTAGAAAACAGATGTCAGAATTATCTTCTAAAACAACCATAAGCAAACCAGAGCTTCAATCCGGCTCTGTCAGCCTGAATCCTACGAACGCCCGCGCCTGTTTGAATGGAAAAGAGCTGGAATTAAGTCTGACAGAATTTCGACTACTTCAATATTTTCTGGAAAACAAAAACCAAGTGCTCTTAAAAGAACAGATTTTACAGCATATTTGGGATAATGACAGCAATTTTGTAGAAGAAAATACATTGTCTGTCAATATTAGCCGGCTAAGAAGAAAAATTGGAAACAGTCATATTAAAACCATTTATGGAATGGGCTATTTATGGGAGGAATAATCATGCGAGCTGAACTGTTATGCTGGATTTTGAGCGTCTCACTTGTATGCAGCATATTGCTCCTGCTGCTGTGGGCCTGCTGGTTTTTTCACCAATGGCGCTGTCTGGATACGGTTTTAGAACTATTCCGAACGGAAGACAGATGGAACGCCCTCATGCAAAACAATACCATTGATATTCAGGAAACAAGGGAATCCAAACTGGCCAGCGATCTGATGCAGATATTAAGCCATGCTGCGTGGCGAGAAGAGAAAGCAGTCCGTGAAAAGCAGCAGACAACCGCGCTGCTTTCTGATCTGTCTCATCAGTTAAAAACGCCGCTTGCCAACATTATTCTGGATCTGGAACTGCTGGAATCCAATTCTGCTGATATGGAGGCGCCACAAAGAAAATCATTTTTATCCCACGCCAGATCACAGGCAGCCACCATGCAGTGGCTCATGCAGAACCTTTTAAAAGCAGCTCGATTAGAAGACGGCATGATACAGTTCAGCGCCGAAAACACCAGTATACGTCCTGCCATTGCCAAAGCGGTAAGCGCCGTATACGCACAGGCCGCTCGAAAAAATATAGAAATATGTGTAGAAGACACTAATGATCTTTTTGTCTATCATAATTCCAAATGGACGGCAGAAGCATTGGCAAATGTACTCGAAAACGCTGTGAAATATTCCCCGAAAGATAGCCGCATCCGTATTCGAATGGAACGGATGGATATTTATACAAGGATCACCGTTCAGGATGAAGGGCCTGGTATCCCCCAAACGGAATATCATAAAATATTTCAGCGTTTCTACCGCGGAAAACAGACAGATACCGAAGAAGGATTAGGACTTGGGCTGTATCTGACACAGCTGATTTTGCAAAGCGAGCATGGATATCTTACTGTAGAATCCAAACGAAATCAAGGCAGTCAGTTTCACTTTTTCCTGTTGAATACAAACTAAATAGAAAGAACTGCATACAGATTTTTCTGTACGCAGTTCTTTATTTCAATGCTCCTGCTTACCTGAAACAATTACGGAGATTTCATAAATCATTCCTGTAATCCGCACTCCCTACTTTTACGAAGATTTTGTCTCAAATTTTAACAACTCAGCCTGTATTTATCCTATAACATCTTAATTAAGCAAATTATAAACAGCATTACAATAATTGTTAATTTTATTTGCTATCTCAGCACTGTCTCCTCCAATAAAATCACAAAAATAATAATATTTCATGCCATCAAAATAGGCGGTGCATACATTTCCCTGATACAATTCCATTCCATTTACAATCTTTGAACTATTAAAAATCCTATTATGTTTTACCAGGTCGAAGCGATTATAATCATATATATTACATATTTTATCTTTTTGCATACTAACATCAGGCAGTCCATCATTCATCAATTTTTCATTTGTGATATATACCCGAATATTGGCATCATCCAGATTTTCATTTATTGTTTTATATCTATAAGAATAAGAAAACGCCGCTCCACAAATATTTCCATTAGCATCCAGATAACATCTTTCTCCTAAACTCCTCTTCTTAAGATCAGTTTCATTATCAGTGAAATCATTGATCCATAATTTCAAATGTGCAAAATTCCTTAACTTATCTTTATACTCTTGATGTTCTGCCATCGTAATTTCTTTCAATAAATGATAAGTTTTCTCATAGCACGTTTCTACATCTTCAACCCCTCTCACCTGTTTAAAAGTAAAATGCATATTGTTAATTCTTACATCAGCTATTTTTTCTTTATAATATTTCTCTGATTTTTCATATTCCCGATAGCTTATAATTCTTCGCCATTTGAAAATATAATTAAATAGAACTATATTGACAATACATACAACGAAAAATAATATCACTTTTTTCGTCTCTTTCTTCATCCATCCCCCTCCATTACCATATTGATATTTCTATACCTATTATTTCGAAATCCCTCTATATTCCATTTGTCACATCCATTTTAAATTCCGTTATTTTAAGCTGAATGCAATTCTATCTAATATATCGGTCAAAAAATAACTCATAGGTAGGCGCAGGATATTTTTTCGAGCGTGCATGGAAAAACCGGAGGTGTACCGGGGAACATTGAGGATTTTTGCCATGTACGATCAGAAAAATAGACAAGCATAACTGTAGGTTATTTTGTGATCGATGTACTAGGTTTGCGGCCCATTTTGAGCACAGTAGAGCCGAAAATACAACCCCTTTATTTTCATCAATTCCTGATGCCTGCCATGCTCGGCCATCCTGCCGCTATCGAGTACTAAAATCTGATCCGCAGCTTTGGCAAAATGGTTAAACCGGTGCATAATAAGAAGGCACATCTGTTTTTTAGTTTCTTTCTCTATATATCGGAATATTGTTTCTTCTGATAACAGATCCAAAGAAGCGTTTGGTTCATCCATAATATAAAAATCCGCTTTGCGGTATAACCCTCTTGCAACTGCGAGCTTTTGCCACTCACCAATAGAAATCTGCCGCCCGTGGCAAAACTGATACCCTAATGCCGTGTTTTGTTCTTCCAAAAAACCTTCCAATCCAGACGATTTTAACATACGGGCCACTTCTTCTGTATGTAATTCCCGTAAAATATCTCCATACCAGATATTTTCAGCGATACACGTCTCATATTTCATATAATTTTGAAAAACAACAGAAATTTTCTTACGATACAGTTCAAGATCCAGCTGTCGCCTGTTAATTCCATTTACCAAAATATCCCCTTCATAATTATGATAAATGCCCATTAATATTTTAATTAAAGTAGATTTTCCAGAACCGTTATACCCCATTAAAACTGTTAATTCTCCCTCATGCATAATAAAGTTTACGTCCTGCAGCGCTTTTTTCGTTTGATTTGGATAACAGTATGACAAATGCCTGACTTCCAGTGTATGAATCTTCCCGACACTTTTTCCGCCCTGATTGCATCGTTCTTCTGGCAATCCCAGAAAAGACTGTATTTGTTCCAGCATAGAAGCATATTTATATAAAACAGACCGCATATAGAAAAGGTTCCACAAACTTTGCTTTGCAGAATCTATAGAATTACTATATAAGATAAAAGAGCCCACTAAAAGATTCCCGATAAAACACTCTTTGGCTAAATACAGAACGCAAAAAAAATCTATGATTTGTTCCACAATTTCTAACGCAAACAGCATATGAAGTCTTTTTCTGGAAATGTCCAATGATTTACGGTCACAATGTTCTTTGAGCTGTGCATAGCGTTCTGTAAACAATTTGCTTAGACGGTACATACGTATTTCTTTTGCACAATCCGCGTCTATAAGCATACGAAAGTAATATGACATTCTGCGTCTATGTTCCGTATTTTCCCGGATCATACGATATGATAAAATATTATACTTTTTTTCATAAAAATAACGTACTGACGGAGTTAAAATAATAATGATAAGCAAAAATAAATGGTACTCAGCCAAAATAAATATATAAGAAAACGTTCCTAACAGCGCTGTAAAAAAAGAAAATGTATTCTTAATATTTCCCAAAATACCGGCATTTGCATCATACTGTGTACGATCGATCAGATCATAATAGTCACTGTTTTCCAAATCACTGCAGTCCATCGCACTCACCTTTTCCAGCAGACGAGTATGAAAATTTTTTTCAAAAAGGTATTCTTCCCGCTCTTTCCAATAATTGAGACTATTTTGAAACACATGTATACATGCTGTAAATGTTGTTAGAAATATAACATATAGCAGAACAGGTTGAAAATCTTGCTTCATCGTCTGTAATGCATTTATCATCTGCTGTGTAATCACGAGCGTTATTGCAGGAGACAATCCATTCAGCAAGGTTTCCAGTAATAAAAGCAGCATATACCGCCGCTTTTGACTTCCAAGCAGCCGGATTGAATTTTGAAACTGGCTCCAGACATGTACTTTATTAACGGAATTTTCGGTTTTATCTTTTCTGTTCATAACTGCCTCCTGTTATCTGCGCATCTGCTTCCAGTAAACCTTTGGAGCCAGCCAGGATGCCAGTATAAGCAAAATCATACATTCCAGCAATACCGCATCACCGCCTCGCAATACAAGCGGCCCAATAGAAAAAGTACGCAGGGACGGCCCGTAAGTCAGCACTTTTATTCCCGTCATTGGCTGCAAAAAAGTAAATCGCTGCAATATTGCACTTTTACTGAGAGCTCCTTCCAGTACAGACGGAAAAATTAGCAGCAACGCAGTGATCGCAATAGACAAGTATCTGTTTTTTGTATATGCGTTAAGAAGCGCACTGACCGCAGCTATACACAAAATGCTAATCCATGCGGTAATATAACTGTAAATAAAAAATTGTTCGTTCGTCATATTATACAAGCAGGAGAAAAACCCCCATATCGTCTGTATTGAATTTTTTCTGCCGCTAACGCCACAGTAAATAAAAATAACAAGTATTTGAATCAAAATACAAAGAAATGTGATACACGTAAGATAACCAAATACTCCGCCCAGCTTCTGATATGCGCTGCGCAGCGCTTTTTTCTTTCCACATGGAATGAGAATCAGATCCATACTGCAGTCTTTTTCATAAGAAAAAATTTGTCCGGCAAGAAAGACCGCATAGAGAATAACCGCATAGAAAAAAATAAAAGATGTCTTCAATAAAATTGTCCATTGTCCGCAAAATTCATAAACATATGGTTTTCTGACTGAAGAAAGCATTGACGCAGCTCGACCTTTCTCCGCTTCAGTGTAAATCACTCCATCATAACCTGCCATCCATTCTGGCAGCCTTTTCAGCATTTCCTCATAAAAATCATCCGCCTGGTTTTTCTTATCCAGTAAATTCAAATCTTCTTTAATGACTGGTACATAGGCATCTCGAAACATATTTCTCCAACCCGGATATTTTTTGTCAAACGCTTCGTTTGCCATGTCCGTATTTGCAAAACTATGATAATACGCAAGCGCCTCATTCAAATTCTCCACGGAAAGTACAGATGGAACATGATGTAAAGCTTCTTTCTCCATTTCCACCGCATGTCGTCCGGAATAATAGACGGTATTCCCATCTTCACGAATTTCATATTCATAATTACGAATAAAGAAAATACTCAGCCCTATGCTTAACAGCGCTGCAGCCACCAGCAGCCCAATAGAAACCGGTCGGCTGTATATTTTTTTAAATTCCCGCAACATATCGTTTCCTCCTCAATCCATACACATATACTTTCCAGCCATTCGTACGCTGCACCATGCAAACACCGCTGCCAAAATCACAGAAACCACAGGAACCGCATAAATAGACGGCATTCCATTTCCCGGAAACGGATACAGATACAGAGAAGTAATGATATTTTCAATCATAGCTGTATTTACAGGCAGTACTTGAATGAATTTCATAATACCAGTCGGAAGCATCGAAAAATTGCGAAGCAGCAACGGCACAAATGTGACTGCAATGCCTGTCACCAATGCCGGCATTGATTTTTCTATTCTTGCGTTTAGTGCAGCTGTAAAATAAGCTGCTGCCAAACAGGCAAATAATCCTGAAAAAAAAGTCAGAAAAAACACACTCTGATAGGAAAACGGCAGAATAGACGTAAAAAACCATATCTGAATCTGGCTTTTCCAGGCAATTGGCCCACTTGTTCCAAAAAAAACTGCGCATACTGCTGCCATAGAGACCAAATACTGTCCACCCGTCAGAAAAGCCAGTGATTTTGCTTTATCTGTTACGATTTTGTGAATCGTACGCGGCTCCATCGTCCCTATAATCAAATCCATACGCTGTATTTTCTCATTAGAATATAAATTCGATGCATAAATAATAACAGTAAAAAAATTCAATAAAAGAACAAATTGAAAAGCTGTATAAAACCTACTCCATGGCGCCGCCAGTTCATTAACATACGGCTGACGGATCTTTTTCGCCCATGCCAAAATATTTTTTTTATCACGTTCTGAAAATTGATATCCTTTATCTTCTATTCGCAGCTGAATCTGATCTTGTATCTTTTGATAAAAGTCATTAGCATCCGTGATCTCAAATAAAGTAAAGTGTCCATCAGACGCAGCATATGCGTTTTCAAGCATATGTATCATACCCGGATATTCTTCTTCTCCTTTTGCTAAAGCAGACCACTCTTCTGAAAAAGATTGAATATACTGCAACGCTTCATTTAGCTTTTCCACCGTAACCTCACCTGAAACCGCCTCATATTTTCTGCGTTCATTTGCAAACGCCTTTTTTCCGGTCAGATGATTACTATGATCCACAGAAACGCGTGATCGGAACGAATTTGCACTTACCATACCTAACACAGCGCTTAAAATGACTACTACAAAAAATGCCGCTTTTACATGAATTTGCCGAAATAGTTTTAGGAATTCATACCACATGTCCTGCCTCCTCCTGAAAAATACTAAGATATACATCATTTAACACTGGCTGAACATGCCTTGCATCCGGCACAGGCATCTGCGCTCCTATCACTCGTGCCTTAAGCACACCGTTATCATTGTATGTCATAGAAAGTGTCTGACCCTCTAACGCTTGATGCATCTGACGTTCATTTGTAAAAGAACACTCCCATACATGACTGCGCTGGCGGTCAATCAGCTCCTCTTCTGTCCCTTGTTCTGCAACGATACCACCCTTAATAATAAAAATTTCTCTGCAGATAAACTCAAGATCTGTTACAATATGCGTTGAAAGAAGAATTGCCTGTTCCTGTCCGGCATCCGCTATATAGTTTTTAAAGCGTATCCGTTCCGTTGGATCAAGCCCTGCCGTTGGTTCATCCAACAGCACCAGCCTCGGATGAAACAAAAATGCCTGTGCCAGCCCAACCCGCCGAAGCTGCCCACCCGAAAGCGCTTTCAACAGCTTTTTATGAAAATCTTGTACAGCAAATAATTCCATCTTTTCTTCTATTTCTCTTGTTACCTCATTCTTTTCCGCTTTTATTTTGATATTTGCCATATAGGTCAAAAATTCACGCACAGTCATATTTGGATAGCCGATAAAATTTTGTGGCAGCACACCAAGCAAAACTTCGTTTTCTTTATGCTTCGGATACCATACTTTACCCTGAAATGTATCTGTAAAACCGCTGATTATTTTAAACAATGTTGTTTTTCCTACACCGTTTGCACCCAAGAACCCGTAAATACCGGTAGACAATTCCATGTCTATGCCCTTCAACACTTTCTTCTTTCCGTATGATTTTCGAATATTTTCTAATCTCAAACAAATCAATCGCCAAAGCCCCTTTCTGATTGCTGCAACGCCTAACTGAATGTATATTTTTTCAAATTGTTTACTAACCCATCTGCGTCTTCTTCATAATAGCGAAAATAATTAACAAACATATCTTTAATAATGCGTCTGGAGCTGGCACAAACTGCGTCGTCTTTCTTTAAGCGGATACCATTCGTCCCCATGGTACGTTCATAACAAATAGAACATAATGGCTGTGCCCAGCAATCTTTACATATTTCACGCAAATTCCTGTCATAATCTTCATAATACAGCTGATAGACTTTATCATAGTCAATTCCACGTTCACAATCCCCAAGATAAGGAATTTCTCCGACTTTTTCACAAGTTTTAAATTTCCCGTCAACAGTTACATAAATTCGCCGCTGTCCTGGGATACAATTGCCCAACAATGGTATTTCCTGTATCAATCCATCCTGAGAGCGCAATCGATTTGCAACTCTTCCCATGTCCCTGCTAATTAAATCAAAACGCTTTTGATATTTTGGATTTTCCAAAATACTGTCTGCAGCCCATTCCTCCAGTGGACTTTTTTCCAATTTTCCTTCAATATCATCTGCAATTGCTTTTCCATTTTCCAGATGTAACGGCATCTTAGCTGTATCCATATATTCAAAACTACATTCCATTGTGTCCGGCAAAGCTAACGTATTTCTAAAAAATGTATCCAAACGTTCCATATTTTTTTTGCTATAAGGAGGAGCCATCACACAATTGATTGCTATCTTTTTATCTTTTGCCGGATCATAAAAATAGTTTCTTAAGATCTCAAGGCCATACATTGCACTTTGAAAAGATCCTGCTCCATCCGGATATTTCCGGTAAAGATTGTGCATTTCTTCCGGTCCATCCATACTGCACAAAATATTTACCTCACAAGGCAGCTCATGCAAATATTGTGCTATTTCCTTCGTCACCAACGTCATGTTTGTCGTAAACGATACATCAAACGGCTGCCTGGGATATTGTGAGCGCATATATTCAATGCTTTCTTTCATAACCTTAAAGTTTAACAATGGCTCCCCACCATAAAATGTAAGCGCAAATTTCGGTGAAGAATGCGATTTTAATATATAATCCATACTTTTTTTTGCCGTTTCAAACGTCATATTACGATTGCCAAATGCACGATGCTGTGGATGATGTTCCTGATAAATACAATATCCACACCGCAAATTACATGCTTCTGTCAACTCAAGAATGATTTGTCCACAAGACTCCTTTACGCTTTTGATAAATTCTTCTTTTGATGGTATGGAAAACCTTGTATGTGTTGGACATTGAAACAGATGTTCCTGTTGAATAAAAGCCTCAAATTCAGGATTTTCTCTACAAATGTCTTCCAGACTTTTTTTACCTTCCAGAACAGATGCAATCATATCAGCTTCTATTTTTTCACACAAAGCAACTTTTCCTGTTCCTGAATCATAATAATAATCATTCCCGGACGCTGTATGAAATGTCATTCCATAACGTTCATTATTCATCTTTTTCTCCTTATTTATTATCAATAAGAGCTGCTGATAACCAACAGCTCTTATTATACATCAGAGTGTAAATTACGTTTCAAGCCATAAAATTACTTAACATCGGCTTTTTTGTCGTTTGCCGCATCATTATCATTTCCATAAGAGCACTGGCAATTACAGTTAAAAAACGGATCCCACAGTCCTCGCGTTTTATCACGTCCTTCGCTGCATACACATCCTGCATATGGAGTAATGCCACTTCCTTTGTCGTTTACGATCTTCATATGATTCTCTCCTTTCGTAGATTATTTATGTAATCAAACCAGATGTTTGTTTACATCAAATGAACTTAACGAGGCAGCATCTTTGGCTGGACAACCATTAGTTTATGTTCATCATTCCTGTCTTGCGCAATATAATTCACAATCGGCTTTCCGTTTTCCTCATAAATACATGCCGCCTGGGATACCCCACCTAAAAACTCTCCAACATACAGTAGATCCGTATATGCAATGATTTTTTCCTCCTCTTCGATCAGCAGCCTCATAGAATCTGAATGCTTCAAATCTCTGCAGATATAAAGCTTATAATTATCTGTTTGACCATTCAGATCTACACGATCCATCTTGTGCCCTGTTATCGCCGCTGTTTCTTCCAGAAGATTCTGACTTGTTTCATCATCCAAACTGCCGGATACCGGTTTTCCTGCCTCATTTAAAACAGTCCCATACGCTTTCATCCCGATTTCCTGCAATTTCAATCCTTTAGATAACTCCACTTTGCAGTAAGATACTCCTTGCGGTTCTACAGCCGCATTATCAAACAGCAGTAAAAACAATGTATTTTTCGTTTCATTGTATGACATCCCAACACATACGATCCCCTTTTGCAGAGTAATATAAGAAGTCCCTGCCTCTTTTTGGCACCAGATAATCCGTTCGTTTGCACTGTCGTCAACAAAAAAATTCTGACTGTTTGCCGCATAAGAATACAGTCCCAACGGACGTTTCCATTCTCCGGCCTCTGATACATACCTGACAGAATTTTTCTTTCCATCGTTACAGGAAACCGTCCATATAATATCCCCATTCATAATTTCAAATGCCGGACCGGAACCAATCGTTCTGTCATGCACCGTTACTGTACACTTTAATCGCTGTTTTCCAACTTTTGCAGTAATTACAGCCTTTCCCGATTTTACAGCTGTGATTTTCCCATTTTTATTTACAACTGCCACCGATTTTTTGTTTGAAGACCACTCTGCCTTTTTTTCAGTATTTTTTACCTTTAGCCGTTTTGTATCTCCTACCTGCAAACTTACTTTGCTTCTGTTTAGTCTTATCCTTTGTGCCGCATGAATAGAGTCTGCAGGAATCAGACCTATTGTAAAAATAACTGTCAATATTACAGCTGCAACTTTTCTGATTATCTTTTTTCCCATGATCCAACCACCTGAAATAAAAATTTTTTATTGTATGTAATTATATTTCATCGGCACATATCCGCTATTATACAATGAAAGGAAATCTCTGCCGGTACGTACCACTATTTTTCCCGCACTCGAACTTTCTTCATATGTGTCAACATACTTGGTTCCATTCTTCGTATATACTTTTGTAACAATCATGACATGCGAACTTGCCTTATTCATAATGTTATAAGCTGCAACATTTGCATTTGACACTTTGGTAAAGCAATTGGATAACGTCGATGTCCCATGCTTATATGGCAAGTCAAAAGCAACGGAAACATATCCGGAGCAATCCATACCTACCGTACCTGATACATATCCCGAGGAAGTTGTACAGGTATTACCCGCAAATTTTCCTGCATTAATATTGGAGACAAATGTCTCTGCATTCCAGCCGCCCCAGCAATACGGCACATTTGTTAATGAATGATCTCTGCCATCGGCATAAGCAGACAACCAGCTCGGCAGCTGCACCTGCTGCGGATTTCCCGTTACGGATTTATTGGCATTCCTGTTACTGTTGAATGTCCAAGGCAATTTGTAATAGGTATCCATCCGAGATTTTACCCTGGTTTTTGTAATAGATTTATAAGATGCCATTGGTTCTATCCCGTTCGCATCATCTTCTGCAATAATCCGCTGCAGCAGATCCTCTTCTTTTAACTCTGCAATATCCCGTTCTGCCAGTTGAAATATTTGAATTCCGCTTTCATCCACATTCATCTGATAGATCGAACCGTCATCGGCGCTCTGGATACAGCCTCGGTCAAGTGTATTTGTGTGATCTTTTGGAACAGCAAAAGAAACCATTTCTCCACCCTCCGGGGCCAATACAGAATCCAAACTATTGCATGCAATTCTTACAAAAGCGTCAGAATGTTTTTCACAAATTGTCAGCGCCTTGTCAGATTTTTATGTTAATCTGTCAATTAGGAACAGTTCCATGGGTTATCTGAACTGTTACATATCTATATCCCATTCAAAATACTTACAGGAGGTTCTTTCATGACAATTTTAGAAACAAACAATCTGAAAAAATATTACGGCAGCGGTGACAATCAGGTTAAGGCGCTGGACGGTGTTTCACTGCAAATTGAAGAGGGCGATCTGGCTGCCATCGTAGGATGCTCCGGCTCCGGTAAGAGCACACTGCTGCATATGCTTGGCGGACTGGATTACCCTACCTCCGGAACCGTCACCGTCGCAGGCAAAAACATTTTTCAGCTTAATGAAACAGAGCTTACCATTTTCCGCCGCCGCAAAATCGGCTTTGTATTCCAAAGCTACAATCTCGTTCCCATACTAAGCGTTTATGAAAACGTTGTACTTCCATTGGAATTAGACGGTAAAAAACCGGATGCCGGTTTCATTCATACGGTGCTGCATACGCTCGGTATCGAAGATAAAGCTGACCGTCTGCCAAGCCAGTTATCCGGTGGCCAGCAGCAGCGCGTTGCCATTGCAAGAGCTCTGGCAGCAAGGCCGGGCATTGTTCTGGCAGATGAGCCGACCGGAAATCTGGACAGCCGTTCAACACAAGAAGTGCTAGGGCTATTGAAGCTGACCGGAGAACGCTTTCACCAGACCATTGTTATGATTACACATAACGAAGCGCTTGCACAGTTATGTAACCGTGTCATTCATGTAGAAGACGGGAAAATCGTAGATGATACCAGAACAGGAGGTGTTTCCATTGAAAAATAATAACCGCACAGCCATACGCCGTCTTTCTTCCCGCAGCTTAAAAAACAACAGCATACGCAATCTGTTTGCCATCTGTGCCATTATTTTGACATCCATGCTGTTTACCGCTGTTTTCTCCCTGTTCAGCGGCATCATACAAGCCAGCGAAGAAAACACCATGCGTGAAGTAGGAACCCGCGCACATGCCGGATTAAAAAACGCCACCATGCAGCAATACCAACAGGCTGCCGCAGATCCGTCGGTAAAGAAATGCAATTACAACATTTTCATTGGATTTGCAGAAAATATCCAAAAACGTCAGGCAGAGATTCGGTTCATGCCATTTGAAGAAGCTCTGCCAGATTACTTTATTTCCCTTGCAGAAGGACACATGCCAAAAGCAGAAGATGAGATTCTCGTAGATACGTACATTTTAGATGAACTGAAAGTCCCGCATACACTTGGCAGCAAAGTTACGCTTACTTTTCAGTTTATGGGAGAGCTTGTAGAAAAAGAGTTTCAAGTGTGCGGTTATTATGATGGAGATGCGATCAGCCACGCCAGCGAATTGTTCCTTTCCGAGCGTTTCTGGCTGCAGCTCAAAGGGAGCCGCACAGAAGCCGATTTTGCCGCATGGGGTAAAGAACATCCAAATGAAAACGGGCAGGGGCTTTTATCTGTAAACCTTACATTTTCCAATGCTTCCCATCTGGAAGACAAAGTACAGACACTTATCCAAAATATGGGATATGAACCGGGAACAGAGCTGGATTATGGCATTAACTGGGCCTATATGGAAAACCGTCTGGAATCCATAGACCCTATTTCGTATTTTATCGCAGGCAGTGCGCTCATTGTTATTTTGCTGACCGGATATCTGATTATATATAACATCTTTCAGATTTCTATCATGAGTGACATTCGTTTTTATGGCCTGCTAAAAACAATCGGCACAACAAAAAAACAGCTTCGCCAACTGATTCTGCGTCAGGTTATAAGGCTTTCCATCATAGGCATTCCGATCGGACTTCTGGCAGGATATTTCATCAGCTGCCTGCTTGTACCGATGCTGGGCAAATTCCTTTTCCCCTATGCTGGTTTGGATATCTCTTTGCAGTTTCATCCGCTCATTGTACTGTTTGGAGCAGTATTTTCTGCTGTTACCGTTTTTCTAAGCTGCCGAAAACCCGGTAAAATAGCAGGCAGCGTATCCCCTGTTGAAGCAGTAAAATACACGGAAACAGCCGTCAAACTTTCTGCCAAAAAACAGAAACGGCATTCTTTCAGCCCTGTATTTATGGCTCTAGCTAATTTAAAAAGAAGCAAAAAAAAGACAGCCGTCGTCATTGCAGCCCTCTCATTAAGCATCATCTTACTAACCATTGTAATGACCGGCGTCAGCAGCTTTCATCTGGATCAGTTTTTGGAAGAGCGAATTGCAGGAGATATTGTGATCGGCAATGCAGAAAGGTTTCGTACTGCCTCAGGCGGAAGCGAATTCAATATAGATGAAGACTATATTGAATTTGCAGATTCACAGCCAGGTATTGAAGCATCCGATGAAATGTGGCTAAGTTACCGCAAATCAATAAAAATAGACCAAAAAGGAACCGACAGCCTTTTAAAATTAGAACAGGAAGGAAAATTAGAGCAGACATATAGTATCAGTCCATTTAAACTCGATTCCTTTCCCGGATATATGTTTGGATATACCGATGGACTATTTAAAAATATAAAAGTTCTGGATGGAAGTCTGGATGTGGAAAAATTTCAAAACGGCAATTATATTTTACTGAACTGTTTTTACGGCAACGACCTTTATGGCCCGGAAGACAGTCCTTATCATCCCGGAGATAAAGTAACTGTCCTCAGCCATACAAAAGATACCACATCAACTGAAATCAAAAATGACGCAGGAGAAGTCATTCATGTTGTATACGATCATCTGGCAGAAAAAGAATACGAAGTAATGGCAATTATCGACTGTCCAAGAAGCATGAATTTATCCCGATATATTCCAAACGGAATGGATGCCGTCCTTCCACTAAAAGAATTTCAGAATGAGGATGAACCTGGCAGCATTCTGTTTGCAAAATCTTACCAGATTCAGGATAACAGCAAAGATTCCTTTACATCTGCCTTAAAAAACTATACGGAAAATAGAAACCCACTTATGGGATTTACCACAAAGCAAGTTCTGGAAAAAGAATTTTCCGGCATGATCGGAGTCATGTCTACGATCGGTATTTCCCTGTCCGCAGTCGTTGCATTTATTGGCATCTTGAATTTTATCAATGCGGTATTTACAAGTATTATTTCCAGGAAACGCGAATTTGCAATGCTACAGAGCATCGGCATGACGACCAGGCAACTAAAACAGATAATCATCTGCGAAGGTATCAGCTATATAGCTACAGCTTGCATTCTCAGCCTGATCCTTGGAACCATTTTGACATACGCCATACTGCATGCGTTAAACAATATCCTTATGTTTTTTGAATATCAGTTTCAGATTCTGCCATATTTCATCATGCTTCCGATTCTGTTTGCCGTAGCCGTCATAACTCCCATCCTGTCATTAAAGCAGCTGCAGAAAGAAAGCGTCGTAGACCGGCTGCGGGAAGCAGAGTAATCTGAATTCCATCTTGAAATACGCTGAAACAAAAAAAGATGTAAGAAGGAGGTTCACAAATATTATGAAAAAACATATACACGTTAAATTTTTACTCATCACTGCAGGATGCAGTTTTATCTGCGGATGCAACACAGCTCCAAAAGGAAATCTGGTAAATATTAGAAAAAATACTGTGGATATTGACAGTCATACCGTTGATACTGACCAAAATACGGTTGATCCAAAAGAACACTTCGTAGATCTCGACAAAAATATCATAGATAATATTGAACAAACAGTTGATTTAGAAAAACATACCATAAACTCGGATAGAAATACTGCAGATATCGAAAAGCATTCTGCAGATCTTAAAAAAAATACCGTTGACATGAAAAAACATTTGGTAGAAATCAAAAACGAATAACAGCAGATTTTCATGTAAAGAATAAGCAGCCCTCATGGCAAGAGCGTGTTTGAAAATTCATTCTCGTGGTCTGCACTTCCCACAGAAAGCATTTTTCAAACACGCCACTTTGGTACATTGAAAATGTTTGTCATGTGCGATCGGAAAAATCATTTCATCCCCTGCAATCTCCTCTGCCCTCGCTCTGATGCCATTCATTTTCTGCATTCAAAGCTCTTGCTATCATCATTGCATCTTCCAGCAGCACAATTTGCTTGCATGTTCACAGCAAAACGAATGATTCATCTCATAAACTGCCTGCGTAATGACCACTTCACCGCCATTTACAAAAATCTCTATAATCCCGTGATCCACATAAATATCCAGAAGACACCGTTCATCCGTAAGCTGTGTTTGTGTCTTACGCAGCCATCGTACCGCATCTATTGGGAATACTTTCGTACGATCTGTAAGCAGCAGCATTCCTTTGCGTTGAATCTGATATCCGCCAATTTCAATGTATCCGTTTTCCTCCAATTCAGCTTCTATCCGTACAGCTTCCTGAACAAACTGTTCCGGTCTGCACGCTATTGTAAATCGATCTCTTACCAATGGATGCACAGCATAGTTTAACCGTCCATTGCTGACAGATACCACCCTTGGCAGTGTATACATGCCAATCCATGGTTCCCCGTCCAATGCCTGCGGCATACGTACCCATGCCAGCATCACATTTCTACCTTTTTCATCTTTCATCGACTGCGCTGCATACAAATCCATGCCAGCATCCAATGGAAAGAGCATGGAACTGTCTGCCTGCAGTTCTCCGGACGCCGCATCAAATTCTACAACTCCTCCATAAGAAATATGTTCCGGTTGTTCCCCTGTTCCGCGTCCCATGAAAGAAGCCATCAATACCCATCTGCCATCAGCCTGAAACAAATCCGGGCATTCTACCATCACTTCACCGGACATTTGACAGCTGTTTTGAAATGACCATGTTTCTCCATCCATACTCTGATAAAAAAGAATTTGTCCAACCTGCTTCCCCTGTTGCTCGCACTGGCTTCCAAGCGCCATATGCCATCCATTGCTGTCTTTCCACACTTTAGGATCTCTCGTATGTACTCTGCTGCCCAATTTCGGATCTGTAAATGCACCAATCAACAGCTTTTTTTGATGGTTATCAAACGTAAATCCATCCTGAGAAACCAATCCGATCTGACAGGAAGTAAATAACCCGTTTTCTGACTCATGAATATTTTCCCTGTTCATCTTATCATAACGGACTCCGGTATAAAATAAATACATTTTTCCACCATCTTCCGCTGCGCTTCCTGAAAAACATCCATTACAATCCTCCTGCCTGGATGGATATAACGCTATCGGAAGATGCTGCCAGCTAACCAGGTCCTTACTGACAGCATGTCCCCAATGCATGGTGCCCCACCGCTTTTCATAAGGAAAGTATTGATAAAACAAATGATAGTTTCCTTCGTAATAGATTAGTCCCACAGGGTCATTCATCCAGTTACGGACAGGTGTAAAATGTATTTCTGGTCTCATCAGCTATATTCTCCTCCTATTACTATTTTACAGCGCCCTCGGTCATACCAGCCACAAAATATTTTTGCAGGCACAAAAAGACAATTACCAAAGGAATACAGCATACAAGAACCGCCGGGAAAATGAGTTCCCACGGACTGCCATACTGTCCGGCTGTCATTTTCGCATAATACAGTTCCAGCACTAACGTCTTCCCTGATGCCGTACCAAGCGTCAGAAACGGCAGCAGATAGTCATTCCAGATACCGATTCCTGTCAGGATAATGACAGTAACCGTAGATGATTTAATTAACGGAAATACAATCAGGAAAAAGATCTGGAATACATTCGCACCATCCATAAACGCAGCTTCTTCCAAAGCTACCGGAACGCTTCTGATTGCACTGGAGTATAAAAATACTGACATTGCCATATTAAACCCCGTGTACATCACAACAAGTCCAACCTGATTTTTCAATCCAAGCGTATCCATCACATTCATCAGCGGATACATAATGACCTGAAACGGCACAAGCATTGCTGAAACAAAAGCCATATAAATAAAAGTAGATACTTTTGTATGATTTCGCGTAATAATCCATGCACAAACAGAAGAAAATAATACGGTAGGAATTACAGAGCCCACAGTAATCCCAATCGTTATCATTACTGCTTTTCCAAAATGAATGCTTTCAATCGCATTTTTAATATAACCTAACGACCAGCTTTCGGGCAGCGCCAACGGATTACGGACAATCTCACTCTGCCCTTTAAAAGAATTTATTACCAAAAACAATAACGGCAAAAGAATAAACAAAGCTGCCAGAACCAAAAGCGCATAGACGATCACTTTGCCGATGATCCTGTTTGTTCGCATACTGCTTTCCATTTACATCTGCACCTCCTTGCTTCTCGTTACAGATACCTGCACGATCGAAATCGTTGCTACGATCAAAAAGAAAATTACTGCCTGCGCCTGCGCTACCCCATAATTAGGCGGATTGCTGTCCTGAATCGTACGCAAAATCTGTAGCGCGAGCATTCTCGTATTATAATCTCCATTTGTCAGCGCCACATTTTGATCCAGCATTTTAAATGAATCCGAAATAACTAAAAACAACGAAATCGTAATGGATGGCATTAAAAGCGGCAGTTTGATTTTGAAAAATGTCTGCCATGCATTTGCCCCGTCAATAGATGCAGCTTCATAAACATCCCCCGGAATCGCATTCAGTCCGATCACATACATTAACATCAGATAACCAGCCATACTCCATGTATTCATAATTGCAAGCGCAAACAGAGCTTTCTTCGGATCCTGTGTCATATAGGTCAAAAACTCTGCATGGAAAATGCCTTTTTCTCCAAATAAAATATCCGTAAAGATTACCTGAAAAATAAACTGCCATACAAATCCCATTGCAAGTCCACCAAGCATCTTCGGCATAAAAAGAACTGTTCGCAGCGCACCCGCTCCTTTTGTAATACTGTTGATTAAAAGAGCCATACCAAGCGCAATAACATTTAACAAAATAACCGCAATGACTGCATATCCGGCCGTATATACGAGCGAGTACCCAAATTTTCCGCCGCTGAACACTTTTGCATAATTTTCAAATCCTACAAAAGACCCAAACAAACTCCCGCCTGCAAAATACGTACCGCGCCACGAAGTAAAAGAATACAATATGCCGATAAAAAACGGGATAACAAGAACCAGTGTGTAACATAAAACCGCTGGCAGCACGAGCGGCCAAAATCTTCTTCTATAAAATTTTTCCATATTGAAATTCACCCGCCTTTTCAGTAATAGATTTTATCTTAGTTTCCACTTCTTTGATCTAACCATGCCTGCAGAATCGTATCTACAAAAGCGCCTGTTTCATCCTCTGACCATTCTTCTTTCGTTAAAAACTGTTCCATTAAAGGTTTTGCAACTGAATCAGATGCCCAAATACTTGGCGTTGCCTCCACACAGTTATAATATACTTTGCCCTCTGACATATAGCTCTGAATGGAAGTTGCCAATGCATCATTAATTTCAACCGTATCATCTGCGTTGTATGGGATAGCGACAAAAGATTCCACAATATACTTCTGCACATTTTCCGGTTTCATCATCCATGCAAGAAATGTCTGCGCCGCTTCTTTTTCCACATCAGAAATCTTATTATTAATCAGCCAGTAGCTTCCTGTAGAAAACGGAATGGACGCATTCAGATCCGCCACACTTATGCCGCTTTGAATCATATCATCTGTAATCGGCTGCTTTAACGGAATAAAACTGATACGTTTAGATACTTCCTCATTAATTTTGGCAATATTTGCAGAAGCCCAGTTACCTTGCTGTAAAAACAACGCATTCCCATCTGTCAACATCTGTATGGACTGGTCGTAACCAAAATTTGCACTGTTTACTAATTCCTGTCCTCTCCCTACTGCTCCTTTTAAACCTGCCGCGTGATCCGTCATGTAGGCAAGCGCCTGCATAAATGCCTGATATGCCGGTTTCGCATTAAGAATCTGCTCATCTGTCAGCGCTTGTGTATCTCTCAGTGTAGATGCCAATGTCGCTGTAGGTACGCACAGCAAATGGTTGCCGTATGTCCAGTTTTCTGCGCCTGCCACCGCAAATACACCGTTCAGATTTGCAGCCTGCCCTGTTTTTTCCGGCAAAAATGTATATTCGTTACCATTCAATGTTACTGCTGCAGCAGACGGGCTATCAATATAAGCTGTCACTGCATCGCAAAATGCCGTAAAATCATCATAAGAACATGTTCTAAGCTCCATAAGAACCTGTCCGCCGTCTTCCCCAAAAAGGTCTGTCAGCATTTGGGAATCTACTATAAATCCAAACCCTTCTACCCCATAAGGTATCCCATAGCTTTTCTTCCCATCCTCAGAGGTTAACCGCATATTTTCCGGAATCTCGTCAACAATCTTTTTTAAATCTTCATTCTTGGATTCGTTTAAGTCAAAAGCTGCACCGCTTTCTTCCCATTCCGGAAGGCCGCGAAAGTCCGTATTAAAAATCGCCGGAGGTTCTTTCGAAGTCATCTGTGCCCGAAGTGGTTCCATAGAATCTTCACCGGAACCAACGGTAAATGGTTCAGCCTGAATACCTGTCTCAGCTGTAAAATCCTTACACATCTGCTCGAACTGACTTGCAATCTCGCCTTTTGTGTTAAAGATATGTAATGTCACTTCAGAAATATCTTTTGGCTCCTTTCCACCTCCGCTTCCACATGCAGACAGCGCCAGACATGCTAATCCTGCACATGCCAAACCTGCCAGTTTCCTCATTTTTTTCTTCCTGATGCTGTTCATTTTCATTCTCTCTGTCCTCTCTTTCTTTCATTTTTCATGATTTAATTCCTGATAATAAGATGCCTGATCTCCATAACATTATCGATAATGTTATCGGTAATGTTATCGGTAACATATTCAAATCATATATGGAAAATCCATTTTTGTCAATACGTAATTGTTAATATCGACACTTTCACCAATTCCATCCTATCGTTTTTATTGATAATGCACAAATTTCTATAGAAGTAACTATTAAAGTTTTTTTCAGTTGCCGCATTTCTTTTATTTATGCTATACTATCGTCAGGGCATAAACTGTCCGAAATGCCATACAAAGGATTTTTAACCATGAGAAAGCAAAATACAACTTACGGTGATATCGCAAGCTACACCAATTTATCTAAAATGACAATTTCAAGATATTTCAACCAGCCTGATTCGCTGGCTGATGAAACAAAAGAAAAGATCGAAGAAGCGCTCAAAAAACTTGACTATACCGAAAATAAATTTGCAAAAGCGCTTTCCAGCGGCAAATCAGGTATTATCGGTATCATCACTCCAAACTTTTTTTACAATTTTTATACCGCCCTTATAGATTCTTTTATCCGGATTTACCCGAAAAGTCCTTACAAATTTCTTGTATTTACAAGCGACAACTCTCCGGAAATGGAACGCAGCTTTATTTCAGAATTGCTTTCCTACCGCATTGAAGGACTCATTATCCTTAGCCATCTGCTAAGCTCGAAGGAATTATCCCAATATCCTTTCCCGGTAATCGGCATTGAGCGGGAATCCGAATTTATTTCCAGTGTAGATACAGACAACGTATCCGGCACAAAACAAGCTATAAAGAGACTGCTGCAAGACGGCTGCGACGCATTAATCCATATTAATACTGCCACAGCTCCCTCTCTGCCAGCTTATGCACGAATCAAAATATTTGAACAAATGACCATACAGGCAGATATCCCACATCAATGCTTTATAATTCCGACTGATATCCATACGGACTCCCGCAAACTGTACGACTGCTTTGCAAAAATCTGCCAAACACTACATAAAAAGTTTCCGCATAAACGAATCGGCGCTTTTGTCTGCAATGATACGATGGCGCACCTGTTTTTAAACAGTGCGCTGACAAACGGTTTTCAGGTCCCGGAACAATTGGAAATCATCGGATTTGATAATTCACCTGTTTCTGAACAGGCAATTCTCCCTATTACAACAGTCGGTCAAAATGTCAATCGAATTGTGTCACAAACTGTCCGGTTACTGGATCAACAACTGGAAGAAAAAAAGAATCAAAACGGAGATATCCTTTTGCAAAAACATCTCGTTATTAAACCCAAGCTGCTGTTGCGTAAAACTACTTTGAATCTCAGGTAGCAAACGAAAATATATGGGGTTCTCGCACTGAAAAACAAGATATAGTAGTGTTCTAACTACTATATCTTGTATGTGTTTTGCTTCGTACGACAACTCCTATCATTCCAAATCCGTACTTAAGTATTTTCCCATAGATCTAAAATAACTTATTCGTTTGTGCAAACACAAAATAATCCTAATTTATTAATGTTATTTCTTTACTAGTGTAGTGTCTGCTTGATATTTGGACAATTTTGCGGTATGATAAAAGGAA